>JBEDKJ010000001.1:0-13633 GCA_041172285.1 Pseudomonadota bacterium
GGGTAGGGCAGTAGGCCCTAGTTACTTCTTTAGAGCGGAGACTGAGGTGTTTAATGGACTTGGTTTTTACGCGTTTTCGCCATAATTTATAGCTGCTGAATTTTAGATTGGCGCGCATTAATTTCATTAGAGCGCTTTCATCTAAATTGTAGTTGTGCAATATCGCTTCAAAAGGGGTCCTGTCTTCCCATGCCATTTCTATGATCCTGGATAGGTCATGCTCAATAAGATTTATTTCCTTATTTAACTTATTTGCTTTATTCATATTTATCTCATGATCTAATTTTTTATCCTTCATTGCTATGAATTTAATTTATCTCATTAAGTTCCTTGTTTAGTTGGCAGCCGTAATTATGTGGAATGTAGAGCCATCAAAAATAAAAATATTGTAAATGATAATGATTATCATCTATAATTGCATTCATCAATCCAATACGGCTCCAAAAAGACATGAAAAAAAAGTCATTTGATTCAAACTTAAAAAAAATAGCAATAGGAATGCATGCGCTATTTTTAGTGAACTGCTCAGTGCTGGCTGAAGAGCTTAACTTACCGCGCATTAATGTAATAGGCGGTGACGAGCAAGCCATCAGCAAGCTGCCTGGTTCCGTGGCAGTAATTGAAAAAGAAGCGCTAGCGCTTAAGCAGCCTTTATCCACTCAGGATGCATTAAAAGCTGTGCCGGGTATCGTTATTCGGGAAGAAGAAGGCTACGGCTTTATACCCAATATCGGGATGCGTGGACTGAATCCCAATCGCAGTCAAAAGTTACTTGTGCTCGAGGACGGTGTGCCGGTTGCGCCCGGTCTTTTCTTGGCGAATGAATCGTATTACAGCCCTCGAATAGAGCGTATGCAAAGCATAGAGGTGCTTAAAGGCGCCGCTGGGTTGCGTTACGGACCCACCACCATAGGCGGGGTAATTAACTACAAAACAAAAGATCCACAAGAGGGCGTCAAAATAACCGCTAAAACCGGCTCACACGGTTACGGTTTGTTGGGCATAGATGCAGGCGGCATTAGTGAGTCGGCAGATACCATCGCCGGCATCAGTGCCATCACATCGCGTGGCGATGGCTTCCGCCATAATGGCTTTGACATGAACGATATAGTGCTTAAAGGCGGCCGGCAGCTTAATGATGATCAATGGTTAAGTGCTAAATTCACGCATTATGATAATGAGGTGAACACCTCTTACGTGGGTTTACGCAAAAATGAGTACCGTAACAATCCCGATAAAAATCCAGCGCCCAATGATTACTTTATTACCGATCGAGAGTCATTCGATATTAACCACGAGTGGCATATAAGCAGTGCAGTTAAACTCAATACCTTGATGTATTGGACGCAATTGAGTCGGGATTTCTGGCGTCGAGACGTGCAGTCTAAAAACGCCAATGGCACAACGTTTAGGCCTTGCGATTCCAGCTTATCGGCTAGCCAATATTGCATGACGGGGCGTAAGCGTGATTTTGAAATGTTGGGCGTGGATAGCCGTCTTTTCATTGAGCACAACAGTTTTGGCCTGAAAAATGAAACGGAAATAGGCGTGCGCTTACACAGCGACCATATGACTAACTTGACCGTGCGCTCTAAAACTGACCCGAATGCACGCACTGGTGATTTAACCGATAGCATCACGGAAAAAGCAACGGGTTTAGCATTGTATGTGCAGAATCGTGTTGAGTTGACGCACGATTTGGCACTTACCCCAGGCTTGCGCATGGAAAAGTACCAGCAGAAACGCGCCATTCATGAATTAGATAATGTGCCAAAAAATAGTACCGGTACGGCAAATAATACCGAATTTATGCCTGGCCTAGGCGCCACCTGGCAAGTAATGCCGCATGCGCAAGTATTTGCCGGTGCCTTTAAAGGCTTTTCACCGGCCATGACTGCCACTGCCATTAGCAATGATGGCGTAGATCAGCAACTGGATGCCGAGCGTTCCGTCAATTACGAGATAGGCTTGCGCGGTGCCATGCAAAAATTAAGCTACGAAGCCACAGCATTCCATATGGATTTTGACAATCAAATCATTAATCAAACGTTATCGGCAGGTGTGGCTAGCGCCAATGGCGGGAAAACACTCAACCAAGGATTGGAATTTGCTCTAGCCTACGACCTAGGCTCGGGCTGGCAAATAGATGGCAATGGTACCTACGTGGCGACGGCGGAATTTAAAAATGCCAGCCTTGGGCCTAAGGGTAATCGATTGCCTTATGCGCCTGAACTAACTGCCAACCTAAATATTGGCTATAAAGTCGGCGAGCTCAAGCTTAACCTTGGTGCTTATCATGTAAGCAGCCAATACGCCGATGCGGCCAATACGCTAATTGAAACCGATGACGGCACCAAAGGCAAAATTGCGGCTTACACGGTCTTTAATCTAAATGCTAATTACGCGTTTGATAAACACTTGTCCTTGTTTGCGTCGGTGCGTAACCTTGCCAATAAAAACTACATTGCCAGCCGCAACCCTGATGGTATTTTCCCTGGGGTAGAGCGCAATCTTGAAATTGGCGGCAGTTATCAGTTCTAGCGCAAAATAGGCTGGCTGACTTGCTGGTCTATCCATATCAAGCTGGCATAAAGCCTAAATTAATAAAAATTCCAAGGAGTGGTGAACGTAAAATAAATTTCTTTAGTCATAAAGGACGCATTTAATGCAGAACAAGCAGTTATCCCATGCTTGTTATAAAATTTCAGTACAAGCCTAGCTTAAATCAATCGTCAATCTATTATGAATAAAGCATGAACACACTTCCAAACCGCAGCATAGATATAAGCAGTGAAATGACGTCGATCACGCGAGAGCAGATCCGAACTTACTTTCACCAAACTTCTGATTTATACGAAAGCTTATTTGAGGCATTAAGTAGCGAGCAGGCTTATTACATCAAGCCTATCAATTTACGGCATCCGCTTATTTTTTATTACGGCCATACGCATACTTTTTTTATCAACAAATTAATTTTAGCGGGCTTAATCACCGAGCGCGTGCACCCTCAATTTGAATCCATGTTTGCCGTGGGTGTCGATGAGATGGGTTGGGACGACGTGAATGATAAGAACTACGATTGGCCCACTCCCAATGCAGTCAAAGCCTACCGTGCTAAGGTGCGGCAAGTGGTAGACCAGCTCATCACGAGCATGCCGCTCACGCCAAGCATAGATTGGGAAAGCCCCTGGTGGCCCATATTGATGGGCATAGAGCATGAGCGCATCCACTTAGAGACCAGCTCGGTGTTGATACGCCAGCACGATATCCGCTACGTGCAGCCATCAGCCAATTGGCGCCCATGCCAACTGGTGAATTCGATTGCGCCGGCAAATTCACTGGTGCCTATTCCTGCGTTCGACAGCGTGTTAAACAAATCAGCCAAACACTACGGTTGGGATAACGAATACGGCCTGTCTAACGTGCATTGCCCTGGCTTTCAAGCGGCCAAGTACCTGACTTCCAATGCCGAATTTCTTCGCTTCGTGGAAGCCGGTGGCTATCAGGCAGATCAATATTGGCCGGAGGAAGGCTTGGCTTGGAAACGATACAGCCATGCTGAGCACCCCGAGTTTTGGGTCAAGGATGGATCTAGCTGGAAGCTCAGGTTAATGACAGAGGAAATAGCCATGCCATGGAATTGGCCGGTGGAAGTCAATTACCACGAAGCCAAGGCATTTTGCTTATGGCTGACTGCGCAAACCGGCCAGTCAGTTCGCCTGCCAACCGAGAACGAATGGTATAGTCTGTATGCCCATGCCGGCTTGTCAGATGAAGACCTGAGCAGCGGTAAGCATGCCAATCTGTATTTGGATCACTTTGCATCGGCATGCCCGGTCGACGCATTTGCGCATGGCGACCTGTATGATGTGGTGGGTAATGTATGGCAATGGACCGAAACGCCGATATACCCCTACGATGGATTTAAGGTGCACCCGCTGTATGACGATTTCACCACACCGACCTTTGATGGCCGTCATAACCTCATTAAAGGCGGCTCTTGGATTTCAACCGGCAACGAAGCGCTAAAAAGTGCACGCTATGCATTCAGACGCCATTTCTTTCAACACGCAGGATTCCGCTACATTGTGACCGATACCCCAATTGAAAATAACGCTTCGCACTATGAATCCGATAAACAGCTGTCTGAGTACGCCGAGTTTCATTACGGCGACAGCTATTTCGGTGTGCCCAACTTCCCTAAGGCGCTCAGTGATTTTGCCAAAAAGCAGATGCAAGGCAAGCCGAGAAAAACCGCGCTGGATTTAGGTTGTGCGACCGGACGCGCTAGCTTCGAGTTGGCTCAGCATTTCGATCATGTCACCGGCATAGATTTTTCAGCCAGGTTTATAGGCTTGGCGCTGAAACTAGCGCAGCAAGGTATATTGCGCTATACCATGGTGAACGAGGGCGATCTAGTAGGCTATCAAGAACGCAGCTTGCGCGAGCTAAAATTGGATGAGGTGGCGCATAAAGTGGATTTTTGGCAAGGCGATGCGTGCAACCTTAAACCGCAATTCACTGGCTACGATTTTGTCTTAGCCGCCAACTTAATTGATCGCCTTTACAGCCCACGTCAATTTCTCGCCGATATACACCAACGTTTAAATGTAGGGGGCGTATTGATGATTACGTCGCCCTATACGTGGTTGGAAGAGCACACGCCGAAAGAGGAGTGGTTAGGTGGCTTTAAACAAGACGGTGAAAACGTGACGACATTGGATGGCCTTAAAGCGGTGCTTGGGCATCACTTCAAACTCATGCAAGAGCCGACCAAGATCCCTTTTGTTATCCGTGAAACGCGGCACAAGTTCCAACATAGCTTGAGTGAAGTGACGCTTTGGGAGCGTGTGCTTTGATCCATGGTTTTGACCAAAGCGTTCAACGTGAGGGCACGGCATCACTAAAATACGATGCCAGGTTGGCCACCTTTGGTCGCGATGACGTCACCCCTATGTGGGTGGCCGATATGGATTTTGCTGTCGCTGAACCGATTGCTAAAGCACTGCAAGCCAGAGCGATGCATCCTGTCTTTGGCTACAGCCTTGCGCCTGAGAGCCTCTATCAGTCACTCATGGATTGGTTGTTGGCGAAACACGGTTGGCAAATTAAACGCGAGTGGATAGTGCTCACGCCTGGGGTGGTGCCATCGCTTAACGCTGTCGTGGCGGCATTAACTGCAGAAAATGACGGTGTGATTGTCCAACCGCCGGTGTATTTCCCATTCTTTTCTGCGGTCAGTAATCAGAATCGTCGTTTAATTGAAAATACCTTGCTTTTGGATGACGACGATGTGGCCAACCTGCAATACAAAATGTGCCTCAGCGATTTAACTGCCTGCGCATCCGATGCCACTATGCTGATGTTGTGTTCGCCACACAATCCTGTTGGTCGGGTATGGCGGAAAGACGAGCTGAATGGTGTGCTGGATATTGCCAATAAGCACGATTTAATTGTGCTGGCCGATGAGATACACGCAGACTTAGTGTATACCAATGCGCAACACCACATGCTAGCTCAGCTTGCTTATAACTCAGCAGAATCCAAAGCCGATTTTGAAGACAATTGCCGTGTTATCACGGCCGTTTCGCCGAGCAAAACCTTTAACATTCCAGGCTTAGGGCTTTCTGCCTTAATCGTGCCAAATACGCTTCACCGCCAGGCAATTGAATCGCATTTAAATAAGCTCGGCGTGTCGGTTACCAATCCCTTTAATACGCTGGCTTTTGAAACGGCCTACCGTGAAGGCGGCGATTGGTTAAATGCGCTCATGCTGTATTTGCAAACCACTAGGGATGAGGCCGTAACCTTCATTCAATCCGGCATGCCAGAGTTAAATGTGTTGCCACCAGAAAGCACTTATTTGCTCTGGCTGGACTGCCGAAAGTTGAGGTTGGATGACGCGGCCTTAAGGCGTTTTTTTATAGAAGAAGCCGGATTGGGCCTGTCTCCTGGCAGCTTGTTTGGTAGCGCTGGAGAGGGGTTTATGCGCATGAACATAGGCATGCCTAAATCCGAGGTCATGGCAGCGCTAGAGCGCTTAAAATTAGCCTTGCAGCAACGCAGCTAAGGCATGCTTCTTTAACAACAGCAACTGGGATTGAATCAACGCCTGCTTATGCAACACTTTAAAACAGAAGCCCATGCCATGGCCGCAACTCGCCAACAGCAAGACTGGCAAGTGGTTAAAAACTTACTGCCTTACCTAAGCGCTTACAAAGCACGCATTATCTTTACCATTATTTGCCTCGTCGCGGCTAAGGCGGCCAACCTAGGCGTGCCGATCCTGCTTAAGCACATAGTCGATGCGATGAGCATACAGACCATACCCAAAGCGCTATTGGTGGTGCCAGTTAGTTTGATTGTGGCATACGGATTGTTACGATTGTCTGCCTCGCTGTTTTCAGAGTTGCGCGAATTGATTTTTTCTAAAGTCACTGAGCACGCAGTGCGGCAGGTGGGCCTGCAAGTTTTTAATCACTTGCATGCCTTGTCCTTGCGCTTTCATTTATCTCGTCAAACTGGCGGCATGACCCGTGATATTGAGCGTGGCACGCGTGGTATTCAGTCTTTGATCTCGTTTTCTTTATACAGCATCATCCCCACCCTAATTGAATTGGCCATGGTGCTAGGCTACTTCTCCTATGCCTACGACATCGCTTTTGTGGTGGTAACCTTCATTGCCCTGGTGTGTTACGTGGTGTTTACCGTCAAGGTGACCGAGTGGCGCACGCACTTTAGACGAGAAATGAATAACCTGGATTCCAAAGCCAACCAAAGGGCGGTGGATGCATTGATTAATTTTGAAACGGTTAAGTATTTTGGCAATGAGGCTTACGAAGCCGATCGTTATGACGCCAATCTAAAAAAATACGCGCAAGCAGCCATCAAATCGCAAAAGTCACTGGCTTATTTAAACTTTGGCCAACAAAGTATCATCGTGCTTGGTTTGGTGCTGATCTTAGGTTTAGCCAGTCAAGGCGTTAGCCGCGGGCAAATGACCATAGGTGACTTGGTGTTGGTGAACGTGTTAATGATACAACTGTATATCCCAATGAATTTTTTAGGCGTGCTGTATCGTGAGATGAAACAATCGCTGACGGACATTGATCGCATGTTCAGTTTGCTGCAAACCGATCAAGAGATCGCTGACGAGCCCAATGCGCCGCTGTTAAAAATTCACAATCCCGAGTTAGGGCCACACGTTGTGTTCGATAAAGTGGCATTCTTTTATGAAGCAAACCGCGGCATATTAAACGACATTAGTTTTGAGATGTTGCCTGGCCAAACCACCGCTGTGGTAGGGCAAAGTGGGGCAGGGAAAAGCACTTTATCCAGGCTGATGTTTCGATTTTACGATGTGCAAGGCGGAGCCATCTATTTAGATGGACAGGACATCAAGTCCCTCCAACAAGCCAGCCTTAGGCAAGCGATCGGCATAGTCCCGCAGGACACCGTGCTGTTTAATGACAGCATAGGCTTTAACATCGCCTACGGAAAGCCCGGTGCAACCCAGCAAGAAATTGAAGCAGCTGCCAAGTCTGCCCAAATTCACGATTTCATTAGCCGTTTACCGAAAGGCTATGACACGGATGTGGGCGAGCGCGGGCTCAAGTTATCCGGAGGGGAAAAGCAGCGCGTGGCCATAGCCAGAACCCTGTTAAAAAACCCAGCCCTATTGGTGTTTGATGAAGCGACCTCGGCATTGGATTCCGAAACAGAACGCTCCATACAAAAAGAATTAAATGAGCTGGCTAAAAACCGCACCACGTTGATTATTGCCCACCGCTTGTCCACCATCACCCATGCCCATCAAATCTTGGTCATGGCTGAAGGTAAAATTATCGAACGTGGCACGCACGACGCATTGTTGGCCTTAGGGTTGTCTTATGCCGAAATGTGGCGTGCTCAGCAATCGCAAACTTAGGCTTGACCTGCATGGGCGCTGAATAACTTAACACTTAGGCCTGTCGTTTAAGTGAGAGTGCGTTGACGCAATAACGCAGTTTGCTAGGGGCGGGACCATCAGGAAAGACATGGCCTAAATGTGCATCGCAGCAGTTGCAGGTAATTTCCACGCGCATGCGATTCAGGCTGTCGTCATTAAAATAAGCGACGCTATTTGGCTTGATCGGTTGCGTAAAAGAAGGCCAACCTGTGCCTGAGTCAAATTTTTCCGTTGAATCAAACAGCAGGCTGTCGCAACATGCGCAAGCGTAAATGCCGGGTTCAAAGTGCGTGCACATGGGGGAGCTAAATGGTCGCTCGGTGCCAGCATTGCGGGTTACATCGAATACGTCGTGCGACAATAAGCTGCGCCATTGCTCGCCGGTTTTTAGCACGCGTTGATCGGCAGTAGGGTTGCCTTGTGTTACAAACTTTTCAATATCTTGCCAAGTTAGCATTTTAATTTTCCATTTAAAATTTTTTTAAGCACCCGTCTGATGCGAATTTTAAAAACTAGTTCTGTCTATGGGCGATCAATTTCAATTGTTATTTATCAGCCATGCCCACATACCTTAACGAAATCGATGGTTTATGTGGCAGGTTACTTTAATAGGCTTAACGCAAGCTTAATCCATGACTAGGAGCTTAGGTAAGCAATGGCGGCCTCAATCCAGCATTTTAATATTAAACAGCAAAAAGGGTCATGAATGACGGGTAAGCAAATTAACAGGGCAGATCGTCTGCGAGGATTGTTATGGGGAGCATTCGTTGGCGATGCATTGGCGATGCCAGTTCATTGGTATTACAACATTGCTGCACTGTGGCAGGATTTTGGCGAGAGTCGCGATTACCAAGCGCCAAAAGACATGCACCCCAATTCCATTATGGCCCTAGCTAATACAGCGAAAGCGGGCAGAGGGGGCCAAGAGGGTGACATTGTCGGATCGGTTATCCTTAAGGGAAAAAAACACCATTGGGGTCAAAAGAATCGGCACTACCATCAAGGGATGCAGGCTGGCGACAACACCCTTAATTTATTGTGCGCAAGGGTATTATTGCGATCCTTGGTTAAAAAAGGGCAATACGATGCCGAGGATTTTTTGCATGAATACATAAGGTTTATGACGGAGCCAGATCGGCATAACGATACCTATGCTGAATCGTATCATCGGGATTTTTTTGCTAATTATGCGGCAGGCATAAAGCCTGAGCTGTGTGCTGGATCCGAGGGGCATGATACGGCATCCATAGGCGGCATGGTCAGCTTGCCTATCGCCATCAGTGCAATGGTAAGTAAGGGCGATTTAGAGTCAGCAAATGCAATTGCATTAATGCAACTGCGCCTTACCCATCGCTCCTCATTGCTTGAGCAGCACGCCTTGCAGCTTAGTCAGCTGTTATTTCATATTGTTAACGAGGTAAACCTCAATACTCAAGAGATGGCGTGTGAAGCGGCCTTTAAGCTTGGTTTTCCGGCTGCAAAAGTGATTCAAGCTGTTAGAAAAAATAAGGCATCAGACCACGATGTTATTGGCCGCTTGCTGAGCCCGGCTTGTTACATAGACCAGTCGTTTCCAGCAGTGCTTTACTTCGCAGCCCGTTATCATGATGATTTTGAGAGTGCATTGCTAGCCAACACCCAAGTCGGTGGCGATAATTGCCACAGAGGGGCAGTGTTAGGATCAATATTAGGCGCGAGCTTGGGCGTCGATGCCATTCCCAAACGTTGGATAACCGGTCTTACCGCCTACGCTGAGCTAGATAAGGAAATAGAAGCGTTTGTCGCATTGTATGCCTAAAAAGCATCCTTCTAATTGGATGGTTTGAATAAGCAAGCAGAAAAGCAAAAGCCCTGCATCACTGCAGGGCTTTTCGTATTTTGGCTCCTCGACCTGGGCTCGAACCAGGGACACACGGATTAACAGTCCGTTGCTCTACCGACTGAGCTATCGAGGAATCGGTGAAGGCGTGATATTAAGGTTTAAGCATCTTTTGGTCAATAACTAAAACGCTTAAATTGAAAAATTAATTTTATGCTAAGGCTTTTTCTATGCGGTCTAGCGCGTTTTGCAGGTTTTCCATGGAGGTGGCAAAGGAGATTCGAAAGTAACCTTCCGCACCGAATGCTGAACCAGGTACAACCGCCACATCAAATTTTTCCAGAAAGTATTCTGCAAGGGCCATGTCGCTAGGCGCGCTGATTTTGCCTTGCTTGAACAGTCTGTCGATAGCGGCACGGGCATCCGGGAAGGCATAAAAGGCACCGCCTGCCATTAAGCAACTTAACCCTGGCATTTGATTAAAACGGTTCACCACGTATTGATGACGTTCTTTGAATGCCGTGACCATGGGTGTAATGCACGATTGAGGGCCTTCTAGCGCAGCTTGAGCGGCCACTTGCGATATGGAGGTGGCGTTGCTGGTGGATTGCGATTGCAAAATTTCCATAGCCTTAATGATGTACGCGGGGCCTGCGGCATACCCTATACGCCAACCGGTCATGGAATAAGCCTTGGATACGCCGTTTAATACGATGCAGCGATCTTTAAGTGCTGGTGTCGCATTGAGTATGTTGTAGAAGGTATCGCCGGTTAAATTCACGTGTTCGTACATGTCATCGGTGGCGACCAAGACGTGTGGGTGTTTTAACAGGACTTCGCCCAAGGCTTTTAGCTCATCCAGACTATACACAGCGCCAGTTGGGTTGGATGGCGAGTTGATCATGAAGATTTTGGTTTTAGCCGTAATCGCTGCGTCAAGTTGCGCAGGCAGAAGTTTGAAGCCTTGCTCGATGCCGCATTCAATAATGACCGGTGTGGCTTCTGCTACCAGTGCAATGTCAGCGTAGGATACCCAATACGGCGCCGGTATGATGACTTCGTCGCCTTTGTTAAGCACGGCTAAGCATAGGTTAAAGATGGTCTGTTTGCCGCCCACGCCAACGATCACTTCGTTTAGTGCGTAATCAAAACCGTTTTCATTTTTAAATTTATTAATAATGGCTTTTTTCAAGCCAGGAATGCCGGCTACTGGGGTGTATTTTGTGAACCCATTGTCTATGGCTAACTTAGCGGCATCCTTGATGTGCTGGGGGGTATCAAAATCCGGCTCGCCTGCGGCTAGGCCGATGATAGGTCTGCCTTCGGCTTTGTATTTGCCGGCTTTTGCCGTGATGGCAAGGGTGGGGGATTCTTTGATGGATAGAACGCGTTTGGATAAGATCGAGGCTGGATTCGCTGCGGATAATGACAAAATGGGCGTCCTTAAAACAATTTGTGCTGTGGATTGAATAGGCGTTATTTTAACCATAAATGGCATGATTAGGAATAAGCTCGAAACAGTGGGCGTAAAAAAGGGCTGCCTACTTGCAGCCCTTTTCACCTAACTAGCTTAGCTTAACATTCTTTATTGCAACCTAAGCTAGCACTGTATTCATCGGCCAAGCTGGGGTCTATTTTGGCGATGGCTACATTGATGTTGTGCATGGTCTGCGTGTCGCCCTTAGCTTTAGCAATCACACCTAACCTAAACAATGAGGCCGTGTTGCCACTGTCTAATAAGGCGGATTGTTTATAAGATTTTTCTGCCTCATCTATTTTATTAAGGTTTTCCTGCGCGTTACCCAACTCATACCATGCGTCGGAATTTTTGGAATCGGCGTCTATCCATTTTTGCGAGATTTGTTCTAAGCGAGGCCAATCTTGATTAATTTCAGGTATGGCAATTTGCATGAAATAAGGCTTTTTGCTGTCTTCCTCTTCCCAGAAGGCTTTACCTACAACAGGGAATAGCGTTTCTACCGGAAGCTTTTCTAAGTTCTCCAACCATTCTATGGGCAGGGAATAAAAGTAAGCTTGGCGACCTGGCGTTTTAAAAGTATTGATGCCGAGTAAATTGCCTTCTAAGTCAAAAATACCGCTGCCACTTGCACCCATGCGAAATTGAGCCGTGCTTCGAATCACCTGGGAACCTTCGAAATTGTAGGTGGATTTAATCACGCCCATAGACGTTAGTGGATTGGGTACGCCGTTAGAGTGGCCTATGGACAAGACTTCCTTGCCGCGATTTAAGGGTTGATTCTTTACGATAATGGCGGCTTTAAACGGCATGTTGCTGGTGCCAATTAAACACAAATCATGCCAGCGGTCTGCTTGCACTGAGGTGATGTTGTAGGTGTCTTCGCCTCTGGCTATCCACGGTTGTTTTGTGCTGCGAAAAATATGGCAATTGGTCAACACCTTGTTGTTGGCCACGACCACGCCCGAACCATAAGCCAGCCCGCCGTTATCGTTGTAGCCGCGTATCATGACCACGGCTTGGGTGGCGGCGAGTATTTTTTCTTGATCAATTGCATGAGCCGGTTGAATGGCAAACAACAGCGATAGAATTAGAGCGTATTGACGCATGAGGCTTCCAGTGCAAATTTAAGATTAATAAAAACAACATGCTGACAGACTGTCATACTAATGCAAAGTTCTGAAATTAATTGTTGGCGATCAATGTTAATTTTGCTGTTAAAATCGCCTGATTAAAATCCTTGAAGAACGCAGTGTTTCATACCTTTCCCAACAGTCTGTATCAATTGTATCAGCCGTTTGAGCCGGCCGGCGATCAACCTCAAGCCATAGACAAGTTAACGCAAGGGGTGAACGATGGCTTAAAGTTTCAAACTTTATTGGGCGTGACCGGTTCGGGTAAAACCTACACCATGGCTAATGTGATCGCCCGAACGGGAAGGCCTGCCATCGTCATGGCGCCCAATAAAACCTTGGCAGCCCAGTTATACAGCGAGTTCAGGGAGTTTTTTCCTAACAATTCGGTGGAGTATTTCGTTTCGTATTACGATTATTACCAGCCTGAAGCTTACGTGCCTTCCCGTGATTTGTTCATAGAAAAAGATTCCAGCATTAATGAGCACATAGAACAGATGCGCCTTTCAGCTACTAAGGCCTTGTTAGAGCGCGAAGACAGTATTATCGTGGCCACCGTTTCAGCTATTTATGGCATTGGTGACCCGGTTGATTACCATGGCATGGTCTTGCACGTGCAGCAAGGTGAAAAGATCGCGCAGCGCGACATGATCTCGCGTTTGGTGGGCATGCAATACGATAGGAACGAATTTGATTTTGGCCGCGGCACATTCCGTGTGCGCGGCGACGTAATTGACGTGTTTCCTGCAGAGAACAATGAAACCGCAGTGCGCATTTCCTTGTTTGATGACGAGATTGAGTCCATCACCTTATTTGATCCTCTGACCGGTCAAGTGTTTAATAAAATTCCCCGCTACACGGTTTACCCGTCCAGCCATTACGTGACCCCACGTGAGACCACGGTGAGGGCCATGGAAAAAATTAAACACGAGCTTAAAGATAGGGTGGATTTCTACATCAAAACCGGCAAATTGGTTGAGGCTGCGCGCATAGAGCAGCGCACGCGATTTGATCTGGAAATGCTCAACGAGATTGGCTTTTGCAAAGGCATAGAAAACTACTCGCGGCATTTATCCGGTCGCAACCCCGGCGATCCGCCGCCTACCTTGATAGACTATTTGCCGGCGAATGCCTTGATGATTATTGACGAAAGCCATGTCACGGTGCCGCAAGTAGGGGCGATGTACAAGGGCGATAAGTCGCGTAAGGAAAATTTAGTTGATTATGGCTGGCGCTTGCCTTCGGCTCTAGATAAT
>JBEDKJ010000002.1:0-15331 GCA_041172285.1 Pseudomonadota bacterium
GGCAAGTTGCTGGATCAATTCATCGTCCGTAAAACCAAAAGCACCCAGATACAGCGTGAAAAAAAGACCCCGGGCTTATTTGTCGCGCTGGTCTTATACACTTTTTCACTGCGTAGACTGCGTCGCTTTAAACATATGATGGCACAGCGTAAACAAGGCTTTATTGTTGTCACCGACCGCTACCCGCAATTGGAATTTCCTGGTTCATACGATGGCACCGGCTTATCAATTAGCGCGCCAGGTAATTTTTTAGTACGCTGGCTAGCTAGAAGAGAACGAGCTCAGTGTGAATGGATGACCAGCTTTAGGCCGGATTTAGTGGTGCGCTTGAATGTGGATTTAGAGACGGCCTGTGCCCGCAAGCCTGACCACAGACGCGAACTATTACGCGACAAAATAGCCATCACCCCGCAATTGACTTTTAACGGTGCCCCCATCGTTGAAATCGACAGCAGCCAAGCCTTGCCTCAGGTGATAGAACAAACTAAGGCCGCCGTGGCAAAAACCATGGCGGCCCGAGGTTACAACGTAAAGCAAGCTTAAGGGAATACGCGAGGCCAATAATGCTTGGCAGCGATCGCCCACAAAGCTAACCAGCCGTAAGCGATAATCCAACTGGCTAGCACATCGCTAGGCCAATGCACCCCCAGTGCAATGCGCGACAAGCCTATGACCAAAGAAGAGATTAAAGCGAAGCCGTATAGACCCCACTGCGCGCTGCGCTGCTTTAAAAGTGGCGCTAACACCAAGGCTAAGGCCAGATAAAACAGAGTGCTGTTTAAAGCGTGGCCACTGGGAAAACTCATGGAGCTGACCTGATCCAAATGCGGCACTAGCCCCGGCCTTGGTCTTGCCACCCAAGCTTTAATCAAAGTAGACAGGCTGATCCCACTGAGCAAAACACCCGAAAGAAACAAGGCACTTTGCCAACGGCGTAGGCATAACAAGAGAGTAATGCCCAAGCCGGCAGCAAACAAGCGTGGTGCGGTGTCGCCCAGCCAGCTAACAGATAACCAAAACTGCGTCATCCATGCCGGACCGGCCAATTTATCATGGTCTTGGCCATCACGAAACCACAACAAAATAGCTTCATCCAAACTCAGTGTTCCGTATTGCGTTAAAAATAAACCACAAGCGCTCACACTGATTATTAGTAAAAATAAGGCAAGCAATCGGCAAGCTTGCTTGGTATTCATGAATGCTATGGTTTAGCCTCAGTTCTGACATTGGCATTCAAATCGCTTGCCTGCCAACCACCACCCAAGGCTTTAATTAGCCCCACACTCGCTGTCAGGCGTTTTGCTAAAATGGCTAAACTGCCTTTTTCGCTTTCTAGCGCAGCCGTTTGCGCACTAATAAGAACGGGGGAGTTGATGATGCCTACTTTATGTTGGTTGTCCATTATCTGAGCTGTCGAACGCGAGGCTTTAATCGCGGCCTCGGTGTTGACTGCAGCAGCAGCTAACGATTCTAAACTGGCCAAGCCATCCTCCACCTCACGAAAGCCATTGAGCACAGTTTGTTGGTAGTCTGCGATTGCTTCTGCATAGGCCGATGACGCTTCAGACTGCCTGGCTTTATTTTGCCCACCCGTAAATAAAGGCGCCGAAATACTTGGCCCACCTAACAAACCGCTTTGTATGCTGACACCCGCAAACAAACTTAATGTTGGGTAGGCAGAAGCTTCGGCTTCGCCAATTTTAGCGCTGGCCGCCGCCATTCTGCGTTCTGCTGCTGCAATGTCTGGGCGACGCAGCAATAAATCAGCCGGCAACGCCAGAGGAATGTCTGGCACTTTTGCTTTGGCCAAGGAAGGTGCAATAGAAAAATCAGCCGGTGGCTTGCCGATTAAAACCGCAACAGCATGTTCCCATTGTGCTCGGCTAACTTTGGCTTCGTGCATTTGCGACTGCAATTCATTCAGCTTAGATTGCACCTGCAAAACCGCACTTCTGTCTGCTACTCCCACAGCGTATTGGTTTTGCGTGACCTTTAGGTGCTGCTCCTGAACCGTCACGATTGCTTGCAACAACTGAATTTGATTGTCCTGCACCCTTAGATTAAAGTAATGTTCAGCCAATTGCGCTTGCAGGGATAGTTTCATGGCCGCTAAATCCGCAGCACTGGCCTGAGCGGCTGCACCGCTGGCTTCAATATTGCGTTGTATGCGCCCCCACAGATCGATCTCCCACCTAGCCATGACGCCTAAATCGTTACGCCGTCCAGGCAAAGGCTGAAACGCCACCGAAGGCAGTTTAGCTGCCTCTGCCACCTCAGTCATGGCTCTGGCCTGCTGATATTTGGCGGCCATGGCCTGCAGGGAATAGTTTTTCGGTTCAATTTGTGCAATTAACTGATTAAGTTCTTCATCGGCATACAAGGTCCACCATTGCGCGGTCATTTCACTGATGGGCTTGGTGGAATCGGCTTCTTTGTAAGTGGCCGGGCTATTCGCTGCTGGGCGAACATAATCCGGGCCCATTGCCTTGCAGGCTGCGACTAGGCTGGCTATGCCTAGCAGAAGAAAAAGGCGTCCAAATCGATTTTTATTGATCAAGGTCATGGTCTTTAGTCTACCACGGCATTTCTTAGATGCGAGGTGTAGTGGGGTTTAAGGTGCTGCAAGCGACCAATCAGCCACTTGCTAAATCGGTCTAAGTAAATGTACACCACCGGCGTGGTGTATAAGGTTAGCAGTTGGCTGACGATCAAGCCGCCGCCTATGGCTATGCCTAAAGGCTGACGCATTTCTGCGCCATCGCCTTGGCCTAGCGCTAAGGGCACGGCCGCCAAAAGTGCGGCGATGGTGGTCATTAAAATCGGCCTAAAGCGTAACAAGCAGGCCTCAAATATGGCTTGCTCAGGCGTGACAGACGATGAGCGCTGGGTAGCCAGAGCAAAATCAATCATCATGATGGCATTTTTCATGACGATGCCTATCAGCATAAAAATGCCTATCATGGCGATCACGCTAAAGCCACTTTGAAACAAGATCAAGGCCATCAAGGCACCCACGCCGGCCGATGGCAGCGTGGAAATAATGGTCAGCGGGTGGATCAAACTTTCGTAGAGCACGCCCAAGACTATGTACAAACTTAAAAAGGCGGCCAAAATCAGCATGGGCTGATTGTCCAACATCTCTTTAAAAGCCTTGGCCGAACCTTGGAAACTGCCACGCACCGAGCTGGGCAAGCTGATGCCTTGCAGTGCCTCATCGATTAAGCGAGTGGCCTGCGACAAAGACACGCCCTTAGGCAAATTGAACGACACGGTGGTGGCGGCAAATTGGCCATGGTGATTGACTTGCAAGGACGCCTCGGTCTCTTTATAACTGGCCACCATGGACAAGGGCACAGACTGACCGTTGGCATTGATGACGTTCAGCTGATCCAAGGCAGTGGGCGACTGAGCAAATTCTGGCGCTAGGCCCATCACCACTTGGTAATGGTTCAGCGATTGGTAGACATTGCTGGCCACGCGTTGGGTAAAGGCATTGTTTAATACGCTGTCTATCTGTTTGGCACTGATGCCCAAGCGTGCGGCCGCATCGCGGTCTATGTTCAAGCTGGTTTGCAAGCCATGCGCCTGCACGTCGGAATCTAAATCGAGCAATTGCGGTACCTTAGCCAGGGTGCGGCGTATGCTCGGCTCCCATTGCTGCAGCAAAGCCAGCTCATCGGCTTGCACGGTGTACTCGTAACTGGAGCGACTTTGCCTGCCGCCTATGCGTATGTCTTGCACCGGATTCAAGATTAAGTCGGCGCCTGGTTGATCGGCCAAACGCTCACGCAAACGCGCGATGACTTTGTCTGCCGTGTCGTGCCTTTCCTCCAGCGGTTTTAAACTAATAAACAGCGAGGCCGAATTGGCTTGGCCACCGCCTCCGGTATAACCCACGGCAGTTTTCACGGCCGGATCGGTCTTGATGATGTCGATGAAGCGCGCTAATTTCTTTTCCATGGCCTGAAAAGACACGCTCTGATCGGCTTGTATGCGTCCGGTTAATTGGCCCGTGTCTTGTGCTGGGAAAAAGCTTTTCGCAATCACCGTGTACAAAAAGACATTGATGCACACCGTTAATAATAAACCGCCCATGGTCAACGCCGCGTGATTGAGCGCCCATGACAAGCTGCGCTTGTAGGCATCCAATAGACGATTAAACAGCGCGTCGCTCCATTGAAAAAAACGCGGGCTAATCTGCACGGGGCCGCTAGGCTTGAGTAAATAGGCACACATCATCGGCACCGTAGTGAGCGACACCACCAGCGAAATAAGGATGGCTACCACCAATGTCACGACGAACTCACGGACAAACAAGCCGACGTAACCGCCCATTAATAGCATGGGAATAAACACCGCAATGATGACCAAGGTCATGCTTAATACCGTTGAGCCCACTTCTTTGGCACCTAGGTACGCGGCCTGTTTTGCATCCAGACCATTTTCTAGGTGACGCGTGATGTTTTCCAGTACCACAATCGCGTCATCGACCACAAAACCGACGGCTATGGTGAGCGCCATCAAGGACAAGGTATTGAGGCTGTAATCAAGTAGATACATGGCGGCAAACGTGCCGACCAGCGACACCGGCACCGCCACGATGGGTACCAATGCGGCGCGGCCATTGCGTAAAAACATCAGCACCACCAAGATCACCAACAACACGGCAAAGACCAATGTGTACCCGGCATCGTTGATCGATGAACGTATGTTGCTGGTGCGCTCCATGGCCACGCTTAAGTCTACGGCCGCAGGAATCGAGGCTTTTAAGCTAGGCAGCACATCGCTAATGCGAGCCACGGTATCAATAATGTTGGCGCCGGCTTCACGCTTGATCACCACCAGCACAGCCGGTTTACCGTTATCCAAGCCTGCGGTGCGCACGTCTTCGACACCATCGGATAATTGCGCCACATCGCGCATGGTCACCGCCGCGCCATTTTGGTATTTAATCACCAAGCCGGCGTAATCGGCAGCAGCTTGCAATTGACCGTTAGAGGCAATTTGCCAATGGCCACTGGCGTCATCCAAGCTGCCCTGCGGTAAGTTGGAGTTAGCTGACGAGAGGGCCTTGCGAACTTCATCGAGGCCAACGCCGTATTGCTGCAAGGCACTAGGATTGAGGTCCACGCGCACCGCCGGTAAGGCACTGCCGCCGACTTCAATTTCACCGACGCCTTTTAATTGCGATAGCTTTTGTGACACCACCGTCGAAGCGGCATCGTAAAGTTGACCTTGACTCATCGATGCCGAGGTCAAGCTCAGTATCATGATGGGCGCGTCCGCCGGATTCACCTTGCGGTAAAAAGGCTTGCTCGGCATGTTGCTAGGCAAATCACTTTGTGCGGCATTCAAGGCGGCTTGCACATCACGCGCCGCACCATTGATGTCGCGGTCTAGGTTGAATTGCAAGACAATGCGGCTGGCGCCTAGCGCACTGGTCGAGGTCATTTCGGTGATGCCGGCGATGCGGCCCAGTGAGCGCTCTAGCGGCGTGGTAACGGCGGCAGCCATGGTTTCCGGGCTGGCGCCAGGTAGCGATGCCGACACTTTAATGGTGGGGATGTCCACCCTAGGTAACGGCGAAATGGGCAATAACTGCAAGGCACTGATGCCCACCAACATCAGCCCTAAGGTTAATAGCGTGGTGGCTACCGGTCTACTGATGAAGGGCGCACTAAAATTCATGGGCGCAGCCTCAAGCCCAGCCTTTGACTTTGTCCACCAAGCGAGGCCCTATTCCGGCTTGAGCTAAGCGCTCCATGGCCAGATAAATTACCGGCGTGGTAAACAAGGTGAGCATTTGGCTCATGACCAAACCCCCTACTAGGGTAATGCCCAAGGGGTGACGCAAATCGGAACCGACTCCCCAGCCCAACATCAATGGCAAGGCACCTAACAAGGCAGCAAAGGTGGTCATGGTAATGGGTCGCAAGCGCAACAAGCAGGCTTGGTAGATGGCATCGCGAGCCGTCATGCCTTGTTCGCGCTGCGCATCCAGGGCAAAATCGATCATCATGATGGCGTTCTTCATGACGATGCCGATCAATAAAATGATGCCGATAATGGCAATCACATTGAGCTCGTTACCCGACAGCATTAAGGCCAATAAGGCACCTATGCCTGCCGATGGCAAGGTAGACAAGATGGTAATCGGGTGAATATAGCTTTCGTACAGCACGCCTAAAACAATGTAGACCACCACGATGGCCGCCAAAATTAACCACAATTGATTGGCCAATGAGGCTTTAAATGCTAGGGTCGCCCCTTGCAATTTCAACTGGCTGCTGGCCGGCAAAGCCAAGTCGCGCTCGGCTGTTTCCACCACGTCTATGGCCTCGTCCAGAGACGTGCCTGGCGCTAAGTTAAAGGAAATGGTGCTGGCAGGAAATTGCCCCGCGCGGCTAATCAATAAGGGCGCACGGCGCTCGCTGACCGAGGCAATTGACGACAAGGGAATTTGCTTGGACAGATTGGACGCCGTGACATTAGCGCCGCCACTCATGTTGCTCACGTACAAACCGGCTAAACCCTGCACACTGTCGCGAAATTCGGGCTTCACTTCCAATATGACGCGCTGCTGATTGGTAGGGGTAAACAGGGTTAAGACTTGGCGTTGACCATAGGCGTTGTACATGGTGTTGTTTACGTCGTTGGCACTCAGGCCATAGCGAGCCGCCATGTTGCGGTCTATCTCGACGTGGGCTTGCAAGCCACCTTCTTGCTGGTCGCTGGTGACATCAGCCAATTTGGGGGAGGCGCTTAAGCGTGCCACCAATTTTGGCACCCAGGCGCGCAACACTTCGGCATCGGCATCTTCCAATGAAATTTGGTACTGCGTCGGGCTGACTTTATCTTCTATGGTTAAATCCTGCACGGATTGCATAAACAACTTAATGCCTTGTACCTCGGCCACCGCAGTTTGCAAGCGGGCGATTACTTCATCGGCCCGATCGCGCTCGGCCAATGGTTTCAAATTAATCAGGAAGCGACCGGTATTGAGCGTGGCATTGCTGCCGTCCACGCCTATGAAGGAAGACAAACTTTCCACCGCTGGATCCTGCAAAATTACCCTAGCCAAGGCTTGTTGGCGCTCGGCCATGGCAGCGAAGGACAAGCTGGTTGGGCCTTGGGAAACAGCTTGAATGGCACCGGTGTCTTGCACCGGGAAAAAGCCTTTGGGGATGAACACGTACAGCAACACTGTAAGGACTAAGGTGAGCCCGGCCACCATCAGCGTTAAGCGTTGACGATTAAACACCCATTGCAACATTTCCCCATAGCGCACGGTAACCTTATCAAACCAGGCGCCGGTCACCACAAAGAAGTGGCTTTGCTCAGCGGTCGGCACGTGGCGCAATAAGCGCGCACACATCATGGGGGTAAGGGTCAAGGACACCACGGCCGAAATCAAGATGGCCACCAATAAGGTCACGGCAAATTCATGGAATAAACGGCCGATGACGTCGCCCATAAACAACAGTGGAATCAACACCGCCATCAAGGACACGGTCAGCGAAACGATGGTAAAGCCAATTTGCTTGGACCCTTTAAGGGCGGCCTGCATAGGCGACTCACCGGCCTCGATGTAGCGCATGATGTTTTCTATCATGACGATGGCGTCGTCCACCACAAAGCCAGTGGCCACAATCAGCGCCATGAGGGTTAAGTTGTTAATGGAAAAACCAGCCAAATACATGGCGGCAAAACTGCCAATTAAGGACAAGGGCACGGCCACACTAGGAATAATCGTGGCGGGCAGATTGCGTAAAAATAAGAAAATCACCATCACCACCAAGGCCACCGATAACAGCAATTCAAACTGCACGTCGGCCACCGAGGCGCGTATGGTTTGCGTTCTATCGGTGAGCACGGTCACCTTAACCGCAGGCGGCAAGCTTGCTTGCAAACTCGGCAATACTTTTTTAATGCCGTCCACCACCTCAATAACATTGGCCCCAGGCTGACGCTGCACATTGACTATCAGTGCTTGGGATTCATTGCCCCAGGCCGCTAATCTGGCATTTTCGGCGCCGTCCACGACCTCGGCCACTTCCCTTAAACGCACAGGCGCGCCATTCCGGTAAGTCACGGTTAGGCCTAAAAACTCCTCCACGGATTGCAACTGATCGTTGGAATTCAAACTGGAGGCTTGGCTAGGGCCGTCAAAACCACCCTTAGCCTGGTTGGAATTGGCGTTGGTGATCGCCAAGCGCAAGTCTTCTAAGGATAAGTTATAGGCGGCCAGGGCTTTTGGGTTGGCTTGCACGCGAATGGCTGGGCGTTGCCCACCGCTGATGCTGACCAAGCCGACGCCGGGCAATTGGGAGATTTTGGCAATCAACCTGGATTCTGCCAATTTTTGCATGGTCGGTAATGGCAAGGTGGGGGAAGTCAGGGCCAAGGTCAAAATCGCTGGATCGGCCGGGTTGATTTTGCTGTAAATTGGCAACTGCGGGAGATCGGGCGGCAACAAATTAATTGCGCCATTGATGGCGGCTTGCACGTCTTGCTCGGCCACATCCAAGGGCAATTCCAGATTAAATTGCAAGGTAATCACCGAGGCCCCGTCCGAACTGGTCGAGGACATTTGCTTCAAGCCTGGCATTCTGCCAAATTGCCGCTCCAATGGCGCGGTGATGTTAGACGTAACTAAGTCTGGACTGGCACCCGGGTACAAGGTGACCACTTGTATGGTCGGGTAATCAAATTGTGGGAGGGCGGAAACCGGAATGACGCGGTAGGCAAACAAGCCCACTAGCAATATCGCCACCATGAGCAAAGACGTGGCGATGGGCCGAGCAATAAACGGACGCGAAATATTCATGGCGGCTTAAGTGTAGACTTATAAACTCAATGAGCGAGTTAGGATCATGGTCTCAAGACCGCGACTGGCGCCGCGTGATGCGTTTGAAGCGACCGGTGTGGCCTGACCGATGACTTTAATCTTGGCGCCCTCTCTAAGTCGATCCGCGCCCTCGACCACCACTTGGCTACCCACTGACAATCCGCTTAACACCACCGTGGTGTCACCTTGGTTGGCACCCAATTTAACCGGGGTCACGGTGACGGTTTGGTTGTCTTTTAACTGATAAACAAAACTGCCTTTAGCCCCCCGTTGTATGGCGGCGGTTGGCATCAGGGTCGCTTTCGCTAGGCTCTGCACCGGCATTTTGATGTTAACGAATTGATTGGCAAACAAGGCGTTGTCGGCATTGGGGAATTCTGCTTTTAACTTAATGGTGCCAGTGCTGGGGTCGATTTTATTGTCCGCCGCCAACAACCAGCCTTTGCCTAAATTGCGCTCTTGGCTTCTGTCGTAAGCATTCACCGCTATGCGCTCAGAGCCGAGCAGTTTCATCACTTGCGGCAAGGCATCTTCTGGTGCGGTAAACACCACGCTGATGGGTTGCAATTGGGTGATTACGACGATGCCTTTAGCGCCGGAGGCACGCAGCATATTGCCTTTATCAATTTGCCGTAAGCCCACGCGACCGCTAATTGGGGCGATCACTTTGGTGTGCGAGAGTTGCAATTTTGCGTTGTCTATGCTGCCTTGATCGGCTTGCACGGCGGCTTTGTGTTGGCGCACCAGCGCCTCTTGCGTGTCCACTGTCTGACGGGAAATGGAGTCTTGTGCCAATAAGGTGCGATAGCGTTCTAAATCGGCTTGCGCATTATCCAGTAGCGCTTGATCGCGGGCCAATTGCCCAACCGCCAAGGTGAGCTGTACTTCGAATGGACGTGGGTCAATTTGCGCCAGCACATCCCCTGCTTTAACCATTTGCCCTTCTTTAAAATCAATGCTGGTAATTTGCCCGTCAACTCGGCCGTAAACCTCAACCGCGTTGAGTGGTGTGACCGTGCCTATGGCCAATAAATTGTCATCAAATTGACCTTGGCGTACCGACGCCAACACCACCGGCATCTGCTCGCCATTGGCCACATCGGACTGCGTATTAGGCGTCGCTGCGGGCGGCGTGACTGGCTCGCCTGAGCTCATCCAAATCACCACGGCCAAGACCAATGCACCCACGCCTAGGGTGAGCAGTTGGCGTTTTCCTAAGGTGGTTTTGGGTCCAGCCGAGCTAAGGCCTGAAAACAGTTTTGATAGATCAGAATGAGATGCCATGTGTCGTTACCGTTTAAAGGTTAGGCTTGAATTATAGACGATAATCCAGTCTATGCACCAGCTTAGGCACGCCCAATTTCAATGCAATCCTAGCCTAAAAAAGCCATAAAAAAAACCGGCACATCGCTGCGCCGGGTTGCTTATCTCATGCGGCTAAACAGGCACGATTAAAATGGAATGTCGTCCTCAAAATCATCAAAGCCTGAACCGCCTGCCGCTGGTTTTGCAGCGGCAGGTTTGGCCGCTACTGGGTTGCTAGGCGCTTGATTGTAATCGTCGCCACCGTTGCTTTGATCCATGCCGCCGTCGTAACTGGCATTGGAGCCGGCGCCATCACGGCCGCCCAACATTTGCATTTGATCGGCAATGATTTCCGTGGTGTAGCGGTCTTGGCCTTCTTTGGTTTGCCATTTGCGTGTTTGCAAGCGGCCTTCCACGTAAACCGGACGGCCTTTTTTTAAGTACTCGCCGGCAATCTCGGCCAACTTACGGTACATGACAATGTTGTGCCACTCAGTGCGCTCTTGCTTGGCACCGGCTTTGTCTTTCCAGCTATCGGTGGTGGCAATGCTAAAATTACAAACCGCGTCGCCGTTTGGCATGAAACGCACTTCAGGATCACGGCCTAAATTACCGACTAAAATTACTTTATTGACTGATGCCATTTTTTATCCCCTCAATAGTTGCTGCACCTTGGATTCGTTCCAAGCCTGCGTGTTATGTATTTTTAAATCCACTTTTAAAATGACTGTGCGCTCTTGCGGCAAAACCACTGCCTCTAATACGCCGGCCAGTTTGCTTAACTGATTTTTAAGCTTGCTCGCTTGTTCTGCACTTAACTCAGCCGACGCTTCATCCAAGCTGTACATCTTGGTTTTAAGTGCCGGTGGTGCTTGCATGGAATAAGCCAATAGTAGCCATAAAAGCATCATTACGCTACAAAAAATAAACACGCTGGAAAAACCAAAACGGTGCGACAAATAGCCGCCCATGGCGCCGCCAACAAAGATGCCCAAGGATTGCGCGGTGTTATACACGCCCATGGCCGTGCCCTTAGCTGCCGCAGGCGCCATTTTGCTGATGATGGACGGCAAAGAGGCCTCCAACAAATTAAACGCCACAAAATACACCGTCAATGAAAAGACGATGCCCCAGAAGTAAGCGATGGATAAGGCAAAAAGCACTTGCGCAAACAACATGGTGGCCACGGCCGCCACGAACACCTGTTTCATCTTGGCCTGTTTTTCTGCGTAAATAATGGCCGGCACCATCAGCGCAAAAGACACCAACAACACCGGTAAATAAATAAACCAATGTTGATTCACGTTAAGCGTACTGGCTTTGCTAATGGCAAACGGCACCACGACAAACATGGCCATTTGCGCGGCATGCAATGCAAAAATACCGTAATTTAAACGCAGCAATTGTGCATTGTTTAGCACGTCTTTTAATTTAGCCGGCGCAGCACTGGCATCGGAATGGTAGTGGCTATTAACTGGATCGGGCACCACGTACTTGACCACGGCGATAGCGGCCAAGGTCAACACAGCGGTCATGAAAAATATGCCTGGCACGCCTATCCATTGATTGAGTAGGGGCCCGCCCACTAAGGACACGGCAAAGGCCACGCCTATGGTGGCGCCTATGCTGGCCATGGCCTTGGTGCGGTTTTCATCGCGGGTTAAATCGGCCAACAAGGCGGTGACCACGGCGGATACCGCCCCTGCGCCTTGCACGGCGCGGCCTATGATCATTCCTTCTATGTTCATGGCCAAGGCCGCCATCATGCTGCCCACCGCGAAGATGCCTAGGCCTAAATAGATCATGGGCTTGCGGCCAAATTTATCCGAGGCCATGCCAAACGGCAGTTGAAACAAGGCCTGTGTTAGGCCGTACGCACCGAGTGCCAAACCTATCATAAGCGGGGTAGGGTGTTCAGGAAAGGAAGCGGCGTATACCGCAAAGATAGGCAATATGGAAAATAAGCCAAACATGCGCAAGCCATAAATGGAGGCCAAACTGACGGTGGCACGCAATTCAACCGGGGTCATTTTATCTAAACTACTGCCTTCAACCAGGGCGGCCATTTTTTGCGCGGCCACGTCTTTAACCAACCCACCTAACTGATTTTTTATGGCTGTCATGTAAATTACTTGAGCTAATTTTAGAAAAGTAGGTATATTAGCAGGTTGCCAAAAATTAACCGAGCCTTTAGCCACAAGCATGATGGAATTCATAAAAATACGCGGTGCACGCACGCACAATCTTAAAAATATTTCATTGGATATTCCCCGCAATCAGCTGGTGGTGATCACCGGTTTATCCGGCTCAGGTAAATCGTCTTTGGCCTTTGATACCTTGTATGCCGAAGGCCAGCGACGTTATGTGGAATCCTTATCGGCTTACGCCAGACAATTTTTGGCGCGCATGGACAAGCCGGACGTGGACCTGATAGAAGGCTTATCACCGGCCATATCCATAGAGCAAAAATCCACTTCGCATAACCCGCGTTCAACCGTGGGTACCGTCACCGAAATTCACGATTATTTGCGTTTGCTTTACGCCCGCGCCGGTGACCCAGAATGCCCAGAGCACGGCATCAAATTGGAAGCGCAAACCGTCAGCCAAATGGTCGATCATGTTATGGCTTTGCCAGAAGACACCAAACTCATGTTGTTGGCACCGGTGGTGAGCAACCGCAAAGGCGAGCAACTGGATTTGTTTGAAGAACTCAAGGCGCAAGGTTTTGTGCGCTTGCGCATAGACGGCACCATTTATGAAATGGACGCGTTGCCGCAATTAGCCAAGACCACCAAGCACAGTGTGGAAGTGGTCATAGACCGGATAAAAGTTAAACCGGACATGAAGCAACGCATCGCCGAATCATTTGAAACTGCCTTGCGTTTAGCCGAGGGCAAAGCCATCGCTTTTGAGATGGATAGCGAGCGCGAGCATTTGTTTTCTGCTAAGTTTGCCTGCCCAATTTGTGAGTACTCACTCGCTGAATTAGAGCCGCGCCTATTCTCTTTCAACAATCCCATGGGCGCTTGCCCAAGTTGCGATGGCCTAGGCAACATGAACTTTTTTGACCCGAAAAGGGTGGTGGCTTTCCCGCATTTATCCCTGGCCGCCGGTGCCATTAAAGGTTGGGATAGACGCAACCAATTTTACTTTCAGATGCTGGCCAGTTTAGCAGCGCATTATCAATTTGATTTGGACAGCCCCTTTGAAAACTTGCCGGAAACCATACAACAGGTTTTACTGCACGGCAGCGATAAAGAAGTCTTGCCATTTAAATACCTCAACGAGCGCGGCACTTTCTTTGAAAAAACCCATGCATTTGAAGGCATTTTAAATAATTTAAAACGCCGTTATCACGAAACCGATTCGCAAACCGTGCGCGAAGAATTGGCCAAATACCTTAATTCAAAAACCTGCCCAGACTGCAACGGCACGCGTTTACGCAAAGCCGCACGCTTTGTAAAAGTAGGCAATAAAAACATACACGAAGTCTGCGAAGTGCCTTTAAAGTTAGCGCTTACTTTCTTTGAAACACTTGAATTGACTGGGGCTAAATTAGCCATCGCGGATAAGATCGTCAAAGAGATCAGCAACCGCTTGAAGTTTTTAACCAACGTCGGCTTGGAGTATTTGTCCTTGTCGCGCTCGGCTGAAACCCTATCCGGTGGTGAAGCACAACGCATACGCTTGGCCAGCCAAATCGGCAGCGGCCTAACCGGCGTCATGTACGTATTGGACGAACCGTCCATCGGATTGCACCAACGCGATAACGACCGATTATTGGAAACGCTTAAGCGTTTACGCGACATTGGCAACAGCGTGATCGTGGTCGAGCACGATCAAGATGCCATTTTGGCCGCCGATTACGTGATTGATATTGGACCCGGCGCTGGCGAGCACGGCGGTAAAATTGTTGCAGAAGGCACTCCCGCTCAAGTCTTGGCCAACCCCGACTCGTTGACGGGCGAATACTTAAGCGGCAAAAAACAAATCATCTATAACAAAAAACGCACCGCCCCCGATCCAGCCCGTTGGTTGAAATTAAGCCATGCCACTGGCAACAACTTAAAAGACGTCAGCTTGAAATTACCTGTGGGCTTATTGAGCTGCATCACGGGCGTGTCCGGTAGCGGTAAATCCACCTTGATTAACGACACGCTGTACCGTGTTGTGTCACAGCATTTGTATGGCAGCAACACCGAGCCGGCTGCCTTCGGCGAAATCGACGGCTTGGCTTTTTTTGACAAAGTGGTGGACGTGGACCAAAGCCCAATAGGCCGAACCCCGCGCTCCAACCCGGCCACTTACACCGGCTTATTTACGCCTATCCGCGATTTATTCGCCAACGTGCCGGAAAGCCGCGTGCGTGGTTACGGTCCCGGTCGCTATTCGTTTAATGTAAAAGGTGGGCGTTGTGAAGCTTGCCAAGGCGATGGCGTGTTGCGCGTTGAGATGCACTTTTTACCGGATGTCTACGTGCCATGCGACGTGTGCAAAGGCCACCGCTATAACCGCGAAACCTTGGAAATTCAGTTTAAAGGCAAAAACATACGCGAAGTATTGGAAATGACGGTGGAACAAGCGCACGTGTTTTTTAGTGCCCAACCGGTCATTGCTCGTAAGTTAAAAACTTTGTTGGATGTAGGCTTGGGCTACATCACCCTAGGCCAAAGTGCCACCACCTTATCCGGCGGCGAAGCGCAGCGGGTAAAATTAGCCCTGGAATTAAGCAAACGCGACACCGGTCGCACACTCTATATATTGGACGAACCAACCACCGGTTTGCACTTTGCCGACATCCAATTGCTCTTAGACGTGATTCATCGTTTGAGGGATGCCGGCAACACCATCGTCATCATTGAGCACAATTTGGACGTGATTAAAACGGCCGATTGGATAGTGGACATGGGCCCAGAGGGCGGGGACGGTGGCGGCAGCATTATCGCCGAAGGCACGCCTGAACAAGTAGTAGAAAACAAGCACAGTTACACGGCCAAGTACTTAAAAGCCATGCTCTAGAGTTGCAAAGAAACAAACGCTATTTTTAAAAATTAGCCAGCGTATAATCTGGTATCAGATTTCACATCATGGGAACAGTCATGAAAGATAGCAAAACAACATCAGCCATTGAAAATGAAAGTTTCGACGATCATTTGGTTCGAACAAGCTTAGAAGCGG
>JBEDKJ010000003.1:0-2931 GCA_041172285.1 Pseudomonadota bacterium
AAAAATGCCCGCAGCAAAATCGATTGCAACTGCCTCTTCCAGCGCTCACCCAGCCAACTTGCTGGCCGCTTTCGTGCAACGCGACAACGTCTTACACCGGCATGACATAGAAACCGCTTACCTAGAAGCCATCAATAGCGCGCGCACTGAAATCCTCATTGCCAAAGCCTATTTTTTACCTGGCCATCGCTTTCGCAAAGCCTTAGTCGATGCCGCCAACCGCGGCGTGAAGGTAAGCTTGCTCTTGCAAGGACGGGTAGAGTATTTCTTAATGCTGGCCACCCACGCGTTTTACAGTGAGTTTTTAAACAAAGGCATAGCTATCTACGAGTACCGCAAGAGTTTCATGCACAGCAAAGTGGCGGTGATAGACGGCACATGGGCCACCGTCGGCTCGTCCAACATCGATCCATTTAGCTTGTTGCTGGCGCGAGAAGCCAATGTGTTTATCTCAGACCCAGGGTTTGCCGGTGAATTGCGAACGGACATCCTGGCCAGCATTGCAGCCGGGGCCGTGCCCATCTTGGCGCAACAGTGGCAAGCGGAAAACGCCTGCAAACGGGCTGTATCCAAGTTAGCCTTGGTTATGGTCAGGCTGTTTTTAGGGCTAATAGGCGAAAAAGACGAGTAATTCGCACCGATAAAAAAGGGGCCGAAGCCCCTTTTTTATGATCCAACTTATGGTTCAACTTATAGTGCCAGCCTTTATTTGCTGACTTTAATCGGCACGTACAAGGTCGCTTCACCACGTTGCACCAGCACCGCCACGGTTTTGCCGGCGGCCACCGCGTTGATTTGCTTGTTAAACTGCTCCACGCTTTGCGACTCGCTGTTATTCAGCCCTAAAATCACGTCACCGCGGCGTATACCGGCTTGAGCAGCGGCACCCACGCTTTCCACCACCAACAAACCGTTTTTACCGTTTAACTTTTTCTTTTGTTGCACGGTCAGTTCTTTTAAGGTCAAGCCTATCTTGTTGGCTTCTACTTTGCCATTGGGCTTGGTGCTTGGTGTGACGGTTTCACTGCCATCACTGGGCATTTCACCGACACCAATATTAAGTGTTTTGGCACTGCCTTTACGCAAGATTTCCACTGCGGCAATTTTGCCGGGTTTGGTTGACCCTACCACCCGCGGTAAATCCGACGACACGCCAATAGGCTTGCCATCAAACTTTGTGATCACGTCACCGGCTTCCAAGCCACCTTTATCGGCCGGGCCATTTTTCTCCACCCCAGCGACCAAGGCACCGTTGGTGTTTTTCATGGAGAAGGATTCAGCTAAATCTTTGGTGATTTCTTGAATGGCAATGCCTAACCAGCCACGGGTGATTTTGCCGTTGGCTTTAAGTTGATTGGACACGTCTATCGCCACGTCTATCGGGATGGCAAAAGACAAGCCCATGGAACCGCCACTGCGGCTGTAAATTTGCGAATTGATGCCCACCACTTCACCGGCCAAATTGAACAAGGGGCCGCCTGAGTTGCCTGGGTTAATGGCCACATCGGTTTGTATAAACGGCACAAAATTTTCTTGTGGTAAGGCGCGCCCTTTGGCACTGACGATGCCAGCCGTCATGGTGTTTTCCAAACCGAATGGTGAGCCGATGGCAGCCACCCACTCGCCTACTTTCAGCTTAGCCGAATCGCCTATCATCACTTTAGGCAAGCCGGTGGCATCAATTTTTAGCAAGGCCACGTCGGTGCGTTTGTCGGCGCCTATGATTTTCGCTTTGAATTCGCGCTTGTCGGCCAATTTAACAATGACTTCATCGGCTTCATTAATCACGTGTGCGTTGGTTAATACGTAACCGTCGCTACTGATGATGAAACCCGAACCCAAGGATTGCGATTTGTAATCCGGTTGTGGCGCGCCGCCTTGACCAGGCATGCCTGGCATACCGGGCATCAGTGGAATGCCGAAGCGCTTGAAAAACTCCTGCATCTGCTCGTCACCTTCCATGCCGGGGAACCCACCGACAGGGCCATTGTTGTGCACACTTTGCGTGACACTGATGTTGACCACTTCCGCACCGTGCTTTTCCGCTAAATCGGTAAAGTCAGGTAAGCCTTGCGCGTGAGCACTACTGAACAAACAAAACGATAAAACTGCTAGCCAATTTTTTAACATTTATTTACCTCAAGCGATCGATTAACTGTTTAACCCTGATTATTTTTATACGCCATCATCTTATGCCAGGCGTCGTATTGCCATTAATTGGGGGCCGACCCGCAATGTTCAAGAGGGCCATCCTCTGCCTGCCGCAAAATATGCGCCTGGTAGCCATGACTGTTAGCCAAACCGTTAGCACCCTTACCCAATGCCCAATAGCGTGCGCCATAAAAGCCACTAAGCAAGCCCAGCGCCGCGCCCAACATCACGTAAAACTGATTGGCAAACAAGTGGTCGGCTAATAGTGCGCCTAGAATTAAAGCCAGCATGGGGACAACATAAAGAAACCACACCGAGCGCAATATGGCATGCTCATCCATGCCTACCACCACGGCATCGCCCACTTTAGCTTGGATGGCATTGTGCGCAGTGAATTCATGCGGCTGCGAATTCAGCATCTTGGACCAAGTGGCATTGCCGCAACCACGCTTTTGCCCGCATAAGCCACAGGCGGTGCGCCGCTCTAAAACCAGGCTAGCCTGATCGTCACGAACAGCCGTGACTATGGCGTATTCTTCTATCATGGTAGGAATTTGTTACTGTTTAATGAAAATACAATTATAGCGAGCGCTACGATTATTTGACAAACACCACGGCATGGGCAATTTTAGCCACGGTGACTTCGGGCACTTCGCCCACCACGGTAATTTGCAAATTACCGGCGACATTGGCATAAAAACTGGTGTTGCCCACTAGGCTGCGACCGTTTCTTGGTTTAATGCCGTTTTCTAATGGCTCAATAAAGAGCGATACCGACGC
>JBEDKJ010000004.1:0-20196 GCA_041172285.1 Pseudomonadota bacterium
TATTCATCAACTACATCCTCCGCGCGCAAGTGCATGCCAACTTGACCAACGCCTTGTCCTTTGCCAATCCGAATCAGGCCGCCAGCCCTTTTGTAGACGCATCGATTAGGCATAACCCCACTATTTTTTTAGCGCCCAGCGAGGTGGCCAGGCTTATTCCGCCGGGCACTGTGGACAATGGCAGCAGACGCATCATGACCCGTTTATTCACTCGCTTTAAAACAGGATTGTAAGGATGGAAAACGCTAACAAATCCCGATTAGCCAACGAGCCTTTATTGCGCATAGAAGGCGTCAGTAAAATCTACGACGGTCTCATCAAGGCGGTCGATCAAGTCACGCTGAACGTCGCCAGCGGCGAAATTTTCGCCTTATTGGGTGGCTCAGGGTGCGGCAAATCCACCTTATTGCGCATGCTGGCAGGCTTTGAGACCCCAAGCCAAGGTCGAATTTACTTAGGCGGGACAGACATCACGGATCTGCCCGCTTACCAACGGCCGATTAACATGATGTTTCAATCGTATGCCCTGTTCCCGCATTTAAGCGTCAGCGACAACATCGCTTTTGGCTTGCGCCGCGATGGCATGGCTAAAGAGGCCATTGCTGAACGGGTGGAGGCCATGTTAAAACTGGTGCAACTAAGCCAGTACGCTAAACGCAAGCCGCATCAGCTGTCGGGCGGCCAGCAACAACGGGTGGCCCTAGCTCGCAGCATAGCCAAACAACCCAAACTTTTGTTACTGGATGAACCCTTAGGCGCCTTAGATAAAAAATTGCGTGTCAGCACGCAAATAGAGTTAGTCAACATCATAGAAGAAGTCGGCGTGACCTGCGTTTTAGTGACCCATGATCAAGAAGAAGCCATGACCATGGCGACGCGCATGGCGGTCATGAGCGCAGGGTCGTTTTTACAAGTGGGTTCACCCAAGGACATTTACCAACAGCCCAACAGCCGACAAGTGGCGGATTTTATTGGTAGCGTTAACATTTTTGACGGCCTAGTCAAACAAAGTCCGGCAAATTCAGCGCAAGCACCGGGCATACAAGTTGAATGTGCCGATGCCTTGCTGCGCGTCCCATCTAACCAAGCCTGTCATGCAGGGATGGCGGTGGGCGTGGCCATACGGCCAGAAAAAATAGTGCTCAGCCGCAAGAAACCCACGGCGAAAGTCAACCATTTGGCCGGCGTAATAACAGAGATGGCCTACTTTGGCGCGCACACCAGCTACCACGTAAAACTGGCCAGCGGCAAAGTGCTGCAAGCGCAAGTGCAAAGTCACGCCGATGAAGCCAGTGCCGATTTAAGCTGGGGCGACCAGGTCTACGCCAGTTGGAGCGACAACGCGATGGTGCTGTTGACGCAATAATGGCCAGCCTCATGCAATCATTGAAAAGCAGCATACCGTCATGGCTAACAGGCCGCCGCTTGGTCATAGGCCTGCCGTATGCTTGGTTTTTAATCTTGGCCTTCTTGCCAGTATTAATCGTGCTCAAAATAAGCCTATCGGAAATGCAAACGACGGCGGTATCCGGCATGGTTAGCTGGCAAGGAACGTGGCCTAGCATTAAATTAGACGTCAGCAGCTATTTGTTTCTGGCCTCAGACGAGCTGTATCTGGCTACCTACCTATCCTCAATAAGCTACGCCTTTTACACCACGCTGATTTGCTTAGGCCTGGGCTACCCGTTTGCATACTTCATGGCGCGCGCGCCCAAACGCTGGCAAGCCTTATTGGTCATGCTGATTATGTTGCCGTTTTGGACCTCGTTTTTACTGCGCATTTACGCCTGGAAAACCCTGTTGGTTAACAACGGTTTAATTAACAACGCCTTGTTAGCATTAGGCTGGATAGACAGCCCGATCGAGATGCTTAATACGCCGTTCTCCTTGATGATAGGCATGGTCTACTCTTACCTGCCCTTTATGATATTGCCGCTGTATGCCAACCTGTCCAAACTGGATGGCCGCTACTTGGAAGCAGCGGCAGACTTAGGTTGCCATCCGTTCAAAACTTTCTGGCTGATTACCGTGCCCCTATCCAAAGCCGGTATTGTCGCCGGTTGCATGCTGGTGTTCATCCCCGCAGTCGGCGAATACGTTATCCCCGAACTACTTGGCGGCCCCAACACCTTAATGATAGGTCGCGTATTGTGGGACGAGTTTTTTAGCAACAACGATTGGCCCATGGCTAGCGCCGTGACCATAGTCATGCTGTTACTCATCATGCTGCCTTTGGCTATTTACAACAAACTGCAATCCAAGGGGCACGCGTAAAACATGAACAGCACCGCGCTTAAATGGTTTGGCCGCAGTTGGATGCTAGTGGTCTATGCATTTTTATTTCTGCCCATCTTCACCCTGGTCGCCTACTCGTTTAATGACTCGCAATTGGTTACGGTGTGGAGCCACGCCAGCTTGCGTTGGTATAAGGCCTTAATGCAAGACAGCGACTTGATCGCCGCCGTCATGTTATCCCTTAAAATTGCTTTCTTATCGGCCTTGGTCTCGGTGTTTTTTGGGCTGTTCAGCGCGTTTGCCTTACACCGTTATCGGCGCTTCACTGGCCGCGGCTTGCTGTCCTCCTTGGCCAGCACGCCCTTGGTGATGCCAGACGTGATTGTTGGCCTATCCTTATTGCTGATGCTGGTGTCCGTGCAACAAGCCCTAGGCTACCCTGAGCGCGGCTTATTCACCATATTGCTAGGCCACGCTTTACTTGGCACGGCTTACGCCACGGTAGTGGTGCGTTCGCGCTTAACGGAAATGGACAGCAAACTAGAGGAAGCCGCCATGGATTTAGGCTGCCGACCTTGGCAAGTATTTAGCTTGGTGACCTTGCCATTGCTAATGCCGGCTTTGCTATCGGCTTTCTTGCTCACCTTCACCTTATCCTTTGACGACGTCGTCTTATCGTCTTTCTTGTCTGGGCCAGGCTACTCAACCATGCCCATGGTGATTTTTTCCCGCGCGCGCTTAGGCTTGAACCCTAGCATCAATGCCCTCGCCACCGTCACCATCGTCGTCGTCACGGCAGTCGTCATCGCCTCCACACTTTATAGCCTGCGCCAAGATCGCCAGCGTAAACGCGACACAACGCTGGCAGACTCGCAATAGCCTCTTCGTTAAAATGCCTTAGGCAAATTAATGCCTATTTTCACCAATCAACAATTAAATCAAAAACAGTAATTGTCAGCTTGCCGTAAGGTTGGCTGGGTATGATGCGCTTAATGAAATGCAGTATGCCCCTTATTGCTAGGCTAACCTGTGTCATTAAAAACGTTATTTCTATATTATTTTTGGAGATTTAAATGAACAAAATTTTAGCCTCACTATTAGCTGGATCAGTTGCATTAGCTATTGGTTCAACAGCGTTTGCAGCAGAGGCGGCCAAGCCAGTTGATGCAACCAAAGTAGAAACAGTCGCACCAGCAAAAGCTGATCCAGTTAAAACTGAAAAAAAGAAATCAAGCAAAAAAGCTAAAGATGAAGCAAAACCTGCTGAGGTTGCTCCGGTCGCAAAATAAGTATCTCCCTTAAGGTTTAATCTGGTTAATTAAACAAGCTAAAAAAGGCCGGCAGCAAAACTGCTGGCCTTTTTACAAAAGTACATAAGCCAAATTCAAGAGATGGATAAACAAAAATATGCAAGAACAGCCAAAGTCTGATTTAGGAAAAAAATCTAAATCTTGGTTCATAGGGGTAGGCATAGGACTGATCCTTCTAGCTGGCGGCTTAGTGTTTGCTGCAGGGAAGGCAGCGATAGACAAGACCAACACCTTGGAATTTTGTATTTCCTGTCACGAAATGAAAGACAACAACTTTGAAGAATACAAAACAACCATACATGCAAAAAACAGAACCGGAGTAAAGGCCATTTGTTCAGATTGCCATGTGCCACATGGCTTTGTTGACACTGCCAAACGAAAAATCATGGCAGTTAATGATATTTATCACCATTTAATTGGCACAGAAGATACCAAAGAAAAATTTGAAGCGCATCGCTTGGAGCTAGCAAAAAAAGTTTGGAAACACATGAAAGAGACAGACTCGGCCGAATGCAGAAATTGCCATGACGTTAAAACCATGGACCCTGAGCAGCAAGGGCCCACTGCACGCAAGCAACACCAGAAAATTGGCGTAAACGGCAAAACCTGCATTGATTGCCATTACGGCATTGCTCACCATGAACCCAAAGGCGGGCTAGAACCTTCCGACGCATTGAATTAATAATAATTAGATTGACTAAATAGGAGTAAAGCAACGTGAAAAAACTACATCTACTTTGGGGCTTAATACTGCTCGCCATATCAGGTCCGGCCCTAGCCGTGCCAAGTTTTGCTAGGCAAACCGGTCAAGACTGCGCGGCTTGCCATATAGGCAGTTACGGCCCGCAATTAACGCCCTATGGCATGAAATTTAAAATGGGCGGTTACACCGAATCAGACGGCAAAGAAGGTCACATCCCTTTGTCAGCCATGCTGGTTGAGAGCTTTACAAATACGAAGAAAGATCAATCTGAAGCTGCTGCAGAGCATTTTGGCAAAAACAATAATGCTTCATTGCAAGAAGTATCGGTTTTCGTAGCCGGTCGTTTCACTGAAAACATAGGCGCTTTTAGCCAAATCACTTGGAGTGAGCCAGATCGCAAAACGGCCATGGATAACTTCGATTTGCGCCTTGTGAAATCCATGCAAATTGGGGGGAATGACACGGTATTTGGGATCTCACTAAACAACAACCCCACCGTGCAAGACCCCTTCAACTCTGCCGGATGGAAATTCCCCTTCATAGGTTCCGAATTAGCCCCTACCCCAGCAGCAGGGCAAATCATAGCTGGCGGCCTAGAAACGCAAGTGTTTGGGACCACGGCTTATGCTTTATACGACAATCACTGGTATGCGGAATTGGGTGGCTACCGATCCTTTTCAAAAAACATGCTTAATAAAATGAATATCGATTCCGCAGAAACCGACAAAATTAGCGGCGTTTCCCCTTACTGGCGTCTAGCTTATTTTAACGACATGCACAAAAGTGCTTATAACATTGGGTTATTCGGCATGAACACGCGCATATTACCTGGCCGTGAGGCGGGTCTAACGGATAAATACACCGATATCGGCATTGATGGGTCCTACCAATTTTTGGGCACACGCGAACACGTGATGACGGTCAATGGCAGCTATACGCATGAGCACCGCCAACTGGATGCTAGCTTTTTAGCAGGGTCGGCTAGTCAGAAAAATGGTCACCTTGACCGCTTTGATGTCAACACCTCTTACCATTACAACAAGAGCTACGGCTTGACGCTAGGTCTATTTGACATCAAAGGTAATGCTGATGCCGAGTTATACCCTGCTGATAATGGATCCGATTTTGGAAGCGCAAATGGCTCACCCAACTCGCGTGGCTACACCTTGCAAGCTGATTGGACGCCATTGGGTAAAGAAAACTCTTGGGGGGCCCCGTTTGCCAACATGCGCTTTGCAGTTCAATACACAGGTTACACAAAATTTAATGGTGCAAAAAAGGATTACAACGGCGATGGCAGAAATGCCAGCGACAACAACACCTTGTACACCTCGTTATGGTTTGCCCTTTAAGGCTTAAGGAAAATGATGAAACGTACATCTGTAATTTTTATAGTGACAGGCATGCTGATTAGCCTGGTACAAACAGCTTATGCCGCTGGCGATGCCGCCAATGGCAAAAAAGTTTACGAAGAAGAGTGCTCCGATTGCCATAGCGTCACGGCTGGTAAGCACAAAAAAGGGCCATCCTTTTTTGGTGTTGTGGGTCGAAAATCCGCCACCATCAACGAGTTTAATTATTCTGATGCCATGCGTGCTAAAAATATAACTTGGACAGCGGATGTGATTAACGACTACATAAAAGCACCTAAAAAATACGTGCCGGGAGGCAAAATGAAATACGATGGCTTGGATGATGAAAAATCACGCGCCGATGTCATCGCTTTCATTACCAGCTTGCATTAAAGCTAGAGCGCAATCTATTAAAAATAACGCCGCGCTTTGCGGCGTTATTGCATTGCACCCCTCGCCTTGTTAATTCAATCCAAGCTTATAATAGGATTAAAGTGAACACCTTGATTGAATTGAGGCACTCGCGTTTTAACTGCCCAATCACCATTTACTGAGAACGCCTATTGCATGCGCTTATTACTTATTGAAGACGATTTAATTCTACAGGATGGGCTAAAGCGAAGCTTTAGCAACGCCGGTTATGCAGTCGATGTGATGAGCGATGGCGAAAGCGCCAACCAATTGCTGGTCTACCAAGAATACGACATTATTATTTTGGACTTAGGGTTACCTAAACTAGGTGGATTTGAGTTATTGAAAGAACTTCGAGCCAGGGGTAGCAAAACCCCAGTATTGGTATTAACCGCCTTAGAAGACACGATGAATCGCGTTAAGGGGTTGGACTTAGGCGCGGACGATTACCTAACAAAACCTTTTAATCTGGCTGAACTAGAGGCGCGAGTGCGAGCCCTGATTAGGAGAGGGGTATCTGGCGGCGCTGCCAAAATAAGTGTTGGGGAGTTGGTTTTTGATACAACCAATCGTCAATGCAGTTTCAAAAAAACGCAATTAGCCCTGACATCCCGAGAATTGGCCTTACTGGAAGTGTTAATGCTTAAAGCCACAAAAGTGGTCAGCAAGTCTGCTATTTTGGAACACCTGTGCAACTGGGATAGCGAGATAAGCGACAATGCCATTGAAGTGAATGTATCAAGATTGCGCAAAAAGTTAAATGCGTTCTCTTTCGAAATCCTAACCATACGTGGCTTAGGCTACTTATTGTCAGATTTAAATAATCCCCATGCTAAACACCAAGACTAATTCAATTCGACAAAAGCTTTTAAATTGGCTGCTTATATTGTTGATGCCATCATTCCTATTGGGCTCGGTATCCGCGTATTACACAGCCACTTATTTTTCCAACCTAGCCTATGACAGGGCACTTTTCAGAGTCGCCTTAGCCGTTGCTGAGCAAGTCACTGTAAAGAATGGTAAGGTAAAGATAGACCTGCCAAAGAGCACACTCAAGCTAATCGAGTTCGACATAGACGATTGGATTTACTACCAAATACAAGACACCAATCACCACGTAATTTTTGGTTACCTCAACTTAAGCGCGCCAAAAGTCATGCCTAAACCAAATCAAGCTGTCTATTACGAAACAAGCTTCAAACAAAAAGCATTGCACATGGTTGCATTCAATTTACCCCTTACTGAGCTTGGCACTCAGGGCAATGTCACCATACTGATAGGAGAAAGCACCCAAAAAAGGGACAAAATGGCCAATGAAATTATTGCCATCATGCTAGCGCCGCAAATTTTATTGATATTCTTAGTAATATTTGCCATCAATTTGGCCATACAACGCGGTCTTATTTCGCTTGAAAATCTAAAACAACTGATATTAAAAAGGCAGCCTGGAGACATGCAAGCATTAGATGAGCATGATGCCCCCGAGGAAATTCAACCGCTGTTGCATGCCATGAACGAATTGCTAGCCAAAGAAATAATAGCCGTCGATAAGCACCGCCGCTTTCTTGCCAATGCCGCCCATCAACTAAAAACACCGTTGGCTGGTCTTAAAGTTCAGGCTGATGCAGCATTAAGAGAAAAAGATTTGGCCCATGTGCAACATGCACTCAAACAAATCAGCAACGGCAGTGAAAACCTGGCTAGGTTAGCCAATCAATTATTAAGCTTAGCTAGGGTCGAACCTGAAAGCGGCATGGATCAAAAGTTGGAACAACTCGATTTAGTAGCGCTTGTGCATAAAGTCAGCATGGATTGGGTACCCAAGGCTTTGGATAAAAACATCGATTTAGGCGTCAAATGCCAACCAAATACTCTGATGATTAATGGCAACACATTGTTCCTTCAAGAATTATTAAACAATTTAATCGACAATGCCATACGCTACAACCAACCTGGGGCAATCATTACGGTCGGCCTAAATTTGCGTAAAAACGAAGCAGTGCTCTCGGTTCAAGACGATGGGGTTGGCATTGCTATTAAAGATCAAGAAAAAGTCTTTGAGCGCTTTTACCGCGTCTTTGGTAGCAACGAAAACGGCTGCGGCTTAGGCCTGGCAATAGTGCGTGAAATTGCCAATCAACACCAAGCATCGGTAGCATTAGGATACAGCGACATTAAGCACGGTCGTGGCACCATGGTAACCGTTACCTTTAAATTAGCAAACGATTAGGCTGGATTACGCTGCTAGTGAGCCATGCTTTGAAAACGCTAATTTGAGGTAAAATGGCGCCCTTGTCTTCAACCAAAGATCCGCTTAACCCATGTCCACAATCGCGCCCACCGCTTTACAAAGTGAAATAAAACGCCGCCGCACCTTTGCCATTATTTCGCATCCGGATGCGGGTAAAACCACCTTGACTGAAAAGTTATTGTGGTTTGGTGGCGCCATACAAGTAGCCGGTGAAGTGCGTGGCCGCAAGGCGTCACGCCATGCCACGTCGGACTGGATGGAATTGGAAAAGCAACGCGGCATTTCCGTGACCTCATCGGTCATGCAGTTCCCTTACCGCGAACACATGATCAACCTACTGGACACACCTGGCCACGATGACTTCTCTGAAGACACCTACCGCACCCTAACCGCGGTCGATTCCGCGGTCATGGTAATTGATGCGGTAAATGGCGTGGAAGCGCAAACCATCAAGTTGCTTAATGTGTGCCGCATGCGCGATACCCCCATCGTCACGTTCATTAACAAACTGGACCGCGAAAGCCGTGAACCCATAGAGTTGCTGGACGAGATAGAAACCACATTGGGCATGGAATGCGCGCCCATGACTTGGCCTATAGGCATGGGTAAGAGCTTTAGGGGCGTCTACAACCTCTATACCGATAGCATCGCCTTTTTTGACCCGCGCGCCGAGAAAGGCACCTCGGAAATCATCCAAGGTCTGGGCAACCCACGCTTGGATGAAGTACTGGGCGCAGTGGCGGAAGAATTGCGCATCAACGTGGAATTGGTCCGCGGCGCATCGCACAGCTTTGATGCCGAACGCTATTTAAGCGGCAAGCAAACACCGGTTTATTTTGGTTCAGCCATCAACAACTTTGGCGTGCAATCGCTATTGGATGCAGTGGTCGATTTATCGCCTGCGCCACTGGCGCGCAATGCGGCTAGCCGCAGCGTGTTACCGGATGAGAATAAATTCTCTGGCTTTGTGTTTAAAATACAAGCCAACATGGACCCCAAGCACCGCGATCGCATTGCCTTCTTAAGGGTGTGTTCCGGTCGCTTTGAGCGTGGCATGAAAATCAAACAAGTCAGCACCGGCAAGTTGATGGCGGTAAACAATGCCATCACCTTTATGGCACAAGACCGCACCACCATGGACGAGGCCTACTCCGGTGACATCATAGGCATACCCAACCACGGCACCATCAAAGTGGGCGACACTTTTAGTGAAAATGAAAACCTAAAATTCACTGGCTTACCCTCTTTTGCCCCGGAATTTTTCCGTAAAGCAAGATTAAAAAATCCATTAAAAATGAAGCAGTTGCAAAAAGGTCTTCAACAACTAGCTGAAGAAGGCGCGTCGCAATTATTCCGCCCCATACTCAGCAATGATTTGATTTTGGGTGCGGTGGGCATGCTGCAATTTGAAGTGGTGGCCCATCGCTTAGAGCACGAATACGGTGTGGACATCGTGTTTGAAAATTACGATTGCTACACCGCGCGTTGGCTGCGTGGTAAAGACAGCGATTTAAGCGCCATTGCCGATAAATACGGTTTTAATGTGGCAATGGATGGGGCGAATGAGTACGTTTACTTAGCGCCCAACCGCGTGAACCTGCAAATGGCTCAAGAGCGCTACCCGGACATCGAATTTTTAGAAACGCGTGAGCTCACCTAAGCCCTCAAGCAAACAACCGGCCACGCCAGCCTGCCCCTGCGACAGCGGCCTAAGCTATAGCAAATGCTGTCAGCCCTTCCATCAAGGCCAACCTGCACCCAATGCACTGGCTTTGATGCGCTCTCGTTACAGTGCTTTTGCCTTGGCATTGCCTGAGTATTTATTGGCAAACTGGCACCCCGACAGCAGGCCAAGCAGCCTAGCTCTCAGCGAGGAGCCCACCATCACATGGACAGGCCTTGCCATCAAGCTAGCCACGCCAGAGCAAGGCAACAAGGCCACAGTGGAATTTGTCGCGCAATACAAAGTGGCAGGCAAAGCCTACCGCCTGCAGGAGCGCAGTGAATTCATCAAACTAGACCGGCAGTGGTATTACCTATCTGGCAAGCAAGCAGACGAGGATTAAGCGTTATTAAACGCCTCGCACAACTGGCTTAATAACTGACCAAATAGTGGCGTAATTTCAGCCACGCTGTGCGGGCTTTCGTCATCGGTACCGGCAATCACAAAAGCCACTGTCAGCTTATCTAAATTTTCTCTAAATTCAGACCAATGCGCCGCTTCGGCATCGCCTATTAACTGAAATTTATTAAATCCCGACTCAATGATTTCGATCAACTCGGCATCCGGCAAGCCGGCAAACAAGGTTTTAGCAATGGTGATCTGCGCCACGCCCAAATTCGGCGTAATGCCTTCTTGCGCCAATGGCGTGGTAAAAAACGCGTAGGCCAGCAAGGCATAAGCTTGGTAAACACTGAGCATGTCAAAGTTTTCACTGCGTTCAGCTAAAGGCGAGCGCTCCGCCGCTTGTATGGCTTTAAAGGTGACGTAGCAACTTAAGTAATCGGCGGCGGCCAGCGCATCGTAATCGTTTAAGTCAGCATTCGGTTTTGCCTCATCGTCACGCAGGGTTTCAGCCAAACATAAAGCGTGCATGAGTTTAATGCGTTTTGAATATTGAATTTCCATAGTGTGTCCTTGTCCGTCTTGATGGTTTTTTATAACGCCCTTGCAGGCAACTTAATTCATGCGCCCTAATCCAGCGCTGGCATTTCCTCTAAGCGCTCATGCAGTTCTAACCAACGCTCTTCAGCCTGTTCGATTTGTTTAATCAGCTCAGCCTGCTTTTTCAGCAAATCCTGCAAGGCAGTTTTATCCGCGGCGCTGTATAAGTCGCTGTCGTTTAAGCGCGCGTCGCATGCTAGCTTTTCTTCCTGCCAGGCCGCGATGCGACTATCCAAATCAGCCACCTCTTTAAGCAAAGGCCGACGCTCGGCAATTCTGGCTTGGCGCTCAGCCTTGTTCATGGCACGATCTTGCTTAGCCGGTTTGACTTCCAGCGTCGCCTGCACGGTTTGTTTTTCTTTTAAGCGCTGCTCATTTAACCACAGGCTATAGCCTTCCAAGTCGCCATCAAAAGGCATGGCTTGTCCGTCGGCCACCAACAGAAATTCGTCGCAACTAGCGCGCAGCAAGGCCCGATCATGCGAGACCAACACTACCCCGCCTTGGTAGTCTTGCAAGGCCATGGTCAAGGCATGACGCATTTCCAAATCCAAATGGTTGGTGGGCTCATCCAGCAGCAGCAAATTTGGCCGCGTCCAGATCAGTAAGGCCAAGGCTAAGCGTGACTTCTCACCACCGGAGAAATTCAAGCATGGCGCTCTCGCCATGTCGCCTTTAAAGTCAAAACCGCCTAAAAAATTCAAATGTTCTTGCTCGCGCGTTAAGGGGTCCAACTTCATCATGTGCTGCAATGGCGATTCATCCAAGCGCAGTTGCTCCAATTGGTGCTGAGCAAAGTAACCTATGTTCAACTCTTTGCCTTCCACGCGCTTGCCGCTTAAAGGCGCCAGCTCTTTGGCCAGCAATTTTATTAAGGTGGTCTTACCGGCGCCATTACGGCCTAATAAGCCTATGCGCTCGCCCGGTCTGATGGCTAAAGCGATGCCCTTAATCAATGCTACACCTTGATAACCGACCGCCATTTCATCTAACACCAAGAGCGGGTCGGGCGCGGCCAAGGGCGCTCTAAATTCAAAATTGAATTGGCTGTCCACGTGCGCCGCTGAAATCATTTCCATGCGCTCCAAGGCCTTGATGCGGCTTTGCGCTTGCCGGGCTTTGGTCGCCTGCACCCGAAAGCGATCAATATAGCTTTGCAAATGGCTGACTTTACGTTGCTGCTTCTCAAACAAGGCTTGTTGCAAGGCCAGTTTTTCCGCTCGCTGCCGCTCAAAATCGGAGTAGCCGCCACGGTACAAAGTCAGGGTCTGCTGCTCTATGTGCGCGATGTGATTAACAATGGCGTCTAAAAAATCCCTATCATGCGAAATCAATAGCAAGGTGCCGCGGTAAGCTTGCAGCCAGCCTTCCAACCAAATCACCGCATCCAAATCCAAATGGTTAGTCGGCTCATCGAGCAACAACAAATCGGAACGGCACATTAAGGCCCGCGCCAGATTCAAACGCACCCGCCAACCACCGGAAAAGGTGGCTACCGCTTGCTGCAAATTGGCTTGGCTAAAGCCCAAACCGCTCAGTAACTCGGCCGCCCGCGCTTTAGCAGCGTAACCTTCTATATCGAGTAAGCGGTGATGCAATTCGGCGATTAATTCGCCTTGCTGGGATGCTTCCGCCGCGGCCAAAGCCGCTTGAATTTGGCGTAACTCGACATCGCCGTCCAAGACAAACTCAATTGCTGGCATGGCCAGCGCTGGGGTTTCTTGCGCGACATGCGCAATCACCCAACTGGCCGGCATCGCCAAATCGCCCGCTTCCAATTGCATTTCACCGCGCAGCAAGGCAAATAAAGAAGATTTGCCGGCTCCGTTGGCCCCGGTTAAGCCCACTTTATGGCCGGGGTGCAGTTGCAATGTCGCCCCATGAATCAGGGTTTTTAAACCACGAACTAAAGTGAGTTGTTTGAATTGAATCAAGAGATCAGCGCTTAAATTAGTGGGCATCGGGGTATCCGAGCCAGGCGACATTCTAAAGGACAAAGGCGCTATTCTAAAATAATTTCACTTCACCACCGACAGCTATCAAACACCCGACAATTTGTTTGTTATGATGGCTATTGCAGTAGAATGTAAGCTGTAACTTAATTCAATTAAAGCCCAAGCTAGCCTATATGGTAAAAAAGTCCCTGCTGTTGGTTTATCGCCTTGCCTTTTGGCTGATCAGCAGCATTGCCGTCATTTTAATTGCCGCCGCTTTGTGCATCGAGTTTTGGCTTTTTCCCAACATCCACCTCTACAAAAATGACATCGCGCAATTTGCCAGCAAGCTTGCTCAGCAAAAAATAGTCATAGGCCAAATTCAAGTAGGTTGGCAAGGGGTTAACCCGCATTTTGTCGTTTCAGACATTGATTTATACGACGCGCAAAATCGCCCCGCCCTGCAACTTAAAAATACCGACTTAAGCTTATCCTGGCTCAGCCTTCCTTTGCTTGAGCCACGCCTAGCTAACTTTAGTTTGCATGCCCCCGAACTGACCATTAGGCGTAACACCCAAGGTGAAGTTTTTGTGGCAGGCATCAGCATGCAGGGGCCGGCCAAACCGGAATTAGCCAATTGGCTGCTGCGTCAAAGCGCCTTCAATGTCAGCGATGCCAAGGTCATCTGGATAGACGAGTTGCGCGGCGCCCCGGCTTTGAGTTTAGACAAGTTGAATTTGTCGGTGCAAAGTCCACCATGGAAACGCTTGCTTAAAAGCCATCAAATCAATCTCAGTGCCCTTCCTTCAAGTGGCACCAGTTCGCCAATTCAGTTGCAAGCTCGCCTTTATGGCAGCGACGTCAGTCAGCTAGCCAATTGGCACGGCCAACTGGAGTTAAACATCAAAAACGTCGATTTAATGGCATACCAAACTTGGGTCGATTACCGCTTACTCAGCCCTAGCGTGGCCCTAAAAAATGGCCGTGGCGACGTCAAGCTGATCCTGGCCTTTGAAAACCAACAATGGCAAAGTGTCAGCAGCACGCTAGCCTTAAGCGACGTGCAATTGGATCTGCCTGCACAAAATAATGCTTTAATTATGCGCAGCTTAAGCGGTGAACTGGCCTGGGCTAAGACCGATACCGAAGAAAACTACAGCGCCATGCATTTGACTGTGCAGAGCAATCATGACTTGAGTTTGCATGATGCCACGGTGCATTACCTTAAAAGCAAATCAGCGAACGACACGCTTAAAGTGCAATTGGCCAAATTGGATTTGGCCATGCTACAGGCGCACGCCGCCCAACTCCCCATCCCGCAGGCTTGGCAAGACAAGATTAAGCAGCTTAGCCCCAGTGGGCAGCTCAGCGAGCTGAACTTGAGCTGGCAAACCGACAAGGGCAAAACCACTGGCTACCAAGTGCAAACCAAGTTTCAAAATTTAAACCTGGCTGCGCACGATAGCTTGCCTGGCTTTAGCAATCTAAGCGGCACCATCAGCGCCAATCAAAATGCCGGTAAACTGCAATTAAACACGACCCATGCCAAGTTAGACCTGACCTCCACATTGCGCTATCCGACTGCCGTGGACAGCCTTAATGGCAACATCAGTTGGAGCCGCCATGATTTGCTCACCAACATCCACGTCGGTCAATTGCATTTTAGCAATCCCGATTTGTCTGCGACAGTCAATGCAGACTACGTAATGGACAGCGCTAAAGGCGATTATTTAGACTTAAAAGCCCAAGTGGCTAAAGCCGATGCCAAATACGCATTGCGCTATTACCCCAAAGCGTTGGGCGAGACCACCCTGCACTGGTTGGACACGTCCATACTAAGCGGCCAAATAGAAGACGTGAACGTGGTCATCAAAGGCCGCTTGGCAGACTTTCCTTTTGTCGATAAGCAAAATAGACCGCTGCCCAATCTGGGGCAATTTCGCGTCACGGCTAAATTGAGCCACTCGCTCATGGAGTACGGCACGGGCTGGCCGGAAATAGAAGACCTAGGCCTAGACATGCTGTTTGAGGGCAAGCGCATGGAATTGAATGCCTTTTCTGGCCACTTGCTTGGTAACCAAATCGTCAAAAGCAAAGTGGCCATACCGCAGTTAGATGCCGCTGAACCCATGCTGTACATAGACAGCACCTATAAAGGGCCGGTGGCCGAAAGCATCAAGTTCATCAATAAAAGCCCCGTACAGGAGGCTACCCAAGGCTTTACCGAGGACCTCATCACCAGCGGTCAGGGTAAATTAGACCTCAAGCTTATCATCCCCATGAACGATTTAGACGCGGCCAAATACCAAGGCCAATACCTCATCAGCAATGGCAGCATGGACGAGATAAACATCCCCAAACTCACTGCTATCAATGGCGTGCTCGACTTTACCGAAAGCAGCTTAACGGCAAAGAACATCAACGCCAACGCGTTTGGAACACCGCTTAGCTTTAACTTAAGCTCGGGCAAAGACAAAATCATCCGCATTAATGCCAAAGGTAAAATGAACGATGCGGCGATAAGGCAAGTGTTGCTGAATCAAAACCCCAAAGGCAATTTAGCTAAAGCGGCCGGCTACATTGCTGGCAGCGCCAATTGGCAAAGCGACATCACCATCCAAAAACCGCTAGTGAACATTGCTATACGCAGCGATTTAGTTGGTTTAAGTTCACGCCTACCCGTGCCTTTTAACAAAACCAGCAACGAGCGCTTGATGCTACGCGTGGATAAAAATCAGTCTCTAAACAACGATGCCTTGAGCGTGGCATTAGGCCGTAAATTGTTTGCCCAAGTTGTGCGCACTAAAGAAAACGGCCAATTAAAATTTGATAGGGCCAACCTACGCTTTAACAATGGGCCTGGCAGCAACGATGAGCTCAACCCAAAATACGATTTAATCAAGGTCAAAGGGCTGCAATTAAGTGGCAGCCTAGACTACTTAGACGCCGACGCTTGGCGCCGCGTCATGCAAGACGTGAGCGGCGACATCAGCACTTCTAGCACGCCACCCATCCAAAAAATAGCACTTAAAATCAACACCTTGGATATCTTTGATCGGCGCATTCACCAACTCAAGGTCATTAACAACCCGAATAAAGCCGGTTTAAGCATCACTGTGCAAAGCCGTGAACTCAGTGGCGACCTCAATTACACAAACGACAACAAGCTAAACGCGCGCTTGAGCCACCTATCCATTCCTGAGGCCAGCCCAAATAAAATTAAACCGGCCAGCAAGGACGTGGGCTTAAGCACTTACCCTGCCTTGGACATCGCGGCCGACCGCTTTGAGTGGGATAACAAAAACCTAGGCGCCATGGAATTAATTGCCTACCCACAAAATAACAATTGGGCGATCCAGAAACTCAAACTCAGCAACCCTGAGAGCAGCATCAGCGCAGATGGGCAATGGAACAATTGGCAAAAAAACCCCAGCACCTATTTAAACGTCAGTTGGGACATTAAAAATCTAGGTGAAACATTGAAGAACCTGGGCCACCCCAACACCGTCAAAAGAGGCGAAGGCAGCCTAAACGGCCAATTGCAATGGGCAGGCAACCCCTATGACTTTAACCCTGTCGAAATCAACGGCAATTTGCAGTTGGAAATGAAAAAAGGCCAAATTCTTAAAGTGCAACCAGGGGTGGGCCGTCTCTTAGGCTTGCTCAGCTTGCAAAGCTTACCGCGGCGTTTGTCCTTGGATTTCAGAGACCTGTTTAGCAATGGCTTTGCCTTTGATAAAATCAAAGCCAGCGCGAAAATTAATTCTGGCGTTATTTACAGTGATGATTTTGTGATGTCAGGGCCAGCGGCTGACGTGTCAATTAAAGGTGAAACCAATTTACAAAAAGAAACGCAGCACTTATACGTAAAAGTATTGCCTCACATCAGCGACAGCCTATCGCTCGCCGCATTAGCGGGTGGACCTTTGGCCGGCGCTGTGGCATTCTTAGCACAGAAAATACTAAAAGACCCCTTGAATAAGATTTCATCCACCGAATACGAAATCATAGGAACGTGGGACAACCCGCAAGAAGTAAAAAACAATAAAGAAGACACTGAAGCACCTGCAAACTAATTAAAACACTAACCATTATTTGGATTTAACATGGCCATCACCTCACGCTTAACAACCACCAAAGCCACCCTCAGTCAAAAAAACCCTTCAGACATCATTAAAATAGCCGCCATACAAATGGCTTCTGGCCCCTATGTGGCGGCCAACTTAAGCGAGGCTGAGCGATTAATTGAGGTGGCGGCCAATCAAGGCGCAAAACTGGTGGCCCTGCCTGAGTATTTTGCGTTGATGGGCTTTAAAGAAACCGACAAGGTGGCCGCGCGGGAAGAGGAAGGCAAAGGGCCGATACAGCAATTCTTAAAAAGCATGGCCAAAAAACACAAAATTTGGCTAGTAGGCGGTTCGGTGCCCTTGGTCAGCAACTTTCCAAATAAAGTACGCAACAGCTGCCTAGTCTACGACGACCAAGGTGAGCAAGTAGCCCGTTACGACAAGATCCATTTATTTGGGCTCAACCTAGGCAACGAGCAATACCACGAGGAAAAAACCATAGAATCCGGCGACACGATTAAAGTGGTTGACACCCCTTTCGGTAAGATAGGCTTGTCCATTTGTTACGATTTGCGCTTCCCTGAACTGTATCGCGCCATGAAAGACGTCAACATCATCGTCGTGCCGTCGGCTTTCACTGACACCACAGGAAAGGCCCATTGGGAAACCTTGGTGCGTGCACGCGCCATAGAAAACTTGAGTTACGTCATGGCCCCAGCGCAAGGTGGCTACCATTTATCCGGTCGTGAAACACACGGCAACAGCATGATAGTCGACCCTTGGGGCGTGGTGCTAGACAGACTGCCGCGCGGATCAGGCGTGGTCATCGCCGCCATGAACCCGAAATACCAAGCTAGCTTGCGAGCCAGCTTGCCTGCCCTTAAACACCGCATCATTACTGAAATTTAAATGAAACCCTCTACCACGCCGACTGACGGCAACCAACAACTGGGCACCCACTTTGACCTAGCTAAAGACCATCTGCTGGCACCGGCTAATTTAGACTTAGCCAAACTGCAAAGCGTATTGGGCGACATGATGTCGCATAAAATAGACTACGCAGACTTGTATTTTCAATACAGCCGAAGCGAGAGTTGGGGCTTAGAAGAAGGCCAGGTCAAATCCGGCAATTTTTCCATAGACCAGGGCGTCGGTGTGCGTGCGGTAAGCGGTGAAAAAACCGCCTTTGCTTATTCCGATGACATCAGCTTAAGCGCCTTGCAAGCGGCGGCCAAAGCCAGCAAAGCCATTGCTAGTCAAGGCGGCGAGCAGTCGGCTAGCAGCTTAATCGCCCGTGCCAGCGCCCCGCTTTACCTAGGCCAGGACCCCATCGCCTCTCTGTCTGCCGAGAAAAAAGTAAAACTACTGGAACGGTTGGAGGCCTACGCCAGAAAAACCGACCCGCGCGTGAAACAAGTTACCGCCTCCATCGCCGGCGAATACGAAGTGGTCATGGTGGCGCGTCACGATGGCGTAATGGCCGCCGACGTCCGACCTTTAGTGCGCTTATCCATTAATGTCATAGCCGAACACAATGGCCGTCGCGAGCAAGGTTCCTGCGGTGGCGGTGGACGCTTTGATTACAGCTACTTCACGGATGAGGTCTTGCAAGATTACGCGCAAAAAGCCGTGCACCAAGCCTTGGTGAATTTGGATGCGCGCGCCGCCCCAGCCGGCAGCATGACCGTGGTATTGGGCGCCGGTTGGCCTGGCATTTTATTGCACGAAGCGATAGGCCATGGTTTAGAAGGCGATTTTAATCGCAAAGGCAGCTCAGCATTCAGCAATAAAATTGGTCAACAGGTGGCAGCGCGCGGCATCACCATCGTCGATGACGGTACCCTGGCGAACCGCCGCGGCTCACTAAGCATGGACGACGAAGGCAACCCAAGCAACCGCACCGTACTGATCGAAGACGGCATATTGCGTGGCTATATCCAAGACACCTTAAACGCTCGCCTAATGAAGATGCCGATTACCGGCAACGCCAGACGCGAAAGTTACGCGCACATCCCCATGCCGCGCATGACCAACACCTATATGTTAAATGGCACGGCGGCACCCGAAGAAATCATCAAATCAGTGAAACGCGGTTTGTATGCCGCTAACTTTGCCGGCGGCCAAGTCGATATCACCAGCGGCAAATTCGTTTTCAGCGCCGCCGAAGCTTACATGATAGAAGACGGCAAAATCACTTACCCGGTTAAAGGCGCCACCTTGATAGGCAATGGCCCAGACGTATTAAAACGGGTGTCCATGATAGGCAACGACATGGCCTTAGACAGCGGCGTTGGCACCTGCGGCAAGGAAGGCCAAAGCGTGCCGGTGGGAGTGGGTCAACCCACCTTGAAAATTGATGCGCTGACCGTGGGTGGCACAGCCTAGCTGCTCCCTCAACCCCAACCCATACCTAACGAAATCCGTACATGAGCCCTAGCGCATTACCCATCCCCAAACTCGGCCAGGCCACACGCGTGACCTTGAGTCATTTAGGCCAAGACGGCCACGCCTTGGCCGAACTGGCGCTAAAACTTAAACGCGCCACGCCCACACAAACCTTGGTCATCATCAGCGCCAATGGCTTTGATGCACAGCGCTTGCTTGAAGAACTACCCTACTTCGCGCCTGAATTAACGGTCAACTTATTGCCGGATTGGGAAACTCTGCCTTACGATCAGTTTTCGCCGCACCCGGATTTGATCTCCGAGCGCTTAACCACGCTATACCAAATCACGCAAAATGCCTGCGACGTCATCATTGTGCCGCTGTCCACGGCCTTGATCCGCATTAGCCCAAAAGCCTACTTGAGTGCCAATACCTTTATGCTAAAAAAAGGCCAAAGGCTGGATACCGATGCGCTGCGTTTGCAATGCGCCGAAGCCGGTTACCACCACGTCAGCCAAGTCATCAGCCATGGCGAATTCAGCGTGCGCGGTGGCTTGGTGGATTTATTCCCCATGGGTTCAGCCCTGCCTTACCGCATGGACCTATTTGACGATGAAATAGAAAGCATACGTACGTTTGATGTGGATACCCAGCGCAGCCTTTACCCGGTGCCCGAAATACGCTTGCTGCCTGCTAGGGAATTTCCGCTAGACGAAGCCGGCATCGCCTTGTTCCGTGGCCAGTTCCGCGAAACCTTTGAGGGCGACCCGCAACGCGCCAAAATCTACAAAGACGTCAGCAAAGGCATCGCCAGCGGCGGCATAGAATGGTATTTGCCCTTATTTTTTGAGCACACCGCCTGCCTATTGGATTACCTCAATAG
>JBEDKJ010000005.1:0-7287 GCA_041172285.1 Pseudomonadota bacterium
AAATTGATGGCGCGGTAGCCAGTTCAGAAGCAACGGCTCAGCGTTTGCGTGGCCATGGCATAGAAGTGTTTGATCTAAACAGCGTGGATGGCATGGACATCTATGTGGACGGTGCCGATGAAATCACCGAACACATGCACATGTTAAAAGGCGGTGGCGGTGCGCTAACCCGCGAAAAAATTGTGGCGGCGTGCGCTAAAACCTTTATCTGCATCTGCGATGAAAGCAAATACGTGCCGGTATTGGGTAAGTTTCCTTTGCCAGTGGAAGTGTTGCCCATGGCAAAAAGTTACGTGGCGCGTGAGTTGGTTAAATTAGGCGGCCAACCGGCTTTGCGTAATTTCACCACGGATAATGGCAACGTGATTATCGATGTGCACGGTTTGAGCATCAGCGACCCGATTGCCATGGAAGCCAAAATCAACCAAATCGTAGGCGTGGTGACCAACGGTTTATTTGCCGCACGCCCAGCCAATGTGTTGTTGTTGGCTACCGCTGAAGGCGTTAAAACCATTAAGAAATAAAGCCCAGTTGATGATGGGCAAGGCATAAAAAAAGCGCTGATTGCCAGCGCTTTTTTATTGTGACGTGTTGAATGATCCTACTGCGGAACGTAACCCGTGGCCGTGTCGGCGCCTTCACCGAAAAAGTATTTTTCCGTTTGTTCGCTTAGGTATTTGCGTGCTGATGCATCGGCTAAACTCAAGCGATTTTCGTTAACCAACATGGTTTGTTGTTTAAGCCATGCGGCCCAGGCTTCTTTTGAAACTTGGGCATAAATGCGTTTGCCTAGTTCGCCTGGGTAGGGGGGAAAATCCATGCCCTCGGCTTCTTTGCCTAATTTAATGCAGTTTACTGTGCGTGCCATGTTTGATGCCTTCAGTTGATCAAATAAAACGCTATGATAACGCATGACTTTAAGCGCGGCGAGTGGGCATGTTAATATTGCGTGATTATTGAATTATAAAAGCTCTTAACCATGAAAAAAATAGAAGAAAGTCCGTTCAAAGGTAAAACCGGCATACCCCGTTTAATTAACGCGTTTGGCTATTCTGTGGATGGCTTTAAGGCAGCATTTAAAAATGAAGATGCGTTTCGCCAAGAATTATTTTTGTCGGCGGTGTTGGTGCCATTAGGGCTTTATTTAGGCAAAACCGGCGTGGAAAAAGCCTTGTTGGTTTCGGTGGTGTTGTTGGTGCTGATTGTGGAGTTATTTAATTCCGCGATCGAGGCTGCAGTCGACCATACTTCCATAGACGTGCACCCACTGGCTAAGCGCGCAAAAGACATCGCCAGCGCCTCGGTCATCGTGGCACTGGCCATTGTTATTGGTGTCTGGGCTTTGGTGCTGTTTGCTTAAGCGAGTGTAGGCAATAAAAAAGGCCGCAATCGCGGCCTTTTTTATTGCAGTTAACTGCGGCTACAGCGATGGCAGTCTAAAAATCCGCACGCAGGCCAACTAAAATAGAGCGTTCACCTGCCGGTGCAATGTCTTTTAAGAAAGACGCATGCTCGCGTATTTCTTGATTGAGCAAGTTGTTGGCTTTAGCAAACAATTCTGCATTCATTTTAAGCGGCAATTTGTAACTTAACATGGCGCTGACGTCGGTGTAGCCGCTGGTAGCAAGCTCTTCCTCGGCCGTGCGATTTTGCTTAAAGGCATGCAATACATCAAGGCGGGCAGCCACGGCATCGTGTTGGTAATGCAAGCCGCCTCCCAAGCGCATAGGCGAAATGCGCGGCAGCGCTTGGCCATTGCTACGGTTGCTGGCGCGTACGTAGTCGCCACGCAGTTTTAAGTCCAAATGGTCGACTAAGTTCACTTTGGCCTCAGCTTCCATGCCTCTAAAATTGGCCTTGAATGCGCTGAACTGGGCGACATCTAAGCCAGAATCAGGGTCCACGTCCCCGGTTTCTAACAAGCCGATAAAGTTGCTAAAGCGGGTGTAATACGCACCTAGGCTAAAGCTGTTTTTAGCGTCTTTCCAGCGCAGTTGGGCGTCTATGCCATTAGAGCGTTCTTTCTTAAAATCGGCGTTGCCGACTTCGTATTGGTTAGTCGCTATGTGCGCGCCATTAGCAAACAGTTCAAAATAGCTTGGTGCGCGCTCGTTGTGGGACAGGTTGCTGGCTACCGACCAATTGGCATCCAATGCGTATAGGCCACCCAAGGCGTAGCTGTAGGTATTAAAGCTGGCGGCTTGGGCCGATGCCGATTGCACCCATGTATCAGCTTCCTGCTTGGTGTGTTCGGCTCGGCCACCTAGGCTGAGCTTTAATTTTTCTAGACCCAATCCTTTTAGGGGCATTTCTTCATAAAGGTAGGCGGCCTGTTTTTTCGTATGCACGGTCGGCACGAAGGCTTCATCGCCTAAAGCCTCGAAGCGGGTATCTTGAATTTGCAAGCCCAACACGCCTTCAAGGTCGCCTATTTTGGCGAGGCCAAATTCCAAACTGCCCTCCGTGCCTTTATTTTTAAAGGTGGTGCCTACTTCACCGTATTCCAGTTCTTGGTGTTGGTAATCGGTGTGGGCAATGCGGGTTTTGATGCGATGGACGATGGGGCCTAAGTCTTTAAATTCACTGGCGATGTCCCAACGCTGGCTTTTCATGTCTATGCGCACGGCCTCTTCTGCAACGGTGCCGTAGTTGCTGTTAAACCCGGAGAACGAGGCGCCTAGGTAGCCGTTGTCAAAGGTTAAGGAGGCTCCCAAGGCACCGCCGTCCGAGCTAGCGTTGCTGTTTATCAACTTGCCACGATTTTCTAGCTGGCTGCCATCGGCTTGATTTTTTCGAGCCGACACAGCATAACCTGGGATGTTGAGGTCCTCGGTTTTTCGTTTATACGCATCGGCATGAATGGCTAGTTTGCCGTTGCCAACATCGACCACGGCCGCCGCGTTTCTTTGCTGATCCGGCCCGCCAAAACGCGCTTCGGTTCGACCAATCACGCCATTAACCGCCTCGGTTGGGATGCGGTGGTCTATGGCATTGACCACCCCGCCAACGGCGCTGCCGCCATAGAGCAGAGCAGCCGGTCCACGCACCACATCGATTTGCTCGATGATGAGCGGATCCACCGTCACGGCGTGGTCAAAACTTAAGGACGAGGCGTCCAACACGCCCACGCCGTTTTGCATGATGCGCACGCGTTCAGCGTCTAGGCCGCGGATGACTGGTCGTGATGCATTCGGGCCAAAGTGCGTGGCGGATACGCCAGGTAAGCCGTTCAAAGTATCGCCCAGCGTGCTTTCACGGCGCAAAGACAATTCGCGGCCGCTTAAAACGGAGACCGGCACCACTAGGGCATCGGAGCTCACGCCCAAGGGGTTAGCGGTAATGGGTACATTGGATAATTCGATGTTGTTCACTGGCTCTGCCCAAGCAGGTTGGCTGAGTAAACCGCTTAGGGCCACGGTGATCAATTTAGGGGCAAATGCCCAAGTGCGCGTTAGCGCCTTAGTGTGTTTGTTCATGCTAGACCTCAACAATAGTAAATAGCTGCGTGGGCATGCGCCCAGCAGATCAACCAGACGGTTGACTAAAAATAACGCTATTACAGACTGATGGTTTGAGGTGGGGCGCGCGCGGCGTAGGCCCTAACTAGGGCAGACGACGGCTGGAATGGTTGGTTGCTGTGTTGCGCAAAGCCGGCGCTGATGGCCGCTAAGCTGTAGCTTGCTGAGGATAAGCCGTGTGCCACTTGAGCATAGCTTAGGCACTGCGCGCAAGGCTCGTTGGCGGCTTTTTTATGCTGTTGTTGGCTGTGCTGGCTAAGTTCGTTGACGTGCTTAATTTCATGCGTGCTCAGTCCGATTTGCGTTAATGCAAATAAGACGACGAGCGCGAAATGAACGGCGTAACGTTTTAACATGGGTTGATTATTGCGTGAAATTTAAAGCCGCACCAAGCTAGCCATGATGCGGCTTTAACCATTTAAGCAAAGTTGGCTGATGCAAAATCCCAGTTAGCCAAGGACGCTAAGAACACTTCAACAAACTTAGCGCGGGCATTGCGGTAATCGATGTAATAGGCGTGCTCCCAGACGTCTATGGTAAGCAAGGCTTTGTCGCCTGTGGTCAATGGCGTGCCGGCTGCGCCCATGTTGACGATGTCAACCGAGCCGTCGGCTTTTTTCACTAACCATGTCCAGCCTGAACCGAAGTTGCCCACGGCAGAGGCTTGAAAGGCTTTTTTGAATTCGTCAAACGAACCCCATTTGGCATTGATGGCGTTGGCCAATGCACCGCTTGGTGCGCCGCCGCCGTTTGGTTTCATGCTGTTCCAAAAGAAAGTGTGGTTCCAGATTTGCGCGGAGTTATTGTATATGCCGGCGCTGGATTTTTTGATGATGTCTTCTAGGCTGGCATGTTCAAACTCGGTGCCCTTAATCAAGTTGTTTAAGTTGGTCACGTAAGTTTGGTGGTGTTTGCCGTAATGGAAATCCAAGGTCTCTTCAGAAATGTGCGGTGCTAAAGCAGTTTTAGCGTAAGGCAGTGCGGGTAAGCTGTGTTCCATGATTCATCCTTTAAGGGTCATTTTGGGTAAAAAATTGCTATGCGTTATTTTGCCATAATATCAGGGTAATTTAGTAGGGTATTGCTATTTTTTCTTAGCACGCGGGTGGGCTTGGTCGTAGACGTTGGCCAAATGCTGAAAATCCAAGTGGGTATAAACTTGAGTAGTGCTGATGTTGGCATGGCCGAGCATTTCTTGCACGGCGCGTAAATCTTGGCTGGATTGCAAAACGTGGCTAGCAAAACTGTGGCGCAACAAATGCGGGTGCACGCTGCTGCTCATGCCTTGCTTGATCGACCACTGCTTGACTCGGTATTGCACCGCGCGTGGGCTAATGCGTTTGCCTTGTTGCGTGACAAATAAGGCATCCGGGTTGCTGTCGGCGATGCGCAGGCTGGCGCGCTGATCTAACCAAACTTGGATGGCCTGACTGGCGTGGCTGCCCATGGGCACAATGCGCGTCTTATTGCCTTTACCGGTTACCGTGACGGTGCCGGCGCTGTAGTCAATCATGGCACAGTCTAAATTGACCAATTCGGCCAAGCGTAAACCGGAAGAGTAGAACAATTCCAAAATGGCATGATCGCGTTGCGCGAGCAGGTCGTCACCCTCTATGGTGACAAATTTTACCGCTTGGTCGGTGGACAAGGCTTGCGGCAAAGTCTTGGCCGATTTGGGTGCGCGTAAGCCTATCACTGGGTTTAGTTGGTAGCCCTGCTGGTGGACTAAGTAATTGAAATAGCCACGCCAAGCTGAGAGAGCGCGGGCTATGCTTTTGCCGCTCAAGCCGCGGCTGTGCAAGCTGGCGATGAAGCGGCGTATGTGCGTGCTTTGTATTTGCGCTAATTCGGTGTCGCCCAGTAATGACTCCAGTAATTGCAGGTCTCTGGCGTAGCTTTTTAGCGTGAGTGCGCTGAGCCCACGCTCAAACGTCAGGTGTTGCAGGTAGTCTTTAAGGTGACTCACTGGCAGCTGGCAGCTCGCTAGAGATGAGCGGCCACAGCCGCACTGACCAAATCGCCTATGCGTTCTAGATACAAGGAACCCATGTCCGCTTTAAAGCGGTTTGGGTCTTCTGTACCCAGTATGAGTACGCCGTAAACCTGTTTTTCATCGCTGAGCGGGATAAAGGCGAAAGACTGCAAGGACTCTGGCACTAAGCCGTCGGCCGACGCTGGCTTTTCGCCGCAATGCGGCAGGCTTAATGCGCTGACCCAGTCCTGAAACGGGCTGGACACGGCGCTAAATAATTTGTCTTGGGCTAGCGCTGGGTCGCTAGGGGCTTGCCAAATCAACAGTTGACTGTGCGACACGGCAAAGATGCCCTGCATGCTTTGCGCCAGTAAATTGTTTAGGCCATCTAAGCTAGGGCTGGCAAGCAGTTGAACGCTAAATTGATGAACAAGGCCACTGGTTTTATCGTTTTGTTCGGCGTAGGCAATCAGTTGCCCCATCTTGCTTTCCATCACCCGTATCTTGTCGCGTTGCGCCAGTTGCTGGCGTTCGGTCAAGGAAATCGTGCCATTGCCGTGTGGGCTGGGAAGAAACATTTCCGTGAGTAAGTACGCGTGCTGTTCAAAAAATTGCGGGTGGCTGCGTAAATAGCGGCTGACTTGTTCGGCGTACAACTGGTCTTCTTGATCTTGTTGCATGGTGGTCCTTGAGGAGCGCTAATGGGTTGTCGTTACTTTAGCTTAATGTGATGCTGCCAGTAAATACCGTCACGGCCGGGCCTGTCATCATGACCGCTGAGTCGCCGCCTTGCCAGGCAATCGATAGTTCGCCGCCACGGGCGCTTACCTTGACTGGCGATGTTAATTGGCCGGATAGGATGCCGCTGACCACAGCCGCGCAAGCGCCGGTGCCGCAAGCTAAGGTTTCGCCGCTGCCGCGCTCAAACACCCGTAATTTAATCTGCTGTGGGTTAAGGATTTGCATGAAGCCAACGTTGACGCGTTCAGGGAAGCGCGGGTGCACCTCAATTTGTTGGCCCAATTCGACCACTGCGGCGGTGTCGACATCATTCACTTGCAGCACCGCATGCGGGTTGCCCATGGACACGGCGGCCATTTGCAGCGTTTGCTCACCCACTTGCAGGGCGTATTGGACTGCTTGCGCATCGGCAATAAAAGGGATGTCGGACGGCGCTAATTTAGGGGCGCCCATGTTGACGGTGACCAAGCCATTGTCTTCTAAGCTAGGGTGTATGATGCCGCTGGCGGTTTCTACCGAGATGGTTTTTTTGTTGCTCAAACCCTGCTCGGCGACAAAACGCACAAAGCAACGTGCACCGTTGCCGCATTGGGCGACTTCGCTGCCATCGGCATTAAAAATACGGTATTTAAAATCCGCTACGCTGGACGATTCGACCAATAGCAATTGATCAAAACCAACGCCGAATTGGCGATGGGCTAATTGTTGAATTTGAAGTGGGCTGAGATGCACGGTTTGATGGATGGCATCGATGACCATGAAGTCGTTGCCGGCGCCCTGCATTTTGCTAAAAGATAATTGCGTGGATTTAGAATTCATAAGCTTTATTATAAATTGATAGTGGGGGCAGGCTATTTTTTATTGCAATATTTTAGTCTTAATATTTAATACTTAGGTAGAATGCTAACTCGGTAATTGACCTGATGATCATGCTTCAGCCTTTAGTATGAAAATCATTTCATTTTTTTAGTTTACTTTTCAAGGCGCACAAATGAACGACTATCTTTTTACTTCAGAATCCGTTTCTGAAGGTCACCCAGACAAACTCGCAGACCA
>JBEDKJ010000006.1:0-5929 GCA_041172285.1 Pseudomonadota bacterium
ATCGTATTCGCTTAAATTTTCCAATTTATAGCGCACCTTGGAAAGTAAGCGTTGCGCCGACTGTTCACCCTCGCTTAATAAATCACGGCAAGCGGCGCCACCGCTCATCAAATCGGCGGCATTGGACAAGCGCAGGTGCTCTTGCTGCAATTGTGCCCAATCCTCTGCCGTCATGGCCAAATCCGTCAGGACCTGCACCGTCTCTTGCAATTCCGCCAACTCGCGCGCGTACACGCTGGCATTTTTTTCCGCCTCTAGGCGCTGCTGATTAAGCTTATGCCAAGCCTTAAATTGCTCAGCCACCTGCAGTGCCAGTTCGGACAAACCGGCAAACTGATCCAACACATTGCGCTGGGTGACGGGTTTTAATAAGGAATGGTGGGCATTTTGGCTGTAGATATCCAACAGCAACTCACCCAATTCTTTGAGTTGCGCCACGGTCACCGTGGTGCCGTTGATAAAGGCCCGCGAACGGCCATCGGCATACATCACCCGGCGCAACACCAATTCACCACCGTCCTCAGTCAGCTCGGCATCGTGCATCCATTGCTGCGCATCCAGGTTGTCTTGAATGGAAAAAATGGCACTGATTTCAGCTTTTTCGCAGCCAGCACGGCAAATGCCGCCCTCGCCGCGCGCACCCAAGGCTAAGGATAAGGCATCAATTAATATGGATTTACCAGCCCCGGTCTCGCCGGTCAGCACGGTGTAGCCAGCGTTGAATTCCAAATCGAGCTGCTTGACGATAATGAAATCGCGTATGGAAAGGCTGTGTAACATTTAACCCCAGTTCAGCTTATTGCGCAGCATATCGAAATAGCAATAGTCGCTAGGGTGCAACAAAGACACGCTTTGACTGGCGCGTTTCACGGTCACCTTGTCGCCCTGTTTTAATTCCATTTGGAACTGGCCATCGAAACTGAGTTGCGCATGACCCAATTGCAGCAGGCGTATGTCTATTTGACTGTCGCTGTGCACGGCAATCGGTCGATTGCTTAAAGTATGCGGGCAAATCGGCACCAAGGAAATGGCTTGCAAATTCGGGTGCAAAATTGGCCCGCCTGCGGATAAGGCATAGGCGGTGGTGCCGGTAGGCGTGCTGATAATCAGCCCATCCGAGCGTTGTTTGTGGACAAATTTTTCGTCCACACTGACTTCCAATTCAATCAAGCGCAGCGCACTTTTTACCACCACGTCATTCAGGGCGTAATTGGCATGCACTTCTTGGCCATCACGCGTGACGGTGGCGCTCAATATTACCCGCGGCTCCAAGACATAATCGCCCGCCAAAATGCCATCCAACTGGCCCAACATGTCTTCCACGCGCAAGTCGGTCAAAAATCCGAACCGACCTTGATTAATGCCAACCAACGGCACATTAAAATCAATTAAACTGCGCGCCACGCTTAGCATGGTGCCATCGCCACCCATGACGATAACCAAGTCCACCTCGCTGCCTATGTTGTTTAATGCCGCGGTTTTGTAGGCGGTGATATTGGCATGCTGGGCGGTCTCTTGCTCCACCCAAACTTGTATGTTTTTTGCCGTTAAATGCTCGGCCAAATCAAGCAAATCCTTACGCATTAATTGCAAGGCCGATTGATTCATGTATTTGCCTATGATGGCGATGGATTGGAATGCGAGCGTCATGCCGAAATTAAATCACAGATGGCTTTTTGCGCAAAGGGAAAGCGTACGATGCGAGTAAGATTTAGCGCTTAGCAGTATGACGATAAGCATAAATCGGGCAAAATACAGCCCATATGGATAAACGCGCACAAATTTTACTCAAAACCTTGGTGGAGCATTACATCAGTGATGGCCAACCCATAGGTTCGCGCACCTTGTTGCAGCATTCCGGTTTGGACGTTAGCCCTGCCACCATACGCAACGTCATGAGTGACTTGGAGCAGTTAGGCTTTATCGCCAGCCCGCACACTTCAGCCGGTCGGGTGCCCACGCAAAAAGGCTACCGCTTATTTGTCGATTCGCTATTAACCGTGCAACCCTTGGGCAGCCAAGCCGTGCAGCAATTAAAAAGTGGCTTGTCTTCACCCAACCCCAATGAACTGATTAACAGCGCGGCCGACATGCTATCGCAACTCACGCAATTTGCCGGATTGGTGATGATACCTAAGCGCAAACGCATCGCCTTCAAGCATTTGGAATTTTTGCCGCTGTCGGAAAAACGCATACTGGTGATCATCGTCACCAGCGACGGCAACGTGCAAAACCGCATCATTCTGGCCGACAAACCCTATGCACCCAGTGAACTGACCCAAGCCAGCAACTACTTTAACAGCCACTACGCCGGGCAAACCTTTGAAGAAGTGCAGCAAAATTTGCACCAAGAACTGCAACAGATGCAAAGCGACATGAACCGCTTGATGTCGGCGGCACTGGCTGCTAGCAGTGCGCAAGCCAAGGGCGACAAAGACGGCGTGATCATTGCCGGTGAGCGAAATTTACTGCAAGTCGACGAACTGTCCACCAACGTCACCAGTCTACGTAAGCTGTTTGAGTTGTTTGAGCGGCGCACCTCCTTAATGCAACTGTTGGATAACAGCCAACATGCTGAAGGCATACAGATTTTCATAGGCGGCGAGAGTGGCTATTTGGCCTTGGACGAATGCAGCATGGTTACCGCACCGTACGAAGCGGACGGCCAAGTGGTCGGCACCTTGGGCGTCATAGGCCCGACCCGCATGGCCTACGAACGGGTGATACCGATAGTTGATGTTACGGCAAAACTGCTGTCCAACGCCCTCAATAACAGCAATTAAAGCGCCAGATTCCTAAACCAGATTAATAAAAGAGACCAACGATGGCTTACTTCAATCAAGAACCCAAATACAGCCACGGCGACCAGCTCAAGGTGGGCATACTGCTGGCTAACCTAGGCACGCCCGATGCGCCCACGGCCAAGGCCTTGCGCCCGTATTTACAACAATTTTTGATGGACCGACGCGTGGTGGAAATCCCACGTTTTATTTGGTGCTGGATACTGCATTGCATTATTTTGGTGATACGCCCTAAGAAATCAGCGGAAAAATACGCGCAAGTTTGGACCGATGCCGGCTCGCCTTTGTTGGTGCACGCGCAAAACCAATGCCGCTTATTAAACGAAGCGCTGGCCAAAAAAATCCCATCGCCATTCGCCGTTGCCTTGGGCATGAGCTACGGCAACCCCAGCATGCAATCGGCCATGGATGCCTTGCGCGCCCAGCATTGCGATCGCATTTTGGTCATGCCCTTGTACCCGCAATACGCCGCCAGCAGCACCGCCTCGGCCATGGACGCGGTCTACCGTATCCTACTTAAAACACGCAACCAACCGGCACTGCGCAGCATACGCAGCTACCACGACCACCCCGACTACATTGCTGCCTTGGCCGCCAGCGTTAAAGCGCATTGGCAAGAGCACGGCCAGCCCAGCGTATTGGTCATGAGTTTTCATGGCGTGCCCAAAGCGCATTTAAACAACGGCGATCCCTACCATTGCTTGTGCCACAAAACCGGTCGTTTGCTGGCTGAAGCCTTGCAATTAAACAAAACACAGTACACGGTGGCCTTTCAATCGCGCTTTGGTAAACAAGAGTGGTTAAAACCTTACCTAGCGAGCACCTTGGAAGAGTTAGGCAAAGCTAAAACCGCGCGCATAGACATCATCTGCCCAGGCTTTAGCAGCGACTGCTTGGAAACCCTGGAAGAAATTGCCATGGAAGGCAAACACATATTCCAAAGCCATGGTGGCGGCGACTACCACTACATACCGGCCTTAAACGAGCACCCGGCTTGGATAGAAGCGATGAGCAACATCGTGCTGGAAAACCTGCAAGGCTGGGTGAGCAAAAAATGGAATGAAAAAGACGCGTTGGCCGCGGCCAAGCTAACGCAATCGCGCGCGCAAGCCATGCTCGACGCAGCGCCTAAACAGTAGGGATGATTAAAGCCAGATTACTCTAATAAGGCGGCCAGATTGGGCAATACCTCAATCTGCTGGGCCTCGCAATAAGCCTGCCAATCGGCCACTTCCGTCCAGTCGCTCAAAAAGACAAAATCCAATCCAGCTCGGCTGGCCGCTTGGTAATCGTACTTGCTGTCGCCAATAAATAAGGCTGGCATAGCCACGTTGCCGCTGGCCTTTTCCCTAGCCAACACCGTGTCTTTGTTATCCGGACTGCCAAACAAACCGCCATCAAACAAGCCGGTTAAATCACGTCGCGCAAACAGTTGGCGAATTTCCTCCTGATCGCCACCCGACAAAATCATCCAGTTGGCCTGCGGCGTGGCCGCCCGCAATGCCGCCAAACCTGGCGCGATTGCACAATGCAACAAACCGTCTTCCAGCTCTTGGGAAAAGCCATCCAACAAGGTTTGGATGGCGGCAGGCGTGGCCTCTTGCGACAGAATCTCACGCAAATAATAATCAAACTTATGGTAGCGGGAGATGCCACCCAAGCGCACGTGGTAATCCACCAAGGCTTGCGCCTGACTGTCGGTGGCACCTAAATTTTTGGCCGTACGAAAATACGCGTGGGTTTTCACTGCATTCGAATCGAGCACCACGCCATCGCAATCAAAGACGATGCTTTTGTATTTTTTTAAATCAAAGGCCACGCGGCATTCCTAAACTGTTGCGTCATAAAAAAGGCTTTGCCCTAGATACCTCTCTAGGAAGCAAAGCCCAATAGTCAATCAGAAAAAACTAAGCCGCTTTGATGGCGCTGGCTTCTTTAGCCAATTTAGTAATGTGTGCCCAGTCGCCACGCGCCACGGCATCAGCCGGCGTTAACCAAGTGCCGCCGCACACCACGACGTTAGGTAGGGCTAAAAATTGCGGCGCACTTTCCACCGTCACGCCACCGGTTGGGCAGAACTTCACGTCACCGAAGGGACCGGAAAAGCCTTTAAGCAAATTGATGCCACCCACGGCCACGGCAGGAAATAATTTCAAAAAGTAATAATCGTCGGCATTGGCCATCATGATTTCAGAACCTGTGGACACGCCTGGCAACAAAGGTAAGCCCATTTTTCTTGCGGCCAAGCCTAACTCACTGGTGTAGCCTGGGCTGACCGCAAATTGGCAACCGGCATCTTTTGAAGCTTGTGCGTCTTTAATATTGCGCACCGTACCCGAACCCATGATGGCTTCTGGTAGGGCTTTAGCAATGGCTTCCATGCCAGCTAAAGCACACGATGTGCGCAAAGTGATCTCCAATACACGGATACCGCCTTCCAATAAGGCACTGGCCATGGGCACGGCATCTTCCACACGGTTGATGACGATGACGGGAATAACGGGGCCGTAATTGGCTAAATCTAATGTGTTCATGTTTTTACCTAATTAATAAATGATCTAAATTTTAGTTACTTAGAAAAATAAAAATGGCCATGCAAGACTGGGCGCGAGTAAAAAATTAGCGCCGCATACGAGTGCTGTGCAAGCGAAGATTTTTTAGCGCGCAACAAGGTATTGCGCCGCAATTTCTATTTCTCTAGAGCCAGGTGATGGCGCCCTCTTCAGCCGACAGCACATTCTTACGCATGCCACCAAACAACTCGCGGCCAATGCCATGGGCATTATTGTGACGCTTGCTATCAGACAACTCCGCCACTTCACGCTCGGCCCACTCGTCTTCGTCCACCAACACGTTGACCATGCCGACCGTGGCATTCAAACGAATGATGTCGCCGTCGCGCACTTTGGCTAAAGGGCCACCGGCTGATGCTTCTGGGCTCAAATGGATGGCCGCCGGAATTTTACCGGAGGCACCGCTCATGCGACCATCGGTCACGATTGCTACCCTAAAACCCTTGTTTTGCAAGACGGCCATAGGCGGGGTTAATTTATGCAACTCTGGCATACCATTGGCTTTAGGCCCTTGGAAACGCACCACCGCAATGAAGTCTTTTTCCAACTCGCCAC
>JBEDKJ010000007.1:0-32752 GCA_041172285.1 Pseudomonadota bacterium
TGCCTGTGCGCCATTGGGCATAGATTACCAACGCCCGATTGTGGCTTTGCCTAGCGCCTACAATCAGCCTGAAGCAGCCGTTGCCGGCACGGCCATGACTGCCACATGGTGGACCTTGTACCAAGATGCCACGCTTAATGATTTAATTCAACAAGCTCAGAAAAATAATACTGACATAAAACAAGCTGTTGCGCGCATAGAGGAAGCCGAGGCGGCGGCTCGCCAAATCGGTGCCGATACCTTACCAAGTCTTAATCTGAATGCGCAGGGTGCTCGCACGCGCGTCACGGAGACCGGGCCTTTTCCGGTCTTTGCTGAAAACCCACGCAATAATTTCAATACGCAAATCGGCACGGCTTTTGAATTGGACTTTTGGGGGAAATTGCGTCGTGCAAAAGAGTCGGCTCGCGCTCAAGCTTTAGCCAGTCATTACGCTAAAGCCACTGTGCATTTATCGCTAACAGGCTTGATCACCCAGCAGTATTGGTTATTGCGCAGCTTGGACGCACAAACGGTGATTGCCCTAGACAGTTTGAAAACCCGTGAAGCCAGCCTTGATTTAACTCGTCGCCGCCTAGAAGGTGGGGTGGCATCTGGCTTAGATCTGCGTCAAGCGGAAGCGGCCAGTGCCAACCTTAAAGCGCAGTTGGCTGAGCTTGCCAAGCTGCGTGCGCAAACCCTGCATCAATTGGCCTTGCTGTGTGGCAATTTAAATTTAACGATCCCGGCACTCGCCTTAAATGGCCTGCCACGGGCACCCGCGCCGCCTGCTGGTTTGCCTTCGAGTTTGTTAGAAGCTAGGCCAGATGTGCGGCAAGCCGAGCAACAGTTGATTTCAGCTAATGCTAACATTGGTGTGGCTAAAGCCGCTTTGTACCCTAGCATATCCCTAACCGCAGCTTTAGGTGGCGAGAGCTTGGCTTTAAGTGATGTGCTTAAAGCCTCGTCACGCATTTGGACCGGCGGCCTGAATTTAAATCTGCCTATTTTTGATTCTGGCAAGCGTGGTGCGCAAGTGGATCAAGCCAGTGCGCAGCAAAAACAAGTGCTGGCCAGTTACGAACGAGCCATTCAAAACGCATTTACCGAGGTGAACGACGCCTTGGTGAGTGTGCGGCAAAATACCGAGCGTGAATCGGCCCTGCATGACGCGCAAGTGGCCGCTAAAAAAGGCTTGGATATTGCCATGCACCGCTACCAATCTGGATACTCGGCTTACCTGGATGTGCTAGATGCGCAGCGGGTTTATCACGCGGCTGAACTGAGTTTAGTGCAAGCGCGCGAGGCCAGCTTGCAAGCGAGCGTAGCCTTGTTTAAAGCCTTGGGCGGCGGTTGGCAGACCGTCAACTAAGTTGCGCATAAGTCGCCAGTGACGGGCTGGCCCATGTTAAAATGACGCATTCTTTTTAATGCCTGATTGACTATGACCGTTCGTACACGATTTGCTCCCAGCCCAACCGGTTTCTTACACATAGGCGGTGCACGTACCGCCTTATTTTCATGGGCCTATGCCAAAAAGCACGGCGGTGAGTTTATCCTCCGTATTGAAGACACCGATGTGGCGCGCAGCACGCCTGAAGCCGTGCAAGCTATTTTGGATGGCATGCAATGGCTGGGTTTGGATTACGACCAAGGCCCGTTTTATCAAATGCAGCGCATGGACCGCTATAAAGTCGTCATACAAAGCATGTTGGCGGCAGGCAGTGCCTACTATTGCTACAGCAGCAAGGAAGAATTGGACGCCTTGCGTGAACAGCAGATGGCGCAAAAGTTGAAGCCCCGTTACGACGGCAAATGGCGTCCGGAGCAAGGCAAAGTATTGCCCCATCCGCCTCTTGATGTTACCCCGGTTATCCGTTTTAAGAATCCGCAAGATGGCGTGGTGGCTTGGGACGACTTGGTTAAAGGGCGCATAGAAATTGCCAATAGCGAATTGGATGACTTAATCATCGCTCGTGCGGATGGCACCCCCACCTACAATTTTTGCGTGGTGGTTGACGACAGCGACATGGGCATCACGCAAGTCATACGCGGCGACGATCACGTCAATAACACCCCTCGGCAAATCAATATGTTGCGCGCCTTGTCGGAAATAGACAGCAGCATACAGGTGCCTCAATACGCACACTTGTCCATGATATTGGGTAGCGATGGGCAGAAGTTATCCAAACGGCATGGGGCGGTTAGCGTCATGCAGTACCATGAAGACGGCTACTTGCCAGAGGCGGTCATTAATTACTTGGCTAGGCTAGGTTGGAGCCATGGCGACGAAGAGCTATTCAGTAAACAGCAATTTGCGCAGTGGTTCGATTTGGATCACATTACGCCATCGGCCGCCCAATTTAATACTGAAAAACTCAATTGGCTCAATGCGCATTACATTAAACAAACCGAGCCCACTGCCTTGTTGGCAGACCAGTTGCAGCGTTTGGCACTAAGAGGGGTGCTTGCCCCTGATGCGGTCAAACTGGCAGCCGGCATCGCTTTGTATAAAGAAAGGGTGAATACCCTGAACGAATTGGCTGATGGCTTAGTCTATTTCTTTGAAAAGCCCAGTTTGGATGCGGCTGCCGTTGAGAAGCATTTAACGCCAGACATCATGCCGGTGCTGACTGAATTAGTCAGTGTATTAAACGCGAGCGATTGGCAGGCTGAAGCCATACACCAAGTCATTAATGATGCGGTCACTAAAAATGGCTTGAAGTTTCCTAAATTAGCCATGCCGCTGCGTGTTGCTATCACTGGAATCGCGCAGTCACCCAGCATAGATCAGGTTATGGCAATATTGGGTAAAGAAGAAGTATTAACTAGATTGAAGGCCGTACTAAAATAGCCATCTGGCTTTTTTAAGAAGCTTGGCCAGCCATGGCTCTAAATTGTAAGAATCGTATTATCACAAGCAGTTTTTATTTAACTCCAAACAATAGGAGACACCATGAATCAAAAAGGGCAAATGTTACAAGACCCGTTTCTTAACGCCTTACGTAAAGAACACGTCGCTGTATCTATCTATCTCGTCAACGGCATTAAACTTCAAGGTCAGGTTGATTCATTCGATCAATACGTGATTTTGCTTAAAAATACCGTCACCCAAATGGTTTACAAGCACGCCATTTCAACCATCGTGCCTGCACGCATGGTGGCATTTAATTCTACTGAAGATGCCGAATAATTCCTGTTCGATCAGCGTGGTTCTATAAACCTTGAAAGATTTGTTTGAGCGACCTGGCGGCTTTGATGCTGCCATCATGGTGAGCGTCGACTTCGGTGACCACGATTACCAAGAGAGTTTGCACGAACTCCGGCAGTTAAGTTTAACGGCCGGTTTAGCTATACGTGGCACCGTTGAAGCCAAGCGTGCTGCGCCTGATGCGAAGTATTTTATAGGCAGCGGCAAGGCCGATGAACTGGCGCAAATGATGCAAGCCAGCGAAGCCAATATTGCGGTGTTTAATCATGACCTGTCGCCATCCCAGCAGCGAAATTTAGAACGGCTATTGCAAGCGCGGGTGGTGGATAGAACCGGTTTAATTCTTGATATATTCAGTCAGCGCGCACAAAGCCACGAAGGTAAATTGCAAGTGGAGTTGGCGCAGTTGGAGCACTTGTCGACCCGCTTGGTGCGCGGTTGGACCCATTTGGAGCGGCAAAAAGGCGGCATAGGCGTGCGCGGCGGCCCTGGTGAAACGCAGTTGGAATTGGACAGGCGCATGCTGCGCGTGCGCGTTAAGCAATTGCGTGAAAAGCTTTTAAAGCTAAAAGCACAGCGAGGCATGCAAAGGCGGGCGCGCAAACGCTCCAATGTCATGACGGTATCCTTAGTTGGTTACACCAATGCCGGTAAATCCACCGTGTTTAATCGTTTAACCAAGGCCAACATTTACGTGGCGGATCAGTTGTTTGCTACCTTGGATACCACCACGCATAAAATTTACATAGCCGATTGCGGATCGGTGGTGCTGTCCGACACCGTGGGTTTCATTAAGCATTTGCCGCATGCCTTGGTCGAAGCCTTCGGCGCCACCCTCGAAGAGTCGGTGCAGGCCGATCTGCTCTTGCACATAGTCGATACCGCCAGCACCAATCGTGACGAGCAGGTTGCTCAGGTTAATAAGGTCTTGGCTGAGATAGGGGCGGCCAATGTGCCGCAAATTTTAGTGCACAATCAGATCGATCGAGTGGGCTTGATGCCTGCAATTAGCCGAGATGAATATGGTAGAATTAGCAGCATGCACGTTTCTGCTAAAACCGGTGAAGGAATGGATTTGTTGCGGATGGCCATTGCTGAACACGGTCAATATTTGCAGAAATTGAGCACGGAAGAAAGTGCGTATGCTTAAGTCAAAGTTAGCTCATGATGGATTTTGGAGTGTTAAATGATTAAATTTCCTGGCTGGTTACAGGGTAATAACGACGGTCCTCCCGATTTGGACCAAGTGATGCGTGATTTAAGCCGTAAAATTAATAATTTATTTGGTAAGGGCGGAGGCAATCAGCCTAACCGTCAGCCTAACCGTCAGCCTAGCAAACCAACTAACGGGCCTGATGAAACGCCAGCCTTGCCGGTGTTACCTATCGTGGCCGTTGTTGTTTTAGTCTGGTTAGGCACCGGATTCTATATCGTTGATCAAGGTTCCTTGGGTGTGGTGAAGCGCTTTGGTAGTTTTGTGGAAACTGCTGAGCCAGGCCCGCGCTGGCATTTACCCTATCCGTTTGAATCGGCGGATGTGGTCAACATGGAACAAGTGCGTCGATTGGAAGTGGGCTACCGCAGTGCCGGTGAGGGCAGTGGTAGCAAAGTCAAGCAACCTAAAGAGGCCTTGATGCTGACCGAGGATGAGAACATCATCGATTTGCAATTTGCCGTGCAATACAACCTCAAGAATGCCAAAGATTACTTGTTTAACAACCGGTCAACCGATGAAGCGGTCATGTCAGCTGCTGAATCGGCCATTCGTGAAGTAGTGGGTAAAAGTAAATTAGACGACCTGCTGCAAAAAGGCTTGGCAGATACCTCTGAGCGCATGCAAATCATATTGGACAGCTACAAAACCGGTGTAAACATCACCAGTGTGTCCTTACAAAGTGCGCAACCGCCTGAGCAAGTTCAGGAGGCCTTTGAAGACGTTAACCGAGCCAACCAAGACAACCAAAGGCAGGTTAATGAAGGTCAGGCCTACGCCAATGACGTCATTCCTAAGGCGCGCGGAACCGCATCCAGGTTATTGGCTGAAGCGGCCGGTTACAAATTGAAAATAGAAAGCGAAGCTAAAGGTAATGCCAGTCGCTTTGAGCAAATTTTAGTGCAGTATAAAAAGGCGCCAGAAGTTACCCGCCAGCGTTTGTTTTTAGAGGCACAAGAACAAATACTCTCCAGTGTAAGCAAGGTGGTGGTGGATCAAAAAGGCGGCAACAGCATGCTCTATTTGCCATTGGATAAATTGATCAATGCAACGGAAGACGCGGCCGTGCAAAAATCGCAATCTTTGCAATCGCTTAATCCACAAGCGGCAACCGTAGCAGAGCCGGCGGTAACGACCGATCGTACACGCGACGCTTTTCGCAGTCGTGACAGAGAAAGCAGGTAGGAGCCGACCATGAAAAATTCAACTAATATAATCGTAGGTCTTGTGGCCGCCTTGCTGTTGTTTTCTAGTTCGGCATTTACCGTCGATCAAACCCAGTTTGTCATTGTGCAACGCTTGGGGGAAATTGTAGCCATTAAAAAGCAGCCCGGTATGCATTTCAAATTGCCTATTGTGGACAACCTAAAATACTTCGATAACCGTATTTTGACGCTGGATTGGGAGCAACCGGCTAAATTCATCACCAGTGAAAACAAATACATGATGGTGGATTCGTTTGTTAAATGGCGCATCATAGACCCAGCCAAATACTACGTGTCCATTAAAGACGGTGGCGAAGCCGCAGCGGAAGATCGCTTGTCTAAGGTGGTTAACGCTGGATTACGTGCTGAATTTGGTAAGCGCACCGTGCACGATGTGATTGCCGGTGAACGCGGCACCATCATGGATAATTTACGTAAACGCGCCGACGTGGAAGCCCGGCAAATTGGCATACAAGTGGTGGACGTGCGCTTGAAACGCGTGGATTACGCGGAAGAGATTAGCAAGTCGGTGTTTGACCGCATGATTGCCGAGCGTAAACGCTTGGCCAATCAGTTACGCTCAGAAGGCTCCGCGGCATCCGAGAAGATTCGTGCGGATGCCGACAAGCAACGCGAAGTAATCATCGCCGAGGCTTACCGTGATGCACAAAAAACCAAAGGTGAGGGCGACGCTACGGCTGCAGCCATATACAACCAAGCCTATGGCAAGAGTCCGGAGTTTTACGCCTTCTACCGCAGTACCGAAGCGTATAAAAACACCTTTAAAAGCAAGAGCGACGTCATGGTCTTAGACCCCAGCTCAGACTTTTTTAAATACATGCGCAGTCCGAACAAAAAGTAATTCGGCAAACTAATTAGAGAGCATTAAACGTGCAGGCCAGTCTTTTTACCGCCTTGGGCTTGATGTTGGTTTTTGAAGGCTTGATGCCCTTGCTGTTACCGCAATCATGGCGCGAGGCTTTTCAACGTTTGATGGCATTTAAAGACGGCCAACTGCGTTTTGTTGGCTTGTTGTCGGTGCTGGCCGGCCTGCTATTGATTTGGGTAACTAACCGTTAAAGATGAGAAAAAATGCGTAATTGGCTGCTTCCAGAATACATAGAAGACGTGCTGCCAGCGGAGGCGGCGCGTATTGAAACCATGCGTCGCTGCTTGCTTGATTTATTTCGCGTGCACGGTTACCAATACGTTATTCCGCCTATGCTGGAATACATGGAATCATTAATCACCGGTGCCGGTCACGATTTGGATCTGGCCACCTTTAAAGTGGTAGATCAATTAAGTGGCCGTTTGATGGGCGTGCGGGCTGACATGACGCCGCAAGCCGCTCGTATTGATGCGCACTTGCTCAATCAGCAAGGCATTACGCGACTATGTTATGCCGGCAGTGTGGTGCGCACCAAGCCCGATGGCTTAGCGCAAACGCGTGAGCCTTTGCAATTAGGTGCCGAGCTATACGGCCACGCAGGGGTGGCCAGCGACATTGAAATCCAGCGTCTATTAATACTAGCCTTGCACGCCATGGGCGTGAATCAGGTGCACATGGATTTTAGCCATGTGGATATTTTTGGCAGTTTGATTGCGGCCAACAGCGTGGACCCGCAGTTGGAACAAGATTTGTACGCCGCCCTGCAAAGTAAAGATCAGTCTAGCCTAGCTAGCCTAACGCAAAGTTTGGATAAACCTACACGTGAAGCTTTGTTGCAGTTAACCGAGCTCAATGGCGATCAAGCGATATTGCAAAAAGCCGCCAAAGTGCTGCCTGCCATGCCAGCGATTAAAGCCGCTTTAGCTAGCCTAACGGCCGTCAGTCAAGCCTTGGCGGATTTGGACGTCAGCTTGAGTTTTGATTTAAGTGAATTACGTGGTTACCACTACCACAGCGGCATGGTCTTCGCTGCCTATGCCCAAGGTTACAAGGGGCCATTGGCACTGGGCGGTCGCTACGATGAAGTGGGCTCGGCATTTGGTCGAGCACGGCCGGCAACTGGCTTTAGCTTGGACTTGCGTGGTGTAGTGACGGCCTTGGCGCCGGCATCTTTACCAACAGCCATCTTTGCGCCTGCGCAAGGCGATGCAGGCTTGCAGGAAAAAATAGCGGCATTAAGGGCAGAAGGGCACATCGTCATTCAAGCTTTGCCTGACACAGGTCACGATGTAAAAGAATTAAATTGCGATAGAAAGTTAGCCCATTACAATTCCGGTTGGCATGTGCTGGCCATCGATAGCGTTAAAAATTAAGCAAACTAGTCAGCACCGCACTTAGTACTGACCCTCAAATTAAAATTATAAAGTAAAAGTTATGGCAAATAAGGCAGCAAAAAACGTCGTCGTTATCGGTACGCAGTGGGGCGATGAAGGCAAGGGGAAAATAGTCGATTGGCTAACCGATCACGCCCAAGGCGTGGTGCGCTTTCAAGGCGGGCATAATGCCGGCCACACCTTGGTTGTAGGTCAAGGGGATGCGCAGCGCGTCTACAAGCTAAATTTAGTGCCGTCTGGCATCGTTCGTTCTGGCATTAACTGCTACATCGGTAACGGCGTGGTATTGGATGCGGGTCACTTATTAGGTGAAATTGCTGCCTTAGAAAAAGACGGTTTGGAAGTTAAAAGCCGTTTAAAAGTCAGTTCAGGTTGCCCACTTATTTTAAGCCACCACGTGGCGGTAGACGTAGCCCGTGAGGCCAAACGCAGTGCCGATAAAAAGATAGGCACAACCGGCAAAGGCATAGGCCCTACCTACGAGGATAAAGTGGCGCGACGTGCGCTGCGGGTTTACGATTTATTTTACCCCGAACGTTTTGCAGATAAATTACGCGAAGTCATGGATTACCATAACTTTGTATTAAGCCATTATTTGGATGCTAAGACGGTCGATTTTAATCAGCAATACGATGCCAGTATGGCTCATGCAATAGCCTTGAAGCCTATGATCAGCGATATCTCAGCCGAGCTTTATGCGGCCAATGGCCGTGGCGATAACCTATTGTTTGAAGGCGCACAAGGCACTTTGTTAGACATCGATCACGGTACTTACCCTTACGTGACTTCCAGTAATTGCATAGCCGGTCAAGCTTCTGCCGGTACCGGTGTGGGCGCCAATATGCTGCATTATGTTTTAGGCATCACCAAAGCCTACACCACCCGTGTTGGCGGCGGCCCATTCCCTAGCGAATTGGACATTGAAACGGCCGGTGTGCCCGGTTACCAAATGTCGACCAAAGGCCAAGAGATAGGCACGGTCACCAAACGCAAGCGTCGTTGTGGTTGGTTTGATGCAGCGGCTTTGCGCCGTTCTGCCATGATTAACGGTTTAACCGGCTTGTGCATCACCAAATTGGACGTCTTGGATGGCATCGCAGAACTGAAGATATGCATAGGCTACGAGTTGGATGGCAAGAAGATAGACCTCCTGCCCATAGGCGCGGATGACGTGGCCGGCTGCAAGCCCATCTACGAAACCGTGCTAGGTTGGACGGAAAATACCTTTGGCGTTAAAACATGGGCCGGCCTGCCTAAGAATGCGCAGCATTACCTTAAGCGCTTGGAAGCCTTGTGTGGTGTGCCAGTGGCCATTGTTTCCACTGGCCCTGAGCGCGATGAAACCATCGTCATCGAACACCCATTTTCTTAATTTCTCATGCAAAAGCAGCGCTTAGCTTGGGCCATCTCCGGCTCTGGGCATTACCTAAGGGAGGCGCTGGATCTGCTGGCCACCTTGCCAGACGTGGATGTGTTTTTAAGTAAAGCCGCTGCTGAAATTATTCAACAGTACGGCTTTCAAGCTAAGTTAGAAGCCAGCCAGCATCGGGTCTATTACGATAAAACGGCCAGCAGTGTGCCGGTCGGTTTGCTCTACAGTGGCCACTATCACACGTTGGTAATCGCCCCGGCCACCTCCAACACCATTGCAAAGATGGCTTACGGCTTTTCCGATTCCTTGGTAACCAACCTCTACGCGCAAGCCGGTAAAACCCGCGTGCCAAGCTTGGTGTTTGCCTGTGACACGGTGCCAGAACAAAGCGCTGGCGCCATAGAATCGGAAGCGCCGCGGCAAAAAATCGTGCAGGTTTACCCCAGGCAAATTGATTTAGCTAACGTTGCTAAGTTGGCTGAATTTGAAGCCACCTCGGTATTTTCAGACATTCCTGCATTGGCCACCGCGATTAATCATCGTTTGCACGCATTGGGCGCTTAGTGCATCAGCATGGTAGCGAAAAATTTACTTTTCTTAACGGGTAAATTGGCTGAAAAAAGCTTGGCTAAGGTGTTGGCGCAAGTGCAGGCCAAACAAGACCCCAATACCCCCCAATTCAAATACCGCATAGTGGAAATAGGCGTGTCAGTGGCCGCGCTCATGACACCGCAGCTCATTGCCAGGCGACTTAAAGACAGCGGCGATGCCGACAAGGTGATCGTGCCTGGTCTTTGTTTGGGCGATATTGCGCCGTTGGCTGATCAATATGGCGTGCCGGTTGAACGTGGTCCAGCGGATTTAAAAGATTTGCCGCAGTATTTTGGTCAAATGGGCTTAGCGCCAGATTTGAGCGATTACCGCGTGAAGATTTTTGCTGAAATTGTCGATGCCCCCATGTTAAGCGTGGCTGGCATCGTCGCCAAAGCGCAAGCTTATCAAGCGCAGGGGGCGAACGTAATCGATTTGGGATGCTTGCCTGGCGTGCCTTTTGCGCATTTAAAAGACGCCGTGCAGGCGCTTAAAGCCTTGGGTTTTGCTGTCAGCGTTGATTCGCTTAGCGTGGACGATTTGTTGACCGCTGGGCATGCGGGGGCCGACTACTTGTTGAGTTTGACTGAAAAAACCCTGTGGGTAGCGCACGAAGTAGCGGCCACGCCGGTGTTGATTCCCGCTAAACCACACAGCCTGCCGTCTTTATACCGGGCCATTGAAGCTTGCCAAAAAGCCGGCAAGCCGTTTATCGCCGATGCCATATTGGACCCCATCCATTTTGGTTTGACGCAATCCATCGTGCGCTATCAAGCCCTGCGCAAAAAATACCCGGACATCGCCATCATGATGGGCATAGGTAACCTAACCGAATTGACCGATGCCGATACCACCGGCATTAACACCTTGTTGTTTGGCATCATCAGTGAATTGAACATCAATGCCGTGCTCGCTACCTCGGTCAGCCCGCATGCGGTCAATGCCATCGCCGAAGCCGATTTGGCTAGGCGTGTTATGCACGCTGCCAAGGGCGATGACAGGATGCCGCGTGGCTACAGCAATGGCTTGCTTGGCCTGCATGATAGGCGGCCATTCACCTACAGCGTGGATGAAATTAAAGAGATTGCCAGCATGATCAAAGACCCTAACTTTCGTATCCAGGTAAGCGAGCAGGGTGTGCATGTTTACAATAGGGATGGGCTGCACCAAGCGACCGATCCGTTTGCGCTTTACCCCTTGCTAGACGTGCATGACGATGCCTCGCATGCTTTTTATTTGGGTGTGGAATTGGCTAGGGCGCAAATTGCCTGGCAACTAAAAAAACGTTACGTGCAAGATCAAGCCCTGGAGTGGGGTGTGAGCGCAGCACCGACTCAGCCTGAGGCAAAAATTGCCCATCGTGAAGCGGCCATGAGTGCACGAAAATTAGCCGCGCAAAAAAATAAATGATGATATTCGAAACCATCGTCACCAGCATGAATGACCAAGGCGAGGTCCATGTGGCCCCATTTGGCATACAAAGGCTGGGCAAGACAGTCATTATTTCTCCGTATAAGCCATCCTTAACCTTAAGCAATATCATTGCCACTCAACGCGCCGTGCTTAGTCTCTGCGATGACGTGCGGGTGTTTGCTGGGGCGCTGACTGATAGGCAGGCTTGGTCGCTGTTGCCATCCGAGCAACTTTTGGGCTACCGATTGGCGGATTGTTTAGCGCATGAAGAATTGACCTTATTGCGCGTGGAGGAGGATGCCGTGCGTCCGCGCTTGCACATGCAAGTACAGCATAGCGTTCAGCACCAGGCATTTGCCGGCTTTAACCGTGCCCAAGCCGCGGTTATTGAACTGGCGGTGTTGGTCAGCCGTTTAACTCGGTTGCCCAAAGACAAAGTACAATCAGAAAGGCAGTATTTGCAAATTGCCATCGATAAAACTGCGGGTGAGCGTGAGTTGCAGGCATGGGCTTGGCTGACCGATAAAATAGACAACCACTATGCCGCACAGGACGGGAGCAATCTAGCATGAATGCCGCTCTGCTGGGCAAGCGAGCCAGCCCGCAATTGTTGATCAGCGTTTGCACGCTGGATGAGGCGAAAATGGCACTAGAGCTGGGCGCTGATATCATAGACATGAAAAATCCACATAGCGGCGCCCTTGGGGCCTTGCCGCTGGCGGACATCCGCAGCATCGTCGCCTTCCTAAACCAGCAGCCCATGGGCCATAAAGGCTTAACCAGCGCGACCTTGGGCGATTTGCCCATGCAAGCTCAGCAGTGGCTGCCAAAGCTCGAGCAAGTCATCGCTACCGGTGTGCGCATCATTAAAATTGGCTTTTTCGCCACCGAAGATTATCATGCCTGCCTGCAAGCCCTGCTGCCCTATACGCAAGCTGGGCAGCAACTTATTGCAGTGCTGTTTGCGGAAGTCACCTACCCGGACAGCTTGCTTGCCGACATCAAGCAAGCCGGTTTTGTCGGCGTGATGCTGGACACGCAAATTAAAAATGGCTTGAGCCTATTTGACCACTACAGCGCTAAGCAAGCCAACGAATTTGCTAAGCAGGTTGCAGCACAGGGCATGTTGTTGGGCTTGGCAGGATCATTAAGGGATAGTCACCTGGCGGCGGCGAAAAACCTGCAGCCACACTACATCGGTTTCAGAGGCGGGGTGTGCGTCGCTAATCAACGCCAGTCCACGCTGGATGCCGAGAAAATTAAAGTAATTCGTAAGATGCTGTGAAATTTTGTTAATATGGCGCTATATTAATAGTGTGGTTGATGGTTAAGGCGGATTGAAGGCCTTTTGTTTTCAGCTAAGGAGTAAAACATGAAAAATAATCGTCAGTTTATAGCAGCAATGCTTTCTGTATTTGGCTTGTTAGCAGGCCATGCCAGTGCAGAAGATGCCTACAGTGGTGCATGGTATGCCCTGCCCGGCGTGAGCTTGATGGATACCGATAAAGATTTGGCAGCCAAAAATGGCGGCGGTGCATCCATACGCTTGGGCAAGGAACTCAGCCCGCATTGGGACATACAGTCTGGTATCAGCTACTCACGTGCTAACGATGATTTAGGTGGTAATGGCCGTTACAAACAAACCAGCTTGGGCATGGATGCGCTTTACATGTTAGGCCGCGACAGTTTCCGCCCTTTCTTGTTGACTGGTATGGGTGTGGCGAATAACAAGCTGGATTATTCAACGAGCCCAGCTGTGCAAGATAAAAGCAAAACCTCATGGCTAGCCAACATAGGCTTGGGTGCGCAGTATTTATTCAACGACAGCTTCGGTGTTCAAGCCGATGTGCGTCAACAATGGACGCGTTCCAATGCTAAAGCCGGATCAGTATTGGATGCAGGCGGCACGGTGGGCAATACATTGCTGAATTTAGGTGGGGTATTCCGCTTTCCTGCTCCCACCGCCATGCCGGTAGCCGAATCGGCACCGGCAGCCGCGCCAGTGCAGCCCGCTGCCATGGATGCGCCTGTCCCCGCAGCATTGCCAGCTTGCAAGCCCAGCTTTGAAACCGTGACCATATTGGCTGAAAAGTTGTTTGCCTTTGATCAAGATAAGTTGCAAGACAGTTCCAAGCCGACTTTGGATGAAGTGGCGAACAAAATTAAAGCCAATGCCGATGTCGAGTTGGTCTTAGTAACCGGTCATACTGATAAGTTGGGCAGTGAAAGCTACAATCAAAAATTGTCTGAGCGTCGTGCCAATCAAGTAAAAGCCTACCTAATGACACAAGGCGTGTCGGCTAAACGTTTGCAGGCTTCCGGTAAGGGTGAGTCTGAGCCGGTGGTGGCATGCAAGGGCGATAAACCCAACAAGAAACTCATAGAGTGCTTGCAGCCTAACCGTCGCGTGGTCATTTCCGCCGAAAAACAACGTGAAATGCCTTGCCGCTAAGCTAAATTTACGCGGTTTAAGTATAAGCCCCGTCATGACGGGGCTTTTTTATTGGTAGAATAAGTGCTATGGCCAATAGCAAACACATTACCCCTGTAATCGCTGACGTTGATCTCATTATAGAAGCCCGCTGGATTGCCACCATGGCAGCCGATTTTGCCGTGCTGGAAGATCACGCAGTGGTGGTGCATGACGGGCTGATTGTGGCCGTGCTGCCAAGCGATGTTGTCAAACAGGCTTTCCGCGCTAGTGAACTGATTAGTTTGGGCGAGCAAGTGTTGTTGCCCGGGTTGATCAATGCGCACACGCATGCCGCCATGAGTTTGATGCGCGGCATGGCCGACGACTTGCCTTTGATGACCTGGCTAGAGCAACACATCTGGCCGGCTGAGCAGGCCTTGGTCTCGCCGCAATTCGTGCAAGACGGCAGTTTGTTGGCCTGCGCCGAAATGCTTAGCGGCGGCATCACTTGTTTTAACGACATGTATTTCTTTCCGCAAGCGACCGCGGCGGCGGCCAGTCAAGCCGGGATGCGAGCCAATCTAGGGCTGTTGGTGTTGGATTTCCCCTCGGCCTACGCCAGCGATGCAGACGATTATTTGCAAAAAGGCTTTGATGCCCACGACTCATGGCGCAATAACCCATTGATCAGTTCCTCGATCGCACCGCATGCACCTTATACGGTGTCCGATCGCAGCTTAGAAAAAGTCATCACCTATGCCGAGCAATTGGCGCTTGGCTTGCACACGCACTTGCATGAAACCTTGGAGGAAATCAGCCGTAGCGAAAGCCAATACGGCATGCGTCCCTTAGCCAGGTTGGCTAAATTGGGCTTGCTAGGACCGGATTTGTTGGCCGCGCACGGCGTGCATTTATTGGATTACGAGATGGATATGTTGGCCGCTTACGGTTGCCATATTGCGCATTGTCCTAGCTCTAATTTGAAACTGGCCAGCGGCATGGCGCCGGTGGTGGATTTGTTGGCTAAAGGCGTAAACGTGGCCTTGGGCACAGACGGCGCCGCCAGCAATAACCGTTTGGATCTATTTAGCGAAATACGTTTGGCTGCCTTGTTAGCCAAAGGCGTGAGCGCCGATGCCAGTGCCTTGCCGGCTATGCAAGCCTTGGCCATGGCCACTATTAACGGGGCAAAAGCCATAGGCTTGGACGACAAGATAGGCTCGATAGAAGTCGGCAAGTACGCCGATTTAACCGCCGTGCACTTGGATGAAGTATTGCTGGCACCCTGTTACGATCCCATCTCGCATTTGGTTTATTGCTGCGGTAGAGAACAAGTTAGCCACACCTGGGTGGCCGGCGAATTGCGATATTGCAATGGCGTGTATGCCAATATTGAGCCTCAGGAATTAAAGGACATAGTAAACACATGGCAAGTAAAGATACAGCAAGTCAAAAAACCGTCGACCAAGTAAGCATGAATGCGGATCAGGCCGAGTTGCAAAAGTTTGCTGAACTCGCGCACAAATGGTGGGATGTAAACAGCGAATTTAAGCCTTTGCACGAAATCAATCCTTTGCGTTTAAATTGGATCCACGATTTAGTCGATCTAAAAGGCAAGCGTGTGCTGGATGTCGGTTGCGGCGGCGGCATTTTATCGGAAGCCATGCATTTTAAAGGGGCGAAAGTCACCGGCATTGATCTCGGTGAAAAAGCGCTCAACGTGGCTAAATTGCATCAGTTAGAAAGTGGCGCGGATGTGGATTATCGGTGCATCTCAGCCGAGCAATTGGCCGCGCTGGAGCCGGCCAGTTTTGATGTGGTGACTTGCATGGAAATGCTGGAGCACGTGCCAGACCCGGCGGCCATCGTGGCGGCTTGCGCTAAATTGGTTAAACCCAATGGCTCGGTGTTTTTTTCCACCATCAACCGCAACCCAAAAGCTTACTTGTTGGCCGTGGTTGGCGCGGAATACGTGCTTAACTTGTTGGCCAAAGGCACCCACGATTACGCCAAATTCATTAAGCCGTCTGAGTTATCAAGCTGGGCGCGTCAAGCCAACCTGAATGTCATGAGCTTGCGTGGCATGAGCTATCACCCATTTAAACAAACTTACCGCTTGAGTGACGATGTGGCGGTCAATTACTTAATGCATACGGTGTTGCCTGCATGAGTGTGGTCTTATTCGATTTAGACGGCACCTTGGTTGATACCGCGCACGATTTGGGCTTGGCGCTCAATATGCAGTTAACTCGCCATGGCAAATCGCCCTTGCCACACGAGCGGATATGGCCGGTGGCCTCGCACGGCACACGTGGTTTATTGGAATTGGGTTTTGCTGTTTATCCGGACGACAGCCAATTTGAAGCCATGCGTTTGGAATACCTGGATTTGTATGAATCGGTGTATACCCAACATCCGCTATTTTTACCTGGCATTGCCGCCTTATTGGATGCCTTAGACAGCAAGGGCATTAAATGGGGCATCGTGACCAATAAGCCTAGGCGATTCTCGGTGAATTTAACCAAGGCAGTGAAGCTAGGTAACAGCAACTTGTTCGAACGGGCTGCCTGTTTGCTTTGTGGGGACGATGCCCCGCAACCTAAGCCCGCGCCAGACACCTTGCTCATGGCATGCGCGCAACTGCAATGCCCGGCGGCACAATGCATTTATGTGGGGGATGCAGAACGCGATGTGCAAGCGGGCAGGGCGGCGGGCATGAAAACGGTGGTGGCCTTGTTTGGCTATTTGGCGGAAACCGACAGGCCGCGTGAATGGGGTGCCGATGCGTTAATTGAAACGCCGGCCGCTTTGCTAGAAAATCTAAGCTGTTGCGACTGATCTCAAGCTAAGCAATGCTGCGCCTTTCCATCATGGCTTGGGCGAGGGTGCCGCTGTCCACGTATTCAATTTCCCCACCCATGGGCATGCCACGCGCGATGCGACTGGTTTTAATGCCGCGCGCTTTGAGCAGTTCACTGATGTAATGCGCGGTGGCGTCGCCCTCTACCGTGTAGTTGGTGGCCAATATCACTTCTTGAACCAAGCCGTCTTGAGCCCGTTTGAGCAGTTTATCCAAATGGATTTCTTTAGGGCCCACGCCGTCTAGCGGTGACAAGCGGCCCATCAGAACAAAATACATGCCAGTGTAGGCGCGGGTGTTCTCCAACATGAGCAAGTCAGTCGGCATCTCCACCACGCAGAGTAACTGGCTATCCCGTTGCTCGGATGCGCACAGCGGGCAAACGGCTTGTTCACTAAAGGTATTGCACAGTTGGCAATGGTCCACCACCTGCAAGGCCTGATCCAATGCCGTTGCTAAACCGCTGGCACCTTTTCTATCGCGTTGCAATAAGTAGTAAGCCATGCGCTGCGCGGACTTAGGTCCGACACCGGGTAGGCAGCGCAGGCTGTCGATTAATTGTTCTAAGGCCGGGGGATTTTTCATTAAGCGCTGTTAGGCTTAATCTTAGAAAGGCAGTTTCATGCCAGCAGGCATGTAATTAGCCATGCGCGCGGAGGAGGTGGCTTCGGCTTTAGCGGTGGCATCTTTTAATGCGATGACTAACAAATCTTCCAAGGTTTCCTTGTCGTCCATCACGCTGTCGTCTATGGCAACGCGTTTGACCACGTTGTTGCAAGCCATGGTGACTTTAACCAAGCCATTGCTGGCGATGCCTTCCACGTCTACATTGGCCAATTCCGCTTGGGCTTTTTGCATGTTCGCTTGCATTTGCTGGGCCTGTTTCATCATATTGGCCATGCCGCCTTTCATCATAGTGCTGCTCCTGAAATTAAAGGGTTAATTAAATTGGTTTGATGCTGTTGGGGATAATTTGTGCGCCAAAATCATTAATCAAGGCTTGCACAAAACCGTCTTGCTCTATGGCGGTTTCAGCCGTGCTTTGTGCCTGCGCTTTCTCTTGGTTGATTTGCTGGGCGGGCGTGTTACCGGTGCCACCCACACTAAAGTGCAGTTTGATTTTCTTATCAAAATACTGGTTAATCGCGGTGCTGAGTTTTTCTTGGTAATTAGGCAACAATAAGTGTTTTTGCATTTCCGGTACGCTTAGGCTGATGCTGTTTTCATCATAGCCGATGAGCTCGCAGTGCTGCGATAAGGCCCGTGCTAAACCCAGTTTTAGATTGTCCACCAAGTTGCGCCAATCGCCATTAAATTGCCGGCTTAAGCCAGCGTCGCCATGCATGGGTTCATTATGGTTGTATTCGCCATCTGCATTGGCGGCCTGCGCAATAGGAATGGGCTCGCTAGGCATGGCCTCTTCAGAAGGCATGGCCTCTACAAAGTGCATTTCGTCAATGCTAGGCGCTGGCAGAGTTTCCTCATGGGCTGCTTGCGGACTTTCCTCGAGAGCCGCTTGCATGCTTTTCTTATCGGGCACTTGGGGCTTGCTGGCCTCGTTTGCCGCAATGGTTGCTGCCGCCGCTGAGTCGGATGATAAGGCTGCAACTGAGGCCGTGGCCGTTGCAGGACTGGTCTTTTGCAGCTTAAGTGCCGGGGGACTGGCGTTGCTAAGTGCTTGGTCTTTAGGGCTGAACGCCAGCATGCGCAGTAAGCTCATGCTGAAGCCAGCCAATTCGTCGGGCGCTAAGCCTATGTCACGTCTGCCCAGTAGGGCAATTTGGTAGTACAACTGCAAGGTGGCGGCTGGTATTCTTTGCGCAAAATCCAGCAAGGCAGCGCGTTCCGGTAAGTCGTGGGCGACGCTGTCTGGCACCGTTTGTGCCACGGCTATTTGGTGCAGCAATTGCGCCAAATCGTTTAATGCACTTGCAAACGATAGGCTGCGTTGTTCCATGGCATTTGCTTGGGCTATTAAAGCTGCACCGTCTTCTGCCAATAAGGCGTTAATCAGTTGGTATAAATAGCTTTGATCAATCGCACCTAGCATGTCGCGCACTTCGGCTTCATTGACGCTATGGCCGCCGTAAGCAATCGCTTGGTCGGTTAAAGATAGGGCATCACGCATGCTGCCATCGGCTGCCCGGGCAATTAAGTGCAAGGCGCTGGTCTGAAAAGGAATGGCCTCTTGGGTCAATATGTTTTGCAGGTGATCAATAATTGAGGTACCAGCCATTTGCCTTAGATTGAATTGCAGGCAACGCGACAAGACCGTGACCGGTACTTTTTGTGGGTCGGTGGTGGCTAGGATGAATTTAACGTGTGCCGGTGGTTCTTCCAGCGTCTTTAGCATTGCATTGAAGGCGCTTTTCGACAGCATGTGCACTTCATCGATGATGTAGACTTTAAAGCGCCCGGCACTGGGTGCGTATTGGGCATTGTCCAGCAGATCGCGCATGGCGTCGACTTGCGTGTTGCTGGCGGCATCCACTTCAATTAAATCAACAAAGCGTCCGCGGTCAATTTCTTTGCAGGCACTGCATACGCCACATGGCTTAGCGCTGATGCCGGTTTCGCAATTAAGTGATTTGGCTAAGATACGGGCTAGGGTGGTTTTACCAACGCCGCGGGTGCCGGTAAAAAGATAGGCATGGTGCAGACGCTGCTGGTCCAAGGCGTTGCTTAAAGCCCGCACCACATGGTCTTGTCCAACCAGGGTTTCGAATGATTTAGGGCGCCATTTACGGGCCAGTACTTGGTAGCTCATGAGATTAATGCGTCTGCTTTCATTGGCTAATTTAATCGAATTATTTACCCGCGCTAGCACCTTAATCTAACTGTTAGGCAAGCGTTGGACTATGCCCTGCTTGCCAAAATAAGGGGAGGCGAGCCTTGCCCCCGGCACTTGCTCAATAGTTGTGGCTGCTTGCTTCCGCACCTGACCAGGTTGGCTACTTCACAATGCGGGGAGGCCCGCCAAGTAGGCATTTTACAATACTTTAAGGGCTAGTCTGCAGTGCATATATAGAATATTTTAAGCCTCGTCCTTATCTGTTAGTTTGCTGCTGCTTTTCCACAGCAAATAGACTCGGCAATCAAATTCCAGTTGGTGGTAACGGGGCTCCATGTGCAAACAAAGTTGGTAGAAGGCTTTGTCGTGATTGCGTTCTTTTAAGTGCGCCAATTCGTGCACAACGATCATGCGCAGGAAATCCGCTGGGCTGCTTTTGAAAAAGCTGGCTATGCGGATTTCCTTCTTGGTTTTGAGCTTGTTGCCTTGCACTCTGGCTATGCTGGTATTCAGTCCTAGCGCGTGGTGTGCCACGGTCAGTTTGCTGTCGTAATAGACCTTATCTAGGCCTGGGGCGTTGCGCAGGAAGCTTTGCCTAATATCATTGCTAAATTGGTAGAGGGCTTTGTCGGTTTGCACGCTGTGCAAAGTCGGGTAGCGCTCGTTCAGGTAATCGGCCAACTTGCCTTGCGCCTGTAGTTGACGAATTTTCTCCTGCAATTGGATAGGGTAATGTTGCAGAAAAGGCAGTGGCGTGGTCATGCGTAGTGGTTGGGTCGCGATCAAATACAAAAGGAGGCCTAAGCCTCCTTTGTCTTTAATTCCATTGTGCTATTCGATCAGTAAATCACGTTTGCCCGGCACACCGTTCATGGCTTCGGCATCCTCCAAGGCGGCTTTGCGTGAAGTAATGACAGGCCAAAGGGCCGCAAGTCTAGCGTTCAGTGCAATGAACTCTTGTTGATCAGCCGGCACGTCGTCTTCGGCAAAGATGGCTTCAGCCGGGCACTCTGCCACGCACAAGGTGCAATCTATGCACTCGTCTGGGTTGATGGCCAGGAAGTTTGGGCCTTCCACAAAGCAATCAACCGGGCAAACATCAACGCAATCGGTAAATTTGCATTGAATACAATTTTCGGTAACGACGTAAGTCATGTCTTATTCCTTTAGGACTAAATTTCTATATGGCGTATTTTAATGGAAATCGCCTGTTAATTAAATCAATAAATGCTTGCGTATGGCGAGTCAGATGAATTTAAACAATCATGCCTGCACCGACGGTGTTGTTGGTGCTTTCGTCTATCACAATAAAAGCGCCGGTAGCTCGGTTAGCGCTGTAGCTGTCGACCATCAGCGATTGGGCCAATTTAAAGCTAATGCGCGCGATGTCGTTCATTTTAAGATCGCTGCTGGCTTGCTGTTGCAAGGTGTTGACGTCTACTTTGTATTGTATGGCGCCTACCTTGGCCTTGGATTCGCGTGTGGTGTGGCGAATGATGTAACTGCGAGCCGTTGATAGTGGCGTTTCTGACAGCCAGCAAACGAAGGCGTCGATTTGCTTGACCGGTTCATGTGCTTCGCTGGTTTTAACTATCATGTCGCCGCGTGAAGTGTCGATTTCATCCTCTAATAACAGGGTGACGCTTTGCTCGGTTTTGGCTGAATGCAGATTGGCCTCGCCCAATTGGATGGCTTTGACCTTAGATTGGTAGCCATTCGGTAGCACCGTTACGGCATCGCCCACGGCAATCTCACCGGATTCAATGCGGCCCATAAAGCCGCGGTAGTCATGCAATTCGGCATCGGCGCTGGCGTGTGGACGGCAAACAAATTGCACCGGGAAGCGGAAGGCTTCTTGGCTTTCGGTGTGCGCTGCCGGCGCTTTTTCCAATATTTCCAACAAGGTTTCACCTTGATACCAGTCCATGTTATCCAAACGGTCTACCAGCATGTCGCCAGCCAAGGCCGATATAGGAATGAAGCGAATGTCACGAGCCTGTGCTAGACCGATCTCTTTGGCAAAAGCCAAGTAGTCCGCACAAATTTTGTCGTAGCTAGCTTGGTCGTAATTAACCAAATCCATTTTATTCACCGCCACCACAATGTGCTGTATGCCGACCAAGTGCGCTAAGTAACTATGGCGACGGGTTTGCGTTAGCACGCCACGGCGAGCGTCTATTAATATGATGGCTAGATTGGCGGTGGAGGCGGCGGTTACCATGTTGCGAGTGTATTGCTCGTGGCCAGGCGCATCAGCAATGATGTATTTGCGTGTGCCGGTTGAAAAATACCGGTAGGCCACGTCTATGGTGATGCCTTGTTCGCGTTCGGCTTGCAGGCCGTCGGTTAGCAAGGATAAATCCACCGCGCTTAAGCCACGCTTTTCCGAGGTGCGTGACATTTGCGTCAAGGTGTCGGCCAAGATGGTTTTGCTGTCGAATAGCAAGCGGCCGATTAGCGTACTTTTGCCGTCGTCTACCGAGCCGCAGGTCATGAAGCGCAATAGGCTGTCGTTATGTGGTGTGTGGTTTGTGGTCATAGTGTAGTAGTTTAAAATCAATGTTCATTAGGACGGGCTAACGCGGCTTTTATGGCAACCGCTCCGGCATAAAACAGGCGAAATTAAAAGTAGCCTTCCTTTTTACGTTGTTCCATAGAAGCATCGGAGGTTTGGTCGTCTAAACGGGTGGCGCCACGTTCGGTGATGGTTGATGTGGCCGTTTCCAACACGATTTTTTCTATGCTGTCTGCGTCGGATAACACCGGTGCCGTGCAACTGATGTCGCCCACGGTTCTAAAGCGCACTTGCATATTAAGGATGTTTTCACCGGCTTTCACTGGGTTGGCGATGTCGCCGTTCACCAAGGGTACGTTCACCGGCACGATGGATCCGCCACGCATGACCACGTCGCGTTGGTGGGCGAAATAAATACTAGGCAAGGCCAGTTTTTCGCGTTCTATGTATTGCCATACGTCCATTTCCGTCCAGTTGGAAATAGGGAAGGCACGTATGTTTTCCCCTTTGTGGCTACGGGCGTTATACAAATTCCATAATTCTGGGCGTTGATTTTTTGGGTCCCATTGGCCAAATTCATCGCGGAAACTCATGATGCGTTCTTTGGCGCGGGCTTTTTCTTCGTCGCGTCTGGCGCCGCCTATGCAGCAATCAAAGCCAAATTCTTCTATGGCTTCCAATAAGGTCACGGATTGGTGTTTATTGCGCGATTCGTCGGCTGATTTGAGCACCACTGTGCCGCGTTGCATCGAGTCCTCGACCGAACGGACAATTAAGCGCTCGCCCAATTCGGCGGCACGTTGATCACGGAAGTCGATGACTTCCTTGTAATTGTGGCCGGTATCGATGTGCATCAATGGAAAAGGGAAGCGACCAGGTCTGAAAGCCTTTTCCGCTAAGCGCAAGATACAAAGCGAATCTTTACCGCCGGAAAAGAGCAAGACCGGGTTGCTGCATTGGCCAGCTACTTCGCGCAAAATGTAGATGGCTTCTGATTCCAGCCAATCTAAATGGGATAAAGCTTGTTGTTTTGATGTGTGTGTAGTCATAAGTTAAATTATTTTTTTACGTGCAATCCGCATTCTTTGTTTAAGGGGTCTTCCCACCACCAGCGACCGGCACGGATGTCTTCGCCCATGGCAATGGCGCGCGTGCAAGGTGCGCAACCTATGCTGGGGTAAAATTGTTCGTGTAATTGGTTGTAAGGCACGTCATGCATGTGCACGTAGGCCCATACTTCCTGCTCGGTCCAGTCGCTTAATGGGTTGAATTTTTCCAGTTTATTGCCCTCATCAAACTCGCGAACTGGCAGGCTGCTGCGTGTGCTGGCTTGCGCCGCACGCATGCCGGTTACCCAAGCATCTTGGCCGGCCAATGCGCGTTGCAGTGGCTCCACCTTGCGCATGCTGCAGCAATCTTTACGTAAGTTGATGCTGTCGTAAAAGGCATTGATGCCGTGCGTTTGAACGTAGCGTTCAACCGATTCGTGTTGTGGGAAATAAAGCGTCAATTTGGTTTGGTAATGGGCCTCGACACGCGCCATCAAGTCGTAGGTTTCAACCGGCAAGCGCCCGGTATCCAATGAGAATAGGCTGATGGGCAGTTTTTTGCCTAAAATAATGTCGGTCAACACCATGTCTTCTGCGCTAAAGCTGTTGGCAAAGCTAATGCGCTTAAGCGTGGCACAAGCCTCGCTTAATAAGCGGCTCACTTGCGCAGTTTTAGACTCGACACTGGCGACCAGGCTGGCAGTCAACTCAGGATGTATCGCTGGGTTGGCGGCGCTGGGTTTTAAAGAGGAGACGACAGACATGAAGCTTACCTGTTGTAGCGTCTAAAAGCAGGCTTGGCTTCATCCACTGCCCCTTGGTAGGGCTTGCTGAAGTCGTTTAGGCTGGCAATGGCTTCGCTAGCGCTGCGGTCTGTGCGCATGGCAAAACTAGTAAAGCCGCTGCGTTTGAGGAAAAACAGTTGGTCCCTTAGCACGTCACCGACCGCACGCAATTCATTCTTAAAACCATAGCGGCTGCGCAACAAGGTGCCCAGCGAAAAGATGCGGCCGTCAGCAAAGCGTTCCACGTGCACCGCTATGATGGGTAAGGCGTTCAAATCGGCTTGCGCTTGGTTTAAATCGCTTAAGGATTCGTGCGTGTCTAGCCATACGCCTACTTCTTGCTGATCTAAGCGTGCTTGCAGTTCTTTTTTTCTGGCGATGAATACCGTTAGTGGCACCAACACCTTGCCATTGGCTGGAATGACGGTGCCAGTAATTTGTTCTGGCGTGACGGTTTGTTCGCCGGTCAGTTTGAATAAAACGACTTTGCCCGCTTGCTTGCGCACTTCTTGTTGCGAAGGCGGAAGGGCGACGAACTGCCATGCATCCTCAGTAATGTTAGCCACATCGGCTTGCAGAGTAATTAGATGGCTCATGCTAAAGTCTCCGCTTTGGCAGCATGTTTATCGGCGTACACATGGGCTTTGAAAGGGGCTATGCCTAAGCGTCGCACCGTATCAATGAAGCGTTCTTCGCCATTACGCTCGGCTAGGTAAACCGAGATCAATTTCTCCACCACGTGTGGCATTTCTTCCGCCGAGAAAGACGGGCCTATGACCGTGCCCAAGCTGGCTTGGTTACCTTGGCTGCCACCTAAGGTCACTTGATACCATTCGGAACCGTCTTTATCGATACCCAAGATACCGATGTGGCCTATGTGATGGTGACCGCAGGCGTTCATGCAGCCGGAAATGTTCAATTCCAATTCGCCTATGTCGTGCAAGTAATCCAAATTATCGAATTGCATTTGGATGGCTTGTGCAATGGGTATGCTCTTCGCGTTGGCTAAACTACAAAAGTCTCCGCCCGGGCAGCAAATGATGTCGGTTAACAGCCCAATGTTAGGCGAGGCTAAGCCCTGTGCGCGGGCTTTTTCCCATAGGGCAAAGGCATCGCTTAATTTAACGTCGGCTAAAATGAGGTTTTGTTCGTGTGAGACACGCAACTCGCCGAAACTGTATTGCGCTGCCAAGTCTGCCACGGCATGCATTTGTTCGCTGCTGGCATCCCCGGGCGCTTGACCGTGGGTTTTTAATGACAGGGTCACGGCACGGTAGCCCGGCATTTTGTGTGCGTGCAAGCAGCGTTTCGCCCAAGCGGCAAACGCTGGGTTGCTGGCGATGGCCGCATCGAAACTGGCATCGTGATTTGCTAAGCTCTCGTAAGGCATGGGTTCAAAATGCTGCGCTACTCGGGCTAATTCGGCTTCGGTGATGGTGTTAGGCGCGTCTTTTAGATGGGCCCATTCCTCTTCCACTTGGCGCTTGAATTCGTCTATGCCTAAGGCTTTGACTAAAATTTTAATGCGTGCTTTGTAAGCGTTGTCACGGCGACCATGCAGATTGTAAACGCGCACGATGGCTTCGCAATAAGTCAGTGCGTGTTGCCATTCCAAGTGTTCGCGTATGACGGTGCCCAAAATAGGCGTGCGGCCTAAGCCGCCGCCTACCCAAACCTTGATGGCCAATTGTTGCTGGGCGTCCAAGTAAAATTCCATGCCTATGTCGTGCGCTTGGACGATGGCCCGGTCTTGTTTGGTGCCAGACACGGCGATTTTAAATTTGCGCGGCAATAGGGCAAATTCGGGGTGGAAGGTACTCCACTGACGCAACACTTCAGCCATCGCGCGCGGGTCGACGACTTCGTCTGGTGCAACCCCGGCAAATTGATCGGTGGTGATGTTGCGTATGCAATTGCCTGAGGTTTGAATGGCGTGCATTTCCACCTTGGCCAATTCGGCTAGGATGTCTGGCACGTCTTCCAGCAAGGGCCAGTTAAGTTGCAAGTTTTGTCGGGTGCTGAAGTGGCCGTAAGCCTTGTCGTATTGACTGGCGATGTCGGCCAGTTTGTGCAGTTGCTTGCTGGATAGCATGCCGTAGGGCACGGCAATTCTTAACATGGGCGCATGACGCTGGATGTATAAGCCATTTTGTAAACGCAAGGGGCGAAACTCATCGTCGCTTAATTGGCCGGCTAAATAGCGTTTGGTTTGATCACGGTATTGCGCGACGCGCTCGTCTACTAGGCTTTGGTCTATTTCGTCATACTTATACATGGTGTGTTTTTCTTAATCGTATATGGTGTTGCGGTGAGTTGGGCTGAGCTCAGCATTTTAATGGAAAACCAGTTTCAAGCCCACAAAAATTAGTATTAAAGCCAAGGCCATGCGCACCCAATGCTCGGCCAGTTTCAAACTTAAATGGCTGCCTATCCAAATACCAGGAATCGAGCCTATGAGTAAGGTGCCGAGCAAGCCGTAATCGACGGTGCCAAGGCTGGCGTGGCCTAGGCCGGCGACCAAGGTCAGTGGGACGGCATGGGCAATGTCCGAGCCTATGATGGTGGTGATGGGACGGTTAGGGTAAATAATGAGCAAAGCCGTCACTCCCAATGCGCCGGCGCCTACCGAAGTTAATGTCACTAAAAAACCCAGAATTAAGCCTAGCAATAGGGTTAAATGCGGCGCCCATTTAGTGCTGACCAGGTGTTCTTTCTTGGACAGTTTGGTTAATTGATTTCTAAACAAAACCGATAGGGATGTAATCAGTAAAGCGATCCCTAGCCAAAACTTAATGCTGTCGACCGCCGCGTCAGAGGCGATGTCCATGTGTTTCAAATTAAGGGTAGTCAATATGGAGGCTGGCACGCTGCCGTAAGCCAGCATTCGTACGATTTTCCAATCGATGTTACCCAGTTTACCGTGGGCGAAAATGCCCGCGCTTTTGGTCACGGCGGCGTACAGCAAGTCCGTGCCTACCGCGAACGCCGGTTTAATGTGAAAGAACAACACCAGGATGGGCGTCATCAAGGAACCGCCGCCTACGCCAGTAAGGCCTACCAATAATCCCACTAAAAAACCTGCAATGATGTAACCAAATTCCATATGGAGTATCCGTTATCAAAAGAATGGAACTAAAAAATTTAGATGCGCACTATAGCAGTAGTAAATTCGTTTTTTTAGAATATGTTATTCTATGCGTATAATTTTTAGTTATATTGATTGCAAGGCTTTAAAGGAAATGAAAAGCTCATGAAATTACAACAATTGCGATACCTCAATGAAGTGGCGCGACAAGACCTGAATATCACCAATGCGGCTGAGGTTTTGTATACCTCGCAGCCCGGGGTAAGTAAGCAAATTCAGTTGTTTGAGGAAGAGATAGGCCTGCAGATTTTTCAGCGAAATGGCAAGCGTTTAACCGGCATTACCGAGCCTGGCCAACAAATACTGAATTTGGCAGCCAAAGTCATGCAACAAGTCGACAACATCAGGCGAGTGGGTGACGAATTTGCTAACATCGAAACCGGCACCTTGACCATCGCCACGACCCACACGCAAGCGCGGTATAAATTGCCAACGGCAGTCAAGACTTTTATGACGCAGTTTCCGCATGTGAAATTAAACATCCATCAAGGCAACCCCAAACAAGTGGCTGAGCAAGTCGCCAATGGCGATGCGGACATAGGCATTGCCACCGAGTACATCAGCGATTTTGAAAATTTACTGTGTTTGCCTTGTTATAAATGGAACCGTTGTGTGGTGGTGCCGCAAGGCCATCCATTGTTATTGGAATCCAATCTTAGCCTAAAAAAATTGGCGGCTTACCCGCTGATCACTTACGATTTTGGTTTCACTGGCGGAACGCTGGTGTCGACCACTTTTAGCAATGCCGGTTTGACACCAAACGTGGTGTTGACCGCCATCGATGCCGACGTGATTAAAACCTATGTTAGCTTAGGCCTAGGCGTGGGCTTGTTAGCCAACATGGCTTACGACGATGAGCGCGATGCCAGTTTGGTCAAGGTTGATGTCAGCCATTTGTTTGCCGACAGCACCACCTATTTGGGCGTGCGCAAGGATGCCTTTTTACGCAGCTACATGTATGGCTTCATAGAATTGATTGCGCCACAATTTAATCAGGCGGCAGTGAATGCGGCACTAAAAATAAGTGCATAATTAGCACTTAGTTCAATCAAAAAACAAAGGGATGTATGCGTCTGTCGGCAGTGCTGTTAATGGTGGCGTGCATGCTCTGTGCTTGCAGCCTAAATGCGCCAAAATCAAAGCCTGCCTTGCTATCAGAGCAAGTGGAAGCCGGCATGCCGGCCATAGACCCGGCTAATGCCATATACGAATTGCCAGTGCGTGAGGGCTTAACCTACCAAGACGTGACGGAAAGTTTAAAGAGCTTGGCGCTCAGCATGAACTTTGTTAACCCGGCCAATTTCTCCATCACCGAACACATTAAAAACCGTGGCATAGACCCGCAGGGCATTAAGGAAGTGCAAAGCTTCTGCAATTTAAGCTTGGGCACAGAAATCTTTCTTGATCATCCGGAATTCTTAGTGTTTGCACCTTGCCGCATCGCCATTTACGAAAAGCCGGATGCCGATCAGCGCATGCATTTGTTTATTGCGCTGGCAAGACCGACTTACGACCTGAGTCACATTAAGCGGCCGACTTTGCGGGCACAGCAAGCCGCAAGGGACTTGGAAACCAGTTTGCTGAGCTTGATCAATAAAGCCAGTAAGGGCGATTTTTAATGGCCATGCTAAGCGACATAGCCATCGCGCAAGCGGCAGAAATGCAAGCCATCGCGCAAATTGCGGCCAAGCTGAATTTAGCGGCCGAGGATTTTCTGCACTATGGGCCGCATATTGCTAAGCTGTCGGCACAGGCCATGCAAAGATTGCAGGCTAAACCGGATGGCCAATTAATCCTGGTCACGGCCATTAGCCCAACGCCGGCCGGCGAGGGTAAAACCACCACCACCATAGGTTTGGCCGACGCCTTAAATCGCTTGTTGGCGGCTAAACAAAAAAGCGCCATGGTGTGCATGCGCGAGCCGTCGTTGGGCCCAGTATTTGGCCTCAAAGGCGGGGCAACCGGTGGCGGCTACTCACAAGTATTGCCCATGGAAGACATTAATTTGCATTTCACCGGTGACTTTCATGCCATCGCCAGTGCCAATAATTTGCTGGCTGCCTTAATTGATAACCACATTTACCAAGGCAATGCCTTGAATATTGATCCGGATAGCATCAGTTGGCGCCGATGCTTAGACATGAACGATAGGGCGCTACGCGACCTAACCGTTCATAGCCATAGCAAAGACGCGCAGACCAATACTTTGTATCCCTACAGCAGGCAAACCGGATTTGACATTACCGTGGCCAGCGAGGTCATGGCTATCTTTTGCTTGGCCACGTCTTTAGACGATTTGCAACAACGCCTTGCCAATATACAGATAGGTCTTAACAAGCAGCAGCAAGCTGTGTTAGCCAGCGACTTGCAAGCCGAGGGCGCGATGACGGCATTATTGAAAAATGCCTTTCAACCTACCTTGGTGCAGACCTTGGCCCACACCCCAGCTTTGGTGCACGGTGGTCCGTTCGCTAACATTGCGCACGGTTGCAATTCCGTGGTGGCGACGCAAGCGGCCTTGAAGCTGGCCGATTTTGTGGTCACCGAGGCGGGCTTTGGCGCGGATTTGGGGGCCGAAAAGTTCATCGACATTAAATGCCGAAAGACTGGATTGAAGCCAGCGGCAGCGGTCTTGGTGGCCACCGTACGGGCACTAAAATTTCATGGCGGGGTGGAGGTAAAAAACTTAAATCTGGAAAATACCACCGCCTTGATTGCTGGCATGGCGAATTTGGAAAAACACCTGAGCAATTTGCAACACGCATTCAATTTACCCGTGGTGGTCGCCATCAACCACTTTGATAGCGACAGCGATGCTGAAATTACCTGTTTGCAAGCGGCCGTCGCCAAGTTGGGTGCGCAAGCGGTGGTTTGCAAGCATTGGGCCCAAGGGGCAGATGGGGCGGTTGATTTAGCCGATACGGTATTGCGTCTGATCGCCAGCAGTGGCGACCATGCGTGTCGGCAATTGTACCCAGATGCCATGCCCTTAGCCGATAAAATAAAGTGTGTAGCGCAACAAATATACGGGGCCAGCCACGTTGAGTTCAGCCCTAAGGCCCTAGCAAGCTTGGCTAACTTGGAAAAACATCACGGGCATTTCCCGGTATGCATAGCCAAAACGCAGTATTCCTTTTCGTCCGACCCGACTTTGCGTGGCGCGCCTACTGGCCACGTGTTGACCGTACGCGAATTGCGGTTGTCGCGGGGTGCCGAATTCGTCGTGGTTGTATGCGGTGACATCATGACCATGCCTGGCTTGCCTAAGCAGCCTGCCAGCGAGCGCATAGGTGTCGACCAGGCAGGCCATATCAGTGGTTTAAGTTAATTGTTAGTGCTAGCCGAGGCCGGCTTTGCCGAGCAGACCATTAACAAATCGCGTTTTCTCGCAATGGCTGTGCCGGTAGCCGATGAGCGCGAGCTGGCAGCAGCATTGCGCGCATTTGCGGCTAAGCATCCTAGCGCCCACCATTTGGCCTATGCCTATCGATTGAAAGTGGGCGCGGCCATCGTACCGCGATTTTCCGATGCCGGTGAGCCGTCGGGGACAGCCGGCATGCCTGTGCTCAAGCTCATAGAAGGGCGCGATTTGATTAATGTGTGCGTGGCAGTGATACGCTATTACGGCGGCATTAATTTAGGCACCGGTGGTTTAGCGCGTGCTTATGGCGGTACCGCTAAGCTGGCTTTAGATTTAGCCAAAACCGATGCGTTTGTTGAAATGCAGCATTACGCATTAAGCCTTAGCTACAAGCAAATGGACACCATGACCAGTGCCTTGCAAAAATGCAAGGGCAGCATCGTCAGCAAACGCTTCGGCGAGCAAGTGGATTTGGTACTGAACTTGCCGGTCCAGGAAGCGGCCAATTTTCTAAACCGTTTTAAACCCTATGCGGAATAAGCCATATTTCAACAACAAATAAATCGGCTTATGCTATTGTGGCAAAAAAATTCCTAGGTGTAATGAAGGTGTATGCATGAATAAAACAATCAAACTCAGCCCAGCCACCGTGCACGAAGTGGCCGCTTGGATCATGGCCGCCGTGGCACTCGTGTTTGTGCTGCTATTTCATTTGTTGCCGGCTGTGTTGGCGGGCTTGTTGGTTTTTGAATTGGTGCACATCATGACGCCCATGTTGGCGAGAAAGTTGCCCAATAACAAACCCAATAACGCATCGAAATTATGGGCAGTGGCCATACTGGTGGTGATTATTGTCAGCTTGCTGGCCTTTGCCGGCGCTGGTTTGGTGGCTTTTTTAAGATCGGATTCGGGTAGCTTGACCGTGCTGCTGGCCAAAATGGCGCAAATCATCGAAGACAGCCGCAAAATATTGCCCGCTTGGTTGTTTGAGCATTTGCCGGCCGATGCCATTACCTTCAAAGAGCAAGCATCACAGTGGTTACGCAGCCATGCCGATGAGCTGCAAGTGGTGGGTAAAGAAGCCGGGAGGGCAACCGCGCACATCTTGATAGGCATGATCATAGGCGGCATTTTGGCTGTGCGCGATGCCGTTGCCATGGATAATTTCAAGCCGTTTGCGCGGGCCTTGGCATGCCGCGGAGAGTTTTTTAGCGATGCGTTCAAGCGCGTTGTGTTTGCTCAAGTGCGCATTTCCGCTATCAACACGGTTTTTACTGCCATGTATTTGGCCTTGGTGTTGCCTATGATGGGGGTGCATCTGCCACTGATTAAAACCATGATAGCCATTACCTTTGTGGTTGGTTTGATTCCGGTGATAGGCAATTTAATCTCCAACACCATGATAGTCATCGTTAGCCTCAGTCAGTCCTTGTTGGTGGCGGTGGGCTCCTTGGTGTATTTAATTGTTATCCATAAGTTGGAGTACTTTTTAAATGCGCGCATTGTTGGCAGTCAGATACGCGCTAATGCCTGGGAATTGTTAATCGCCATGCTCTGCATGGAGGCTGCATTTGGTTTACCCGGCATTGTTGCTGCGCCCATTTACTACGCCTACATCAAGTCGGAGTTGCGTGCCCGCGACCTAGTTTAAGCGACGCTTGCGACATAGATTGCTAAAGCGGGCCATGCCCCATCAGGTATAATCGAACCCATGATACAAATTTCCATATTGGTCTTGCTGTTGCTCATTTTCTTGCTGTTACTCAGGCTGATAAGCCGTGGCTCAGCGGGCAATCAACAAGCCTTAATAGTGCAGCAGTTAGAAGAAAAGCACCGGGCCATGTTGCTGGATTTTAATGACGGCTTAAATAAACTGGGTGATCGCTTAAGTGCGTCCTCGCAAGAGACCAGCGAACGCTTGCGTGCTAGCGTGGCCACCGAATTGCAAAGCACAAGGGAAGCCATGCAGGCTTTGCAATTGGCGCAAAACAGCAATTTAGCATTGACCCGTGAAAGCATCATGGAGAAACTGCACACTACTTTGGCCGAACAAGGACAAGCGCAGCAAGCCTTGATTAACGACACCATGCTTAAAGCCACCACTACTCTAAGCCTGAGCATAGAGAGTTTAAGCAAAGCCGTGGATAACCGTTTGGAGCAAATAGGGGGCAAGGTATCCGAGCGCTTGGACGAGGGCTTTAAGAAAACCAATCAAACCTTTGTTGATGTGATGGCGCGCTTGGCCACCATAGACGAAGCGCAGAAGAAAATTGATGGCTTAACCACCAACGTGGTGAGCCTGCAAGAGTTGTTGGGCGACAAGCGTTCGCGTGGTGCCTTTGGTGAGGTGCAATTGGAGGCCTTGGTGCGCAATGTATTGCCGGTGAACTCCTACGCCATGCAGCACACCTTTGAAAACGGCACGCGGGCCGATTGCGCCTTGTTCCTACCCGAGCCCACTGGCACGGTTGCAGTGGACAGTAAGTTTCCCTTGGAAAACTACCACCGCATGTTTGACAACAAATTAGCCGAAGCCGAACAGCTTTTGGCGGAAAAGCAATTCAAA
>JBEDKJ010000008.1:0-2810 GCA_041172285.1 Pseudomonadota bacterium
CCGCTTTTAATTCTGCGCTGGCGTTGGCTGGATTGATGTTGGCACGGTCTTCGAAAGCGGCTTCAATGGTTTGTTGTAAATGAGTCATGATAAAGTAATGAATAGTCCAAAATTAAATTGCGAAATAGGCTAAAAAGCGAAAACGCCATTTTACCTCAATCGGTTAAAGTTAGCCTTAACAAATCCGCTCCAGCCTATGGAGCGGACACGCTAAAGGCTTTAGATTTTCAATTGCGAGCCCAGTTCGACCACGCGATTCGGCGGCAATTTGAATTGGTTGGTGATGGTTTCGGCGCTTCTAAATAAGCCGATAAATATTTTCTTACGCCAGAAAGCCATGCCGGACGCGTTGCTGGCAATGAGGATTTCTTTACCGACAAAGAACGACGTGTCCATGGCATCCAACACCAAACCATGCTCTGCACATAGCACTAAGTCCCTTGGCAGATCCGGTTCGTCCTTGAAACCATAGCGCACCGTGACACGGTAAAACTCATTCGGTAAACCTTCCACAGTCACGCGTTCTTCATTGGAAGTGTGCGGGTAGTCCAAAAACTTCACCGTGAGCAAGACCATTTTCTCGTGCAAGACCTTGTTGTGTTTCAAGTTGTGCAGCATGGCATGCGGCACACCGTCTAAGTTAGGCGTCATGAATATGGCGGTGCCACTGACGCGCAATGGCGGGTGTGCTCCCACGGCTTCTATGAAGGGCTCTATGGCCATGGCATCGTTTTTTAGCATGGCGTAAAGCATGTTGCGACCGGTTTTCCAGGTCAACATTAGAGTGAAAATCACGATACCTATGACCAAAGGCACCCAGCCGCCATCGGGTATTTTTAATACATTGGCGCTAAAGAAAGCCACGTCGATCACTAAAAACAAGGCAACCAGCAAGCCGGTGCGTAATTTGCTCCAACCCCAAATATGATGAAACACGATGCCAGCCAGCAAGGTGGTGATGACCATGTCTCCGGTCACCGCTATGCCATAAGCCGCGGCTAAATTGCCAGATGATTTAAAGCTTAAGACCAGCGCCATGACGCCCAGCATCAAGCCCCAATTGACGCGCGGCATGTATATTTGCCCTTCTTCACTTTCGGACGTGTGTTCCACGTGCATGCGCGGTAAGTAGCCCAGTTGCAAGGCTTGGCGCGACACGGAGAAAGCGCCGGTGATCACGGCTTGTGAGGCAATAACGGCAGCCAAGGTGGCCAATACGATGAGCGGGTAGAGCATCCATTCGGGCGCCAATAAGTAAAACGGATTTTTAACACTTTCAGGGTCTTGCAAAATCAACGCGCCTTGGCCGAAATAATTAAGGATGAGGGCAGGCAAGACAAAACCAAACCAGGCCAAGCGTATGGGCACACGACCAAAATGCCCCATGTCTGCATACAATGCTTCGGCCCCAGTCACGGACAGCACTACCGCGCCCAATGCGACAAAGGCAATCCAAGGGCTCACACTAAAGAAATTAAATGCGTAAATTGGATTGAGGGCCTGCAATATGTCGGGGTTTTGCAGGATGCCCTGAATGCCGAGCACGCCTAATACCGAAAACCACAGCAGCATAATAGGGCCAAAAAATGCACCCACCAAGGCGGTGCCTTTGCTTTGTGCCCAAAAGAGGATGAATAAGACCAATAAGGTAACCGGCAATATCATGGGGTGCAAAACAGGGGCGGCCAGTTCCAGACCCTCTACCGCAGACAACACCGAAATGGCCGGGGTGATCATGCCGTCTGCATAAAACATGCAAGCGCCTAATATGCCCAGCAACATAATGGTGTGCAGTCTTTTAGGGTCGCTTGCAGCATTGTGGCTGGCTAAAGCCAGCAAGGCCATGATGCCGCCTTCGCCACGGTTGTCTGCACGCATAATAAACGCCACGTATTTAACCGAGACCACCATGATCAAAGCCCAGACAATCAGCGATAAAATGCCGAACATATTCACTTCGTTGAGGGGCAAGGGGTGCGCGCCCACGGAAAAGACCTCTTTCATGGTGTACAGTGGGCTGGTGCCGATGTCACCAAAAACCACGCCCAGTGCGGCTAAAGTCAGTGCGGAAAGTTTTGTTTTACTGCCAGAAGTGGGTGACATTAAAATGGTCTACGGTTAACACGAGAGCGCTATTATCAACCAAGTTCTAGCGTAAACCAATAGATTTTTATTCTATTTCAAGAGCGTTTAATCGGCCTGCCATCGTGGCGATAAAGAAGAATGCTGGCCATGCTTATTTTTTAAATATTCTTGAAAAATAGCATTTTTTGCTTATAAAAATGCAAACTAAGGTGTTAGAATACGCACCGCAATTTGTTGTAGACCTGCTATCCGCCCGGGTGGTGAAATTGGTAGACACAAGAGACTTAAAATCTCTCGCTCGTAAGGGTGTGCCGGTTCGACTCCGGCTCCGGGCACCAAATGCAAAAAAAAGGCCAATTCCGTATGGAGTTGGCCTTTTTATTGGCTAGCGTGCTTCACTAATCAAGTGCCACAAAAGGTTTTATAAGCGTTATCAAAGCCTGCCTTTGGCGCTTGTTGGTATGGATCGTTTAGGTCGCTGGTGACATACGGTTGACTGACCGCGGCTAACAAGGCGTGAAATGCGGATAAGTCGTTGGCATAGACGGCCTGTTGCAAAGCATCTTCGACCAAGTGGTTACGCGGAATGACCGTTGGGTTAACGCTTTGCATTAATTGCATGCTTTCTTCACCGCTTTGTGATTGTCTGCTCAATCTGTCGTGCCATAGGCCCACCCAATGCCTAAATTCAGGGGCTTGATACAAGGCGCTGGGTTTAAATGCCC
>JBEDKJ010000009.1:0-15664 GCA_041172285.1 Pseudomonadota bacterium
GATCGATTTCCCGTTTCACCCAATCGCGCTCTTCTTCTTTCAAGCCATCCCATTTGTTGATGGCGACCACCAAGGCACGACCGGCGTCCAATATGTAGGCAGCAACGTGGGCATCTTGTTCCGTGATGCCCTCTTGTGCATCGACCACCAAAATCACCACGTTGGCTTCTTCTATCGACTGTATGGTTTTAATGACCGAGAATTTTTCTATGGCCTCTAACACACGCCCGCGTTTACGCACACCCGCGGTATCGATTAAGGTGTAGTGCTTACCGTTTTTCTCCAAGTCTATGGAAATGGAATCGCGCGTGGTACCTGGCTCATCAAAGGCGATGACCCGATCTTCACCCAACAAGGCATTGACCAGCGTGGATTTACCCACATTAGGTCGACCGACTATGGCTACTTTAGGCACTCTATCTTCGTTCTGAAGCAGCTCAGGTTCGTCTTCTTCTACCTGAAAGCTCTCTAAAGCTAATTCTATGATGTCTTTAACGCCTTCGCCGTGTGCCGAGGAAATCGACAGCGGGTCGCCAAGACCCAATTCATGGAATTCGGCGCTGACCACGGCCTTGTTCATGCCTTCGGTTTTATTCACCGCCAATAACACCGGGCATTTGCAGCGGCGTAAACGGTTGGCAATTTCCATGTCTTGCGGCGTGGCGCCTTGTCTACCGTCAACAATAAATAGAATAACATCGGCTTCGTCTATGGCCAGCAAAGTTTGCACGGCCATGGCTTTCAGGATGCCGCTGTCGGTATTGGGCTCAAAGCCGCCGGTGTCCACCACTAAATAAGGTTGATTGGCGCCTACCCCACGGCCATAATGCCTGTCCCGAGTTAAACCGGGCAGGTCCGCAACCAAAGCATCACGGCTTTTGGTTAAGCGATTAAATAAGGTGGACTTGCCGACATTAGGTCGGCCAACCAATACTAAGGTAGGTAACATGCAACTCTTCTATGTGGGTGCTGAAATGGTAAGTGGGTTATGAATACAGGCTGATGCTTACTTAACTTGCACGGCATAGAGCCCGCCATCTCTGGTTTGTGCAATCAGGGTATTGCTATTTATTAAGGCCATGGTGGGCATCACGGCACTGCTGCCGATTTGAATTCTAGAGGCCATGGCGCCGTCATCTCGGTTTAAAAAATGCACGTACCCTTCTAGATCGCCGACGGCGACCAAACTGCCCATAGGTAATGGCAAGGTTAAATTTCTATTTTTTAACACCCCTTGCCGCCAAAAGGATTTACCCGTATTGAAGTCCAAGGCGTAAACCGAACCCGTTGCATGCGACAGAAAAATTCGGCCATCGTCCATGCTAAGGCCACTTACACTGGAAATTTCCCTAGCCCAGATCACCCGGCCGGTCATGCGATCCACCGCAGCTATTTTGCCTTGATAAGCAACCGCGTAGACCAATGGTCCGTCCACCATGGGCAGGCTAGTAATGTCAGCAATACGCTCTATTTCAGTTACGCCTTTAGGTTGGGCCACGGAGGCTTCCCAAAGCATCTTGCCGTTATCGGCGCGCAGGGCGACCAACTTACCGCCGCCAAAACCGGCGTAAACGGCCCCACCGTCAACAATCACACCAACAGAACTGCGTAGGGTCAAGGCTGGTCCGGTACGGTCATACACCCATTTTCGCGTGCCGTCGTTAGCGCTCAGGCCGTAAATATGGTTATCGCCACTGCGTGCAATAACCAAACCATCAAAATACCTAGGCGCACTCAACACCTCACTGCTGAGCTTGGCTTTCCATAAAAATTTACCGGCTATGTCGTAGGCATAAACCCAACCCGTTTGTGTGCCGACCATCACTAGACTGCCGCCGACGCCAACCCCTCCGGACAACACCTCGCCACTTTTAACTCGCCACTCTTGCTTGCCTGAGACAGCATCAAATTTCGCCACCTCACCTTTGCTGCTGGCGGCATAAACATAGCCCGCCTCTACCACGGGCACAAAATCAAAATTCGTCGACTCACCAAGCTCCGCTTGCCACAATACTTTACTAACGTTAACCGACTTAAATTCCACCAACGGATCAGGCGCATCCACAGGCACCCGGCCAAACAAGGTGTCGGTCAAATTTTCTTTAACCTCACCTATCACACTGCAAGCGCTAAGCAAGAGCAAACTGAGCGCCAATAGGCAGGTAGTTTTTTTAGAAAACGATGAGAACAAGGCAGTACCCCAGGGTGTAAGTATTAAAGCAAAGGCCTTAGATTAAGCCAATGATTCGAGTTTCTTTTGCGTTAAAGCGCGTACTTTGCCAGCCGGGTCTAATTTATCCAAGGCCTCTTGGTAAGCGGCTTTGGCCTCGGCATTTTTACCTAAAGCGGCTAAAACGTCGCCTTTTAAATCGGCAAACAAACCATCAAAACCGGCTTCGTGCGATTCATTTAACAAAGCCAAGGCGCCTTTTAGGTCCTTTTCCTCAAACAGGATGCTGGCTAATTGCAAGGTGGCTAAAGCTTGCACACTGGGTTCGCTGGCATGCTCGGCAGCCCATTCCAATTGGGCTTTAGCACTGGCCACTTGCTTGGCTTGGTAATTGGTTTTAGCAGCCAACATGGCGGCACGACCAGCATACGGTGTGCCACTGTAATCGTCCATTAGGCTGGCGGATTTTGCTAATATGGTTTTTAGGTCTTTGGGATCGGCCACCACCAACTCTTGGTATAAGCTTGAACCGGCCACGGATTGTTTATTTTGGTAGTAATGCCATGCCTGATAAGCAGCATAACTGACTAATAGGGCAATAAAAACACGGCTAATTAACGTGCCGTGCTGTTTCCACCAAGCTTTGAATTCGTCTAATTGTTCTTGCTCTTCTAAATCGTATGCCATACTTTTTCCTAAGCTAATTTAATTCAGGTTTATCTAATACAGGTAAATCTAAAGCTGTGTTTTATTTAAACTACGTTTAATCAATCCGTTCAATTGGCATCAAGCACTAAGCGCTTTTTTACCGGGGATGGCTGCCAGCAAGTTTTGCGTGTAAGGGTGTTGCGGCCGTTGATAAACCGCCTCAACCTGCCCCTGCTCCACCACCTTACCCTGGTGCATCACCACGATGTCATCGGCTATGTGACGCACCACGCGCAAATCGTGGCTAATGAACAAATAACTTAAGGCCATTTCTGCTTGCAATTCTTTCAACAGCAACAGTATCTGCGCTTGTATGGACACGTCTAACGCCGAGACCGGCTCATCACACACCACGACTTTAGGCGACAGCACCAATGCACGGGCTATGCCTATGCGCTGACGTTGCCCACCAGAAAATTCATGCGGGTATTTTTGCATGTCGGACTCGCTCAAACCGACGCGTTTCAACATCGCAATGACTTTAGCTTGCTGTTCAGTTGTGTTGCCTAAACCATGAATGACCAAGCCTTCGGCGACTATCTCGCCCACACGCATGCGTGGGTTGAGTGAGGCAAACGGGTCCTGAAAAACCATTTGCAAATTTTTTCGCACCGACCTTAATGCCGTGCCGTCTAACTTAGCCAAATCTTGACCGTCAAACAACACCTCGCCACTGTCCAAGCTTTGCAATTGTAACAGACAACGGGCCAAGGTGGATTTGCCGCTGCCCGATTCGCCCACGACAGCCAAGGTTTTACCGGCTTTTAATTCTATGCTAACGTCATCCAAGGCTCGCACTAGGCTGGTGCCAAATCCAAATTTACCGCTGCGCTGGCTATAGGTTTTAACAAGGTGCTTGGCTTGCAATAAAATGTCCGTCATGCCTGCTCCTGGTTGTGCATCTGAGTTTGGCGCCTGTTTTCGGCTAGCCAAGCATAGTCAATCGGTTGCAACGGCTTCTTGCCTTCGGCATCCGGCACACAGGCCAGCAAGGCTTTGGTGTAGGGGTGTTGTGGGTTATTTAAGACTTGTTGCTTGCTGCCGGCCTCGACAATTTCACCACGGAACATCACCACCACTTGATCGGCAATGTCGGCCACCACGCCAAAATCGTGCGTAATTAACAACATGCCCATGTTCATGCGCGTCTTCAGTTCATCCAATAACGTCAGTATTTGCGCCTGCACCGTTACGTCTAAAGCCGTGGTCGGTTCGTCTGCAATCAACAAACACGGTTCGCAGGCTATGCTCATGGCGATCATCACCCGCTGACGCTGGCCACCTGACAATTCGTCAGGGTAACTGTTGGCGCGGTTTTCTGGAATACCAACCATGCTTAACAAACTGGCTACCTTGCTTTGCAAGGCCGGGCCTTTCAACCCTAAATGCGTTGTCAGGCTTTCGCCTATTTGGTAGCCCACAGTAAGCACTGGGTTAAGCGAGGTCATGGGCTCTTGAAAGATCATGGCAATTTTAGCCCCACGAATTTTACGCATGCTGCTGTCATCAAGTTGCGTTAGATCTTGCACGCCAGACTCACCGTCGTTAAACAAGACTTGACCACCGGTCAAACGCAATTGTTTAGACAGCAAGCCCATAATGGACAAAGCCGTCAGACTTTTACCGCTGCCGGATTCGCCGACCACGCAAGTGGTTTTGCCTGGCAATATGCTAAAACTGACCTGCTTGACTAATAAGCGATCGGCGGCGTTTTTTGGCGTAATGCTGATGTTTTGCAACTGCAATAAGGGGGCAAGGGAGTTCATATTAACCAATAATTGTAAGGGGCATGGGCATAGCGCGGTCTATGGCTTTAGCTGCAGGAAGGCAATAGCCGCATCCAGGCTCAGTTGCTGTTGCTGATCCGGCGCATTAGCGCGCATGGGTTTCAAACCAACTTGTTGTGTGTTCACTTCGTCGTCACCTAAAATAATGGCGTAGCGAGCCTGACTTCTATCGGCTTTTTTCATTTGCGATTTAAAGCTGCCGCCACCTGCATGCAAAACAACCTGCAAACCAGCTTGGCGCAAACTTTCTGCCATGGCAAACGCCGCTTTTTCCGCCAACTCGCCCACATTAACTAAATACACATCCGGGGCATCGTTGGCAACCACGCCGTATTCTTGCATCAACAAAAATACCCGCTCCAAGCCTATGCCAAAACCGCATGCTGGCGTCGACTCACCGCCCAATCGCTCAACCAAACTGTCGTAACGGCCGCCACCGGCTATGGTGCCTTGCGCGCCGAGCTTGGTGGTCACCCACTCAAAAACGGTGCGGTTGTAATAATCCAGCCCGCGTACTAAACGAGGATTAACGGTGAAGGCCACGCCGGCTTCCCTTAACAATGCACACAGACCATCAAAATGCGCGCGGGTTGCATCGCCCAAGCAATCAATTAACTTTGGCGCCGCTTCACACAAGGCTTGCATGCGTGGGTTTTTGCTATCCAAAATGCGCAAGGGATTGCTGTGCAGTCGGCGTTTGGCATCCTCGTCCAAACTGTCTAGGTGCTGCTCAAAATACGCTATCAATACATCACGGTAAGCGGCACGTTCGTGCGCATCGCCTATGCTGTTTATTTGCAATTCAACATCATTGATGCCTAGCTCGCGCCATAAGCGCGCCAACAACACAATTTGCTCGGCGTCCACTTGCGGGCTATCAAAGCCAAAAGCTTCGACGCCTATCTGATGGAATTGCCGTTGACGGCCTTTTTGCACGTTCTCATGCCTAAACATGGCGCCGCTGTACCACAGGCGCACCGGCCCGTTGTATGTAAGATTGCTCTCTATGACGGCCCGCACGCATCCGGCTGTGCCTTCAGGGCGCAAGGTCAGCTTGTCGCCGTTAAGGGCATCTTGCCATGCATACATTTCTTTTTCGACGATATCGGTGTGTTCACCTACCGAGCGCACAAACAGATCGGTGCTCTCCACCAAAGGCATGCGTATGTTCTGGTAGCCATATTGCGCCAGCACGCGGCGTGCCGTGTCTTCTAACTTAAACCAGAGCGGCGTGTGCTCGGGCAAAATATCGTAAAAGCCTTTAATACTTTGGAATTTATTCGGCTTGGTTTTGCTTGTGTTATCCGGCATGCTTAAATGGCTTTAATGGCTATGGTTTTTTGGCTGACAGGGCTGGCAGCAGGCTCATACAATTTTCCGTCTGGGGCGTAATGGGTTTGCACGTAATCCTCCACTATGGCTTGAAATTCCTCGGCGATGCGATCGCCTTTTAAAGTGACGGTTTTTACGCCATCTACAAACACAGGCGCCACCGGGGTTTCGCCTGTGCCTGGCAGACTAATGCCAATGTTGGCTAACTTGGACTCACCTGGACCATTGACCACGCAACCCATGACCGCCACGTTTAAGTTTTCCACGCCAGCATAACGACCTCGCCAGTGCGGCATTTGCTGCCTTAAGTAGGATTGAATTTGCATGGCCAATTCTTGGAAGTAGGTTGAGGTAGTGCGACCGCAACCTGGGCAAGCTGTAACCAATGGGGTAAACGAGCGTATGCCCATGGTTTGTAAGATTTCTTGCGCGACGATGACTTCTTTGCAGCGCGATTCATTCGGTTCCGGCGTTAAGGACACGCGTATGGTGTTGCCTATGCCACGTTGCAAAAGCAAAGCCAATGCTGCCGTAGAAGCGACTATGCCTTTCGAGCCCATGCCCGCTTCCGTTAAGCCCAAGTGCAAGGGGTAATCGCAACGACTGGCTAAATCGGTGTAAACGGTCACCAAATCTTGCACATTGCTGACTTTGCATGAAATGATGATTTGATTGGGTGACAAACCCAATGCCACGGCTTGCTCAGCGCTCTCTATGGCTGATTGGATTAGGGCTTCGCGCATCAGGGCGTCGGCACTCAGCGGCGTGGCCAACTTGGCGTTTTCGTCCATCATTTGCGCCATTTTTACTTGGTCTAAACTGCCCCAATTAACGCCTATACGCACGGCTTTCTTATAGCTAATGGCTGCTTCTATCATGGCGGCGAACTGCTCGTCGCGTTTGGAGCCTTTGCCCACGTTGCCTGGATTGATACGGTACTTGGCCAAAGCCATGGCACAATCGGGGTATTGTGCCAATAATTTATGGCCGTTGTAGTGAAAATCGCCTACCAATGGTACGTTGCAGCCTAGCGCATCCAAGCCTTGACGTATGGTCGCGACTTGGGCTGCCGCTTCAGGCGAATTAACCGTAATGCGCACTACCTCGCTGCCTGCTTGCCACAACTCATACACCTGCGCTATGGTCGCCTTCGCGTCTGCGGTGTCGGTATTGGTCATGCTTTGCACCACAACCGGACTGGCTAGTGTGCCATTCAAGCCACCGCCCACTGGCACGTGGCCAACCATCACTTGCAGGGTTGGACGGGGGGCTTGCAGTTGCGAGACGTTCATGGTGGTCACTTTCTATTACTCAAGGGTCAAACGGGCTGTGTTGTTAAAGGTTTTGCTGGCTACGTCAACCGACTTTCCCATGTAATCCAAGGACGTGGCTTTAGCATTGCCTAGCCATACGAACAAGGGTGGCTGCGCCTCAATCTTATCGCTGCTGTTTGCCGTGAGCATTTTTTCAAAAAGCACGGTGCCGGATTTATCTTTCACTTGCACCCAAGCCTTATCGCTTACGGATACGGTCAGCCATGCACGGTTGCCAAGGGCATTGGCTTTCACCTCAGCCGGCATACTCATGTCCGAACTGGGTCTTAGCTGCAAGCCATCGTTGGCAGCCATGGTTGCCGTACTTGGTTTAGGCTTGGCAGTTGCCAATTCAGCAGGGGCTGCGTTAGGCAAGGTTTCGGCCGAATCGGTGGCGACCGGTTTGGCCGTCCCTAGCCCCTCCGCAGGCGGGCTAACGGGCTCGACTAAGTTGGCAGGCGGCGCGGCCAATTCGGGCAAGGCGACGGCCGACACCACCTCATTATTGCTAGTCAAACCCGTCGCAACGGATGAAGACTGCTCTTCTTGGAAATACCAGACCAGTAAAAGCAACGATAGAAAAAATGCGCTGTACTTAAACCAAGGCCTATGCTTCTTTACCAACTGCACATGGGGGATAGAGGTCTGCACATTGAGACTGGTCGGCGTGTTATCCGGTACGCGCTGACGGTAGCTATCAAGCAAAGGCTCGGCATCCAGCTCCAATAAACGCGCGTAATTACGAATAAAACCACGTGTGGCCATAGGCTGTGGCAAGGCCGAAAAATCATCGCTTTCCAATGCGCTGATTTGCTTTATGCTTAAGCGTAAGCTGTCGGAAACGGCTTGCACACTGAGGTTTTTAGCATTTCTAGCGGCAGCTAAGGCTGCACCCAATGGCGGCCACTCTCCGGTTTGGCTGATCTCGTCTGTCATGGTCTCATACCCTGTAATAACTGAGCTTGCGCTGATTCTGGATAATTTTGCCTTAATTCTAACGCATAACTGGCTTCAAGATTTGCATCACCTAGCGCGCGTTCAATTTGTATGGCCAACCAAAGCATATCGGCACTGGCTCTTGATAACAAGGCCGTTTGCAAGGTTTTTTTGGCCGCCGCCGCATCCTGGCGCTTAAATTGAATAGCGGCCAATTGGTAAGCCGCGACGCTGGCCGATGAGTCCAACTGCAGGGCGCGTAGCAAATACCCTTCCGCCTGAATATTGTCGTTTTTGCGCAAGGAACAGACGGCGGCATTGGTGTATGCCATAGCCGGGGTGGCATACAAAGGATTTTTTAGCGCAGCCATAAATTCTTTAATTGATTCGTCCAAGCGATTGCGCGCGCACAAGAAACTGCCGTAATTGTTGTGCGCTTCTGAATTAAGCGGTTCCAATTGCACGGCCTTTTTGAAGTTAAGTTCCGCCACCGCATCTTGACCCAGCCCAGCCTGAACTAGGCCTAAGCCGTTGTAGGCGGCCGCATAACTGGGCTCAATTTTGCTGGCTAGGCTAAATTCTTCTAGGGCCACATCCAAGCGACCCTGCTGCAAATACACCGCACCTAAATCAGCGTGTGCCTGCGCCCGCTCCTTAGTTTTGTCATTAAAGTTTTCCGGTTGCGTGGTGCACGCTGGCAGGTTTAAAGCCAGGACAAGCATTAGGAAAGCATTAAGGCTAAACAAACGCATCGTCAAACCGCCTCTATGACGATATGCTTGGCACTGCGTTTGGTTTTATCCAAGACTTTGCCAGCCAATTGCCCGCAAGCGGCATCGATGTCTTCGCCGCGGGTTTTACGCACCGTTACGACAAAACCGGCTTGCATTAGCACGTCTCTAAAAACCCGCACATGATTGGGCTGGGAAGTGCCGTAACCACTGTTAGGGAATGGATTAAACGGAATGAGATTGAATTTGCACGGCACGTGTTTGACTAACTGGATCAGTTGATGAGCATGCTCAAGCGTGTCATTGATGCCATCCAACATCACGTATTCGAAGGTGACAAAATCACGCGGGGCTTTTTCTAAATAGCGATTGCATGCCGCCATCAAGTCTTTCAATGGGTATTTTTTATTAATCGGCACAATCTCGTCGCGCAGCGCGTCATTGGGCGCGTGCAAGCTGACGGCCAAGGCCACCGGGCAATCTTCTTTCAGTCTGTCCATGGCCGGCACTAAACCACTGGTGGACAAGGTGACCCGCCTACGGCTTAAACCGTAAGCGTTATCGTCTAACATGATTTGCATGGCGGTGACGACATTGTCGTAGTTAGCCAAAGGCTCACCCATGCCCATCATCACCACATTGCTAATAATCCGCTCATCGGCCGGCAACATATCGTAGCCAGGCTCCTGACGCAAGGAACGGTTAGCGATGGCCAATTGGCCTATGATTTCCGCCACACTTAAATTGCGATTAAAGCCTTGGCGACCGGTACTGCAAAACGTGCATTCCAGCGCGCAGCCCACTTGCGAGGAAATGCACAACGTGCCTCTGTCGTCTTCCGGTATAAACACCGTCTCTATGCTATTGGCGGTATCGGTACCGATCAACCATTTGCGCGTGCCGTCATTGGAAACTTGCTCCAACTGCACATTAGGCAAGGTAATTTCTGTTTCACGGGCTAATTTTTCCCGCAACACCTTGGCGATGTCCGTCATCTGCTCAAAATCGTGCACGCCAAAACGGTGCATCCAGCGCATCAATTGTTTGGCACGAAAAGGCTTCTCACCTTGCTCGGCGAACCACGTGGCCAATTGCGGCTGATTAAAATTAAGTAGATTGATCAAAGTCGGGTCTCAAATAAATTAAGCACAAATAAACAAGGCGTCTCTCGCGCGTCTTGTTTACTGGTGCTTAATCTAGGGCTTAGTCTTAAGGCATTTAATTAAACACTGGTTTTACATGCATACCAGGCCTGATTAAATACAGCGCATTATCCAAAGAAATATTTGATTTCGATGGCTGCGTTTTCGGCTGAATCAGAACCGTGCACAGCATTGGCATCAATGCTTTCGGCAAAGTCAGCGCGTATGGTACCGGCAGCCGCTTCTTTTGGATTGGTGGCACCCATTAAATCGCGGTTTACTTGCACGGCATTTTCGCCCTCTAAAGCTTGTATCATTACTGGGCCAGAAATCATGAATTTAACCAAATCATTGAAGAATGGACGCGCTGCGTGCACGGCGTAAAAACCTTCGGCTTCGGCTTTAGTTAATTGCGCCATTTTTGCCGCCACCACTTTTAAACCGGCGTTTTCAAAACGGGTGTAGATTTTACCAATTACATTTTTTGCCACGGCATCAGGTTTGATGATAGAAAGCGTGCGTTGAACAGCCATAATTACTCCATTTAATGATTACATTGAAAGAACGATAAAATACCATTTTTGACGCTTAAAATAAACCTAAATTGCATGTTCAGCGCTTGTTTTAAGCGCGAATAAGTACAATGTGGCAAAATTACGCTAAATGACAGTCGCCAACCCACCCATTCCAACTTCACACCACACCTGCCCAGCTTGCGGCTTGCTTTGTGATGACTTGCCTTTAGATGACCAAGGCGGCATTAGCGCGAGCATTTCCTGCGCGAAAAGTCAGCGCTATTTTAGCCAGGCGGTAACAGCGACTAGCCAACCAGCCAGCGTAAACGGACAGGCCTGCGACCTTAATACCGCTCTAGCCGCCGCCGCCAAGATTCTTCAAAACAGCCAGCAAACCTTGTTTGCCGGATTGGGCACGGACGTGCAAGGCATGCGTGCCATTCTGCCATTAGCAGAAAAATGCCAGGCTACCCTGGACCACATGCACAGTGAGTCCAGCGTGCGAAACACCTTGGCCATGCAAAATAGCGGATGGCAAACCACCACCTTGAGCGAAGTGAAAAATCGCGCTGATTTAATTCTGGCCATAGGCACCGACATCGTCAGCAGTCACCCGCGCTTTTTTGAAAAACTGGTCTGGAATAAAGACAGCTTATTTAACAAGGGCACGCCGCATGTCGTGTATTTAGGGGTGAACGAGGCCGACACCAAAGCCGCCGTGGCGCCCGATGGCACACCCCCCACCTTACTAGCGGCGGATAAAAAAGCCTTGCCAGCCATACTCAATACGCTTAATGGGCTGTGCAACCCGGCTTATGCAAAATCCAATAAAGCCACATCGGTGGCCGGCCTAAGCATGGCCGCCTTAACGGCTTTGTTGGAAAAAATACAAGCAGCCAACTATGCCGTCGTGGTCTGGTCAGCCAGTGAATTGGCCTACCCAAATGCGGAATTGACCGTGCAGAGCATTACCCAACTGATCGCTAAACTCAACGAGCAAACTCGCGTCGCCGGCTTGAGCCTAAACAGCGGCGACGGCGACATCAGCGTCAACCAAACCAGCACCTGGCTTAGCGGCTTTCCCAGTCGCAATCGCTTTAAGCACCAACAAGTGAGTTACGACACGCAGCACTACAGCACCGCCGTTCAACTTAACAGCTGCGATGCTTTATTCTGGGTCAGCACGTTTAATCCCAAGCCACCGCCCCACTTTGCCGGCCCTAGCATCGTCATTGGCCATCCAAACACGCAGTTTGAGCGCCCACCGGCGGTGTTTATTCCAGTCGGCGTGCCAGCGGTGCACGACAGCGGCACGGTGTTTAGAATGGATGGCTCGATAGCCCTGCCGGTTAAAAAACTGCAGGCCTCTCAACTACCGCGCTTAACAGAAGTGTTTAATAAACTGGCGGAATTAATGCCATGATTACCCAACTTAAAAATGCACGCGTCTTCGATCCGGCCCAGCAAAAAAACGGCGTGTTAGAGGACATCTACATCAGCGAAGGTCGCATCGTGGCTAAGCCATCCGATGCCATCAAAATAAACACCAGCCTAGACTTAAGCGGCAAGGTGGTGATGGCCGGTGCCATCGACATGCATAGCCACATAGGCGGTGGCAAAACTAACATTGCCCGCATGCTCTTGCCGGAATTTCAGGCCAGCAAACACTACAGCGAACCGGAGGCGCACATTTGCACGCCAGGCTGCAGCCATTTTGCTACACCCACCAGTACCGAGACCGGCTTTCGCTACATAGAAATGGGCTACACAGCGGCATTTGAACCGGCCTTAATGCCAGTGAATGCTAGGCAAGCGCACTTAGAGATGGGCGACACCCCCATGATAGATAAAGGCGCTTATGCCTTATTGGGAAATGACGATTACTTTTTGCGTATGCTGGCCAGCCAACAAGACCAAAAAGCCATCAACGATTACGTGGCTTGGATATTGCACAGCACCCAATCCATAGGCATTAAGGTGGTCAACCCGGGCGGCATTAATGCTTTTAAATTCAATCAACGCAGGTTGGATTTGGATGAAAAAAACCGCCATTACCAAGTATCACCCCGGCAAATTTTACAAAGCCTAAGTCGCGCCGTGCACGAACTGGGCGTTTCCAAACCGCTGCACGTGCATTGCAATAACTTAGGTGCTGCCGGTAACTTTCAAACCACGCTGGACACCATGCGTGCCTCCGATGGCATACCCATGCATTTGACGCACATCCAGTTTCACAGTTACGGCAAAGAAGGCGACAAACAATTTTCTTCAGCTGCAGCAGAAATTGCCGAGGCACTGAATAAAAACAAACACATCACCGCCGACGTCGGGCAAATTCTGTTTGGCCAAACCGTCACTGCGTCGGGTGACAGCATGATGCAGCACTTAAACGCACGCCACGCCAATCCCAAAAAAGCCGTGTTGATGGACATCGAATGCGATGCCGGTTGCGGCGTGGTGCCATTCAAGTACCGCGACCAAAACTACGTGAATGCCCTGCAATGGGCCATAGGCCTGGAACTTTTCTTATCCGTGGAAGACCCCTGGCGCATCTTTTTAACCACCGACCACCCGAATGGTGCCCCGTTCACCAGTTACCCGCATTTAATTCGCCTGTTAATGGATAAAAGCTTTAGAAACGAGGCCTTTGCCAAGCTAAATTTAGACGCACAAGCCATGAGCAATTTATTGAGTTTGGACCGCGAATACAGCCTATATGACATCGCCATCATGACCCGTGCCGGCGCAGCTGGCCTGATAGGCTTAAAAGACAGAGGGCATTTGGGTGTAGGCGCGGCGGCCGACATCACGGTTTACACCGACCAAGCTGACCGCGAAGCCATGTTTAGCAAACCCGATTACGTGTTTAAAAATGGCGAGTTGGTGGTAAAAGACGGCAAAGTAGTTAAAGTTGTTTGGGGTGCCACCCACACCAGCAAGCCGGCGTTTGATGTCAGCGTGGAAAAAGACTTGAGCGATTACTTTAACAAATACCAAACCATGCAACTGGCGAACTTTAAGATTAACCCCGACGAAATAGCCGATGATGGCCGTGGTAGCATCGTCGTACACAGCGGCAAGCACTCCGATGAAACCGCTTAATTTTTTGCATGAGTCGGATTTAAATGATCATTAACGGCATACAGATAGACGACACCTTTGCGGAAGCCTTCAACATGCGCGGCACCCGCGTCATCATCACCGCGCAGAATCTTAAATGGGCTTACCACGCCGCCCATGCCATGACAGGGTTTGCCACATCGGTAATAGGTTGCGGGGTGGAAGCCGGCATAGAAGCCGAAATCAGCAGCGAGCTCAGCCCGGACGGCAGACCCGGCGTGTCCATTTTAATGTTTGCCATGGGCAGCAAAGTGCTTATGCAACAACTGGAAACACGCATGGGCCAATGCGTGCTAACTTGCCCTACCGCCGCCGCCTTTGCCGGCATCGCCAGTGACGAGCCCATTAATCTAGGTAAAAATTTACGCTTTTTTGGCGACGGCTTTCAAACCAGCAAACTAATTGGCGGCAAACGCTATTGGCGTGTACCGGTGATGGACGGGGAATTTTTATGCGAGGAAAGCACCGGCATGGTGCGCGCCATAGGTGGGGGGAATTTCTTAATTCTTGCCACCTCACAAAGCGCGGCTTTGGCCGCCGCCGAGGTAGCAATTGCAGCCATGCAGCGCCTGCCTAACGTCATCATGCCTTTCCCTGGTGGTGTGGTGCGATCTGGCTCCAAAGTGGGTAGCCGCTACGCCGCCATGTTTGCCTCCACCAACGATGCCTTTTGCCCAACGCTCAAAGGCGTGACGCAAACCGAACTATCAAGCGACATAGAAAGCGTCATGGAAATTGTCATAGACGGCCTAAGTTTTGACGACATCGCTTTGGCCATGCAAGCCGGCATGGCTGCTATCTGCGCATTGGGCACCGACAGCGGTGTCAAACGCATCTCGGCCGGCAACTACGGCGGCAAACTGGGTCCGCACCACTTTAAGTTACATACCATTATGGGCAATAAACAAGCATGAGTGCGCTGACCTTTAGCTTAAAAAAGCCTTTGCAGTTTGCCATTAATTGCGCAGCACTGACGCCCGATAGGCTAGCCAATCGCTCATTAAGTGAGATTGCAGCGCTCACACTTGATCACGGCAAACAGGCCGTGCGCGTCGACGAACTGTTTGACATCAGCGGCCAAGATCCGACATCGCTGCGCTTTTTAAACGCAACGCAGCAACTCGATTACCTAGGCGCCAACATGCGCAGCGGGCGCATCGACATAAGTGGCGACGCGGGAGCGTATTTAGGCTTTGCTATGAAAGGCGGCGAAATACACTGCCTAGGCAACACGGCAGATTTGGCGGCGTGCAATATGCAAGACGGGTTGATGGTTATTCATGGCAACACCGGTGATTTTTTAGGTGGCGCAGCGGCCGGCTTACGCAAAGGCATGTTAGGCGGCACGGTAGTGGTAAAAGGCCATGCCGGCGACCGCGTGGGCGATCAAATGCGCCGCGGGCTCATATTAATCGAAGGCAATGCTGGCGATTATTGCGCCAGCCGCATGCTGGCTGGCACCATAGGCGTGCTTGGCAAGGTTGGCGCTTACGCTGGGTTTAGCATGCACCGCGGCACATTGCTGCTCACCACCCAGCCAGACTTGCACCCAACCATGCAGGCATGCGGTAGCCATACCTTACCCTTCTTGAACTTGTTGTATAAATCTTTCGCACCCTATTCCCAAGCCTTTGCCAATCTAAATACACAGCGGGTGAAACGCTGGTTGGGCGATGCCGCCAATAAAGGCAACGGTGAGATCCTAATTATTAACCATTTCTAGTCTGTAATACTTGTATGTTAAATTCGCATGAATGCTATAGCCTCCTGGTGATACCATAGCGCTTTGCAAAAAACCGATAGCCATGACCAGTCCAACCACCTACCTAACCGCTGCTTTATATAAGTTTGTCAGCTTGCCCGATTACCAAGCTTTGCAAGCGCCATTACTCAAAGCCTGCCAAGCGCAT
>JBEDKJ010000010.1:0-25149 GCA_041172285.1 Pseudomonadota bacterium
CCATGAATGCCTATAGTCTATTTTATAATATCTTAAATCCAATACCGGCATACTGATTTCGCCACTTAAGCGCTGGAAAACCCCCTTAGTGGTATACATGATGCTGTCTCGACTGTCGTGAGACCAGCCTGCACTCAACATAACGGAATTGCTAGTGCAGCTTTGGGGCCATGACGGTCCAGTTGCATTACAGAATTTTTGGTATTGCACAGGACTTTCCGCATACAGAGTAATGTCGGTTAAATCTACAGCTAAACCAAAATTAATGCCATCACGCTCATTTAATGGCACCCCAAAACGAACACCGCCACCATAAGATGATGTTTGAAATGTACCGACATTACCGGCTTGGTTGCCAGTGTTAACATCGCGCCTGTAGACATCGAAGCCACGGCTGACACCGTCAGGGGTAAAGTAAGGATCGGTATACGATAGCGCGTAGGTGGTGTTCACTTTGCCGGTATTTAACTGAGCACTCACGCGGTTACCGGTGCCAAGAAAATTATTCTGGTTAACTGTAACACCAAAGACCACGCCCTCGTTACTGGACAAGCCCGCACCAAATTGCACGCTGCCGGTCGATTGCTCTACCACGCTTATATTTAGATCTACTTGATCAGCCGTACCTGGAACGGCTGGCGTTTCTACGTTCACGTCTGAGAAATATTGCGTACGTACTAAACGCTCTTTGGAGCGGTTGATTTTGGTTGAGTCATACCAAGCCGATTCCAATTGTCGTACTTCACGACGCACTACTTCATCACGTGTGCGGGTATTGCCTACAATGTTGATGCGCCTGACATAGACGCGTTTACCTGGGTCTATGTAAAAAGTGAAGGCAGCGGTATGCAACTCCTTGTTAACCTCAGGGACAGGATTCACATTAGCAAAGGCATAGCCTTCATTGCTCAAGCGGTCGCTGATGGCCTTACTGGACTGCGTGATGTTGCTTCGGCTAAAGGTGTCGCCTTTCTTAACAGCGATTAATGCCTGCAATTCGCTGTCTGGCACGATGCTTTCGCCGGCCAACTTCACCTCTGATATGGAGTATTTTTCCCCTTCGGTGATGTTGACGGTAATGTAAATGTCTTTTTTATCTGGTGTGATGGAGACTTGTGTGGAGTCGATATTAAATTCAAGGTAGCCTTGATTCATGTAGAAAGAACGCAGTGTTTCAAGGTCGGCATTCAATTTTTGTTTGGAATACTGATCGTCTTTGTTCCACCAACTCATCCAATTGGGCGTGGTGAGCAAAAACTCCGCGCGTAAATCATCCATTGAGAAGGCTTGGTTGCCAACAATATTAATGCTGCGTATCTTTGATACGGCGCCCTCTTCGATATCAAAGCGCACTGCGACGCGATTGCGTTCCAGTGGCGAGACCACGGCTTTTACACTGGCACCGTATTTGCCTTGTGAAAGATATTGACGCTTAATTTCTTGTTCGGCGCGGTCTAACTGCGACTTATCAAAAATCTGGCCGTCTGCAATACCAATTTGCTTAAGACCTTCTTTCATCTTGTCGGTGGGGAAGGATTTGTTACCACTAAAATCGATCTGCGCAATCGATGAGCGCTCTTGAACGGTTACTACCAGCACATCGCCTTCCGCTTCTATGCGAACGTCTTTAAAAAAACCGGTGCCGTATAAGGCTTTAATCGCTTGAGAGGCTAAGTCATCCGTCATGCTGTCGCCGACCTTGACCGGTAAATTAGTAAACACGGTACCGGCTTCGGTGCGCTGTATACCTTCAATCCGTATGTCTTTAATAACAAAAGGCGCCATGGCCATGGCAGCATTGGCGAACAAGCCAGTGAGCAATAACAGGATGGGTTTGAGTTGCAGGGAGAAGCGTCCTGATGGGATTTTTTTAATGGTGCTTACTTTTTTCAATGCCATGCATCAGCCCGTTATTAATCTAGTTATGTCGTTATAAAAAGCAACCATCATCATCAAACCCAATAAGGTCAGACCCACTTTTTGCCCCATGGCCATGACTGACTCAGGTACGGGCTTGCCAGTTAAAATTTCTACCGTATAGTACATCAAATGACCGCCATCTAAAACTGGTATGGGCAATAGATTTAACACGCCTAAGCTGATGCTAATTAAAGCCAAAAAGCCGATAAAAACCTTAATGCCCATGGTCGCACTTTGGCCAGCGTAACTGGCTATGGTAACCGGCCCACTTATGCCCTGCCAGGACGCCTGACCTAAGAGCATTTTAAACAGCATCTGCAGGCTGAATGCTGCCGTATCCCAAGTCTTTTCGATGGCCTTTATCGTTGCATTTGGCAAACTGTATTGCTGCAAAACCAATCCGCTTGTTTGCATTTTGACCGCCGCGCCTATGCGCCCGACGGCAACACCCTGCTCCATTTCAAGTGTGGGCTTGATGCGCAGCGTTAATATGGCTTCCCCGCGTAAAATTTGCACAGCTAACTCGTTACCAGCATGCAACCTGACGTAAGCAACAAAATCCTGCCATGTGCTTATTGATTGCTTATCCACGGCCACTATTAAATCATTCACTTGAAGGCCGGCATTGCTCGCGGGACTGCCGCTCACAACTTCACCAATTCTGGCGGGCATCATCACTTGCTCAGGCGTGAAACCCAGGCTAGCAAAAGCATCCTCATTGGCCTCAGCCTTGCGCAAAGTATTTAAGTTTAAGGAATGGCTTTTTTGTGTTTGCTGCTTGCTTAAGCCAGCAACTTCTACACTTTCCTGATTGAGTGAGGATTTAAGCACTAACCAATGAAAATCCTGCCAGCTTGCAACGGCCCTGCCGTCAACCGATTGCACGGTTTCGCCAATTTCAAAGCCGGCCAGCGCGGCAGGGCTCTGCGGGGCAACGTCAGCTAAAATTGGCTTTAGACCGACCACCCCCATCATAAACAGCATGCTGTAAAACAGGATGGCCAAAAGCAGGTTGGCTATGGGCCCAGCCAAAACAATAGCCATGCGTTTAAGAACAGGTTGACGATTAAAAGCCCGATTTAGCTCAGCGTCAGAATAGTGTGTGTGCTCAACCCCCTCAGGATTAATCTCACGCTCATCCAGCATTTTGACATAGCCACCCAAAGGGATGGCTGCAACGATAAACTCGGTTTGATCCTTACCGAACTTCTTCACCCACAGTGGCTTACCGAAGCCTATGGAAAATTTTAGCACCCGCACGCCGCACCATCGTGCCACCTGAAAATGGCCGTATTCATGCACCGTCACCAATACGGCTATCGCCAGAATAAAAGCTAAGGGGGCTAACATAGCGCCTGAATAATTTTAGCTGTAGCAAGCCTAGCTTCAGTATCAACCGATACTAATTGCTCTATAGACTCAACGGCGGAAAAATTCGACAAGGACAAGACTTGCTCTATGGTGCGAGGAATAGCCATAAAGCTGATTTTTTCAGCCAAAAACGCCTCCACGGCAATTTCGTTGGCAGCATTTAATATAGCAGGTGCCGTACCGCCAGCGCTAAGCACATCGTATGCGTATTGCAAGCACGGAAAACGGACTGTGTCCGGTGCGCGAAAATCCAAACGCGCCGTGGCCAATATATCCAAGCTGGCTACACCACTACTCAACCTCTCTGGGTAGGCTAAACCGTATGCAATAGGGGTGCGCATATCCGGATTGCCCAATTGCGCCAGTATGCTGCCGTCTATGTATTCCACCATGGAATGGATGACGCTTTGCGGGTGCACCACCACTTCAATTTGCTCTGCGCTGGCATTAAATAGCCAGTGCGCCTCTATGACCTCTAGGCCTTTGTTCATTAAGGTAGCCGAGTCGATGGTGATTTTAGGCCCCATCACCCAATTAGGGTGATTGAGGGCTTCGGCTCGGTTAACCGTCTGCAGTTTTTCTAAAGTGGCATTTCTAAAAGGGCCGCCGGATGCGGTTAGGAGTATTTTTTTAACCCCCATGCGTGTTAAATCGCTGACCTTATGTGGCGGCATTGCTTGAAAAATAGCATTGTGCTCGCTGTCTATGGGCAATAGGGTTGCTCCGCCCTCTTGCACGGCTTGCATGAACAGCTTGCCTGCCATGACCAATGTCTCTTTGTTGGCTAAAAGAATGCGCTTGCCGGCCTTTGCCGCAGCCATGGCTGGATGCAGGCCTGCGGCACCGACAATGGCAGCCATGACGATGTCCACGTCTTCGTGCGCCGCCACCTCGCTGAGCGCTTGTTCGCCATGCAATACCGATGTTTTGGAGCCGATAACTTTAAGTTCTTGGCTTAACTGGGCAGCCGCCTGTGCTTGCAACATCACGGCAAATTGCGGCTGGTATTGCTTACACAAGGCCAACATACCGGCCACGTTGTTATTCGCGCTCAAAGCAAATACGCCAAACCGTTTGGGATGCTGTGCGATAACGTCTAAAGTTTGCATGCCTATGGTGCCCGTGGCGCCCAGTATGGTCACTTGTTGCATGGCTTGCCTGGATAGCTTATCGGACATGAAGTTGCAAATCAGCAAACAATGGGAAGTATATATAAAACAAGGCCACTGGCAGGGTGGGCATCAATCCATCTATTCTATCCAGCAGGCCGCCGTGGCCAGGCAATAATTGGCTGCTGTCTTTTACATTAGCATGGCGTTTTAGTAAGGATTCAAACAAATCACCCATCACGCTTAACACCACCAAGAACCATAATGCAACAATCAGCCAACGGCTAATGTGCCAGTAATAACAAAGTGCTAAGCCGTAAACGGTAACGGCCAAGAGAGCCCCTGCAACGCCTTCCCATGTTTTACCTGGACTGATTTCCACTGCTAGTTTATGCCGTCCAAATTGCTTGCCAGAAAAATAGGCCGCACTGTCCGCTAACCATACTGTAGCCATGACGGCTAACAGCATCCATGGGCTGATTTTTTGCAAACCAATTAAAGCCAGCCAAAGTGATAATAGTAAACAAAACCCGAGTGTGGCCAGTAGCAAGCGATTGCGAATTTCTTTTCTAGTTAGCAGCCATACGGGTGCAATAATCAACCAAAAAAACGTGGCCAAGCAAAGCACTAAAACAGCCAAGATATCGATGAAATAAGCAGACGGTAGCAATGCTGAGAACAATATCATGGCAGCCACGCTGGCAGTGCAAGCTAGATTTAGCCAGGTCTGCTGCTTATTTAGCTTGATTAAATTGGACCACTCCCAAACAGCAATCAACGTAGCGGATAGCGTAAGCAAAGCCCAGACTTGATCGGAAGCTTTAAACAAGGCGATGGAAAAAAATAATCCGAGAAAAAAGGCAGTAACAATGCGGGTTTTAAGCATGTGAAGCCTTAGTTATTGCTAGCCGCATCGCTTACCTGCTCGCTCGTGCGGCCGAAGCGGCGCTCGCGATTTTGGTAGGATGCCAGGGCTAAATTAAAAGCAGATTGATCAAAATCTGGCCATAAGGTATCGGTAAAGTAGAGCTCGGTGTAAGCCAACTGCCAGAGCATAAAATTGCTTATGCGTTTTTCACCTCCGGTTCGTATGAACAAATCAGGCTCGGGAGCGAAATGCATGGCAAGATGCGGCGCCAGGTGTTCCTCGTCGAAGTCTCCAGCGTGGGAAGGCATGGCCATACGCATCTTGTTCAAGGCCTGCAAGATGTCCCAGCGCCCGCCGTAATTTGCAGCGATGCTTAAAGTCAAGCCAGTGTTATTGGCGGTTAAACGTTCGGATAATTCTATTTGTTCTATCAATTCAGCATTAAAACGCGTGCGATCGCCAATTAAAACCAATTTAATGTTGTTTTCATGCAGCTTTGCCACTTCTCGTTTTAGCCCTTGTATGAACAAACCCATCAAGAAGGAAACTTCATCGGCTGGTCTGCGCCAATTTTCACTGCTAAACGCGAACAAAGTTAGGTAAGCGATATTGTGGTCTACGCAGGCTTTAACCAATTCAAGCGCTGCATCCATGCCGTGCTTATGCCCCGCTACCCTGGGTAAAAAGCGCTTGCGTGCCCAACGCCCATTGCCGTCCATAATGACGGCAATGTGTTGTGGCATGTCTGTGCTTATGGGGATGCTTTTGGTCGCGCTAGAAAAAAAAGCCACGATAACTCCGATCGTTGTGTGGGTTATATAGCCTGCAAGTTTGGATCGGAATAATCAAACAGCCATCAATTCGGCTTCTTTGACCTGCAGCATTTTATCAACCTCAGCCACGGCTCTGTCGGTGGTTTTTTGAATATCGTCTTGGGCCCGACGCTCATCGTCTTCTGGAATCTCTTTGTCTTTGAGCATTTTTTTCAATGCATCATTGGCATCACGCCTAACGTTGCGGATTGAGACCTTGGCACTCTCTGCTTCACTGCGGACTATCTTGGTCATGTCGCGCCTGCGTTCTTCCGTTAACATAGGCATAGGGACCCTAATCAAATCGCCACTGGTGGCTGGATTTAATCCTAGGTCGCTGTCACGGATAGCTTTCTCCACCTTGCTTATCATGGTTTTTTCAAACGGTTGCACATTGATGGTTCTGGCATCACCCAAATTAACGTTGGCCACTTGATTAACCGCCACCATGGAACCGTAATATTCAACCATTACGTGATCCAATAAACCAACGTGGGCACGACCAGTGCGGACTTTAGCTAAATCATTTTTTAGTACTTCCAATGATTTTTGCATTTTTTGCGCCGCATTATTTTTCACTTCATCTAACATGCAGTTCTCCAACTAAGTAGCTTAAGTATTACCTGAGCGTTAACAGGCTTGAATTTGATCATTTAATTTGAACGGATGACCAACGTTACGGCGTTACCATGGTGCCTTCGTCTTCACCCAACAACACCCTTTTCAGTGCGCCTTGTTTAAAAATACTGAATACCACTATAGGTAGTTTTTGATCGCGGCATAGGGTTAATGCCGTGGCGTCCATGACTTTTAGATTTTTGATGATGGCTTCATCAAAGCTAACGGTTTTATAACGCATGGCTTCTGGATTGGTTTTAGGGTCGTCAGTGTAGATGCCATCGACTTTAGTGGCTTTTATTACCACATCGGCATTCATTTCCATGCCACGTAATGCAGCAGCGGTGTCCGTGGTGAAAAACGGATTGCCGGTTCCGGCGCCAAAGATAACCACGCGGCCCTCTTCTAAGTAGCGTATGGCTTTACCGCGTATATACGGCTCTGCTACCTGCTCTATATTCAAGGCACTCTGCACTCGGGCATTCAAGCCTATGTTTTTCATCGCATCTTGCAATGCCATGGCATTCATCACAGTGGCTAACATACCCATGTAATCGGCCGTGGCTCTATCCATCCCAGCAGCCGCTGGCGCGACACCACGAAAAATATTGCCCCCGCCAATGACAACCGCAACCTGCACCCCCAAATCCACCACTTCCTTAACTTCAGCCACGATGCGATTAATGGTGGCACGATTGATGCCGTATGCATCGTCGCCCATTAAAGCCTCACCAGAAAGTTTGAGTAGGATCCTTTTGTAGGCGGGTGCTGCCATAATATTTCTCTTTGTAAAAAGTTTGCTTATTTAAGCATAAAAACGGCTTTTTAGGCATAAAAAAATGGCCAGCAATGCAAAATTTAACGGTCTTTTTAAGCAAAAAAATAGGGCCTGATTAAAGGCCCCATTTTTCCATTTCACACGTGATAGCCGCAATGGCTATGCTTTTTACATGATTAAATCATGGCTGCCGCGGCGGCCACTTCTGCTGCGTAATCGACCACTGCTTTTTCAATGCCCTCGCCAACCGTGTACATGGTAAACGATGCCACGCTAGCCCCTTTGGATTTAAGCAATTGTTCTATGGTTAGCTTGTCGTCTTTAACGAAAACTTGGCTTAGCAAGGTCACGTCTTTAAGGAATTTTTGCACCGTGCCATCGGCAATTTTTTCCAACATGGCTTCCGGCTTGCCGGCTTCCTTGGCTTTTTCTATAGCCACACGGCGTTCCGCCTCAATCAAGCTGGCATCAATACCGCTTACGTCCAAGGCTTTTGGCTTAGCCGCAGCAATGTGCATAGCAATGTCTTTAGCCAAAGTGTCATCCCCACCAACCAAATCCACTAACACACCGATTTTGCTACCGTGTATGTAGCTGGCTAATTTACCTTTAACGCTTGGGCAGACAAAACGACGTGGCGTAATGTTTTCACCAATTTTGCCTACCAATTGAGCGCGTGTGCCCTCAACGGTTGAATCGCGCATGGCTAATTCGCTAACTGCATTGATGTCGGCTGGGTTTTTAGCCGCTACGACCACGGCTAACTCGTTAACAAATTTAAGGAAATCTTCATTTTTAGCGCAGAAGTCTGTTTCAGAGTTCACTTCTATCATGGCGCCCGATTTACCGTCTGCTGCAATAAATACACCTACCGTGCCTTCAGCTGCAACACGGCCTGCTGCCTTGCTGGCTTTATTGCCAAAACGAACGCGTAATATCTCTTCTGCACGGGTCATGTCGCCATCGGCTTCAGTCAACGCTTTTTTACAATCCATCATAGGCGCATCGGTGCGCTCACGTAATTCTTTTACCATGCTTGCGGTAATTTCAGCCATTTTTAACTCCTAAATTATTAAAAAGCTGCATTAAAAATACAGCTTAATTGCTTGATTTTATGTGTCTATTTTTTAAACTAAAAAAGGGGCCTAAGCCCCTTTTGTGCCTAATTTACTTAGGCGGCAACGTCTGCCACTTCCACTGTTTCTTCTTCAGCCGCTGATTTAACCAACTCAGAAATTACCGAGCTACGGCCTTCAAGCACGGCATCAGCCACGCCACGGGCATACAAACGAATGGCTCGGCTAGAATCGTCGTTACCAGGAATAACAAAAGCAACGCCGTCAGGTGAGTTGTTGGTATCAACCACGCCGATTACTGGGATACCCAATTTGGCCGCTTCGGTAATGGCACCGCTTTCATGACCCACGTCAATGATGAAGATCGCGTCTGGCAAGCCACCCATTTCTTTAATGCCGCCGATAGAACGCTCTAATTTTTCGATTTCACGTTTGTAGCCTAGCGCTTCTTTTTTACCAAATTTCTCTAGGCTGCCATCCAATACCATGGCTTCAAAATCTTGTAAGCGTTTGATGGATTGTTTAACTGTTTTAAAGTTAGTTAACATGCCGCCTAACCAGCGGTGGTTAACGTAAGCGCAACCTGCGCGGCTGGCTTCTTCTTTAACGATATCACGCGCTTGGCGTTTTGTACCGACGAATAAAATGCGGCCTTTATTAGCAGCTAGCGTGCGCACATGCTTCAGCGCTTCTTCAAACAATGGCAGCGTTTTTTCTAGGTTAACGATATGAATCTTGTTGCGGTCGCCAAAAATGAACGGTGCCATTTTTGGATTCCAGTAGCGGGTTTGATGGCCGAAGTGAACACCGGCTTCTAACATGTCACGCATGGTGATAGACATAATTTCTCTCTTTTCAAAAGGGTTATCAATTCACACAAGACCAGTAACACCTTTAATTATATGTCTTTATTCAAAGACATATTGTAAAAGCACCCTTGATAGGCTTGTGTGCAAAATTTACAACTTGAATCGAAGTTGCATGCCTGCAAAAATTGCAGAGGCCGCATATTACCATTAAGCATCTGAGTTTGCTAGCAATTTACTGCAATTTTTATCCGCTTAATGAGGCTGGCATTAATCAACAGGTCACCCTCTGCAGCAAACTAAGAGGCACTGCCATCCTAATAGACAGGGTGGTTTATGCTAATATGGCGTCATCATTATTTAAGCTAAACGTTCATGGCCATTACTATTAAGAACCAACACGATGTTGAAAAAATGCGCATAGCAGGTAAATTAGCCTCCGAAGTGCTGGATTTTATTACGCCGCACGTTGTGCACGGCGTCACCACCGACCAGTTAGACAAACTCTGCCACGATTATATTGTTGACGTGCAGCAGGCCATCCCAGCGCCGCTTAATTATGCGCCAGACGGCCATAAGCCCTACCCCAAATCGATATGCACCTCCATCAATCAGCAAATTTGTCACGGCGTACCCAGCGAGAAAGCACTGAAAAATGGGGACATTGTTAACATCGATATTACGGTCATCAAAGACGGCTACCACGGCGACACCAGCCGCATGTTCTATGTCGGCGAAGTAACCAATCAAGCCAAGCGCCTGTGCGAAATTACTTATCAAGCGATGTGGTTGGGCATCAGCAAAGTAAAAGCCGGTGCAACATTAGGTGACATCGGCTACACCATACAAACTTTTGCTGAAAAAAGCGGCTACAGCGTGGTCCGCGAATTTTGTGGGCATGGCATAGGCAAAGTGTTTCACGAAGAACCGCAGGTATTGCACTACGGCAAACCGGGCACCGGCTTAACACTAAAAGCCGGTATGATGTTCACCATAGAACCCATGATTAATGCCGGCAAACGCGACATCAAACAAATGCCAGACGGTTGGACCATAGTCACTAAAGACCGCAGCCTTTCCGCGCAGTGGGAACACACCATATTGGTAACCGAACACGGCTTTGAAGTCATGACCTTGTCCGACGGCTCACCTGCCGCCCCCGGCTTTATCCGCTCATTGTAAGCCCACGCTCGCTCATGCCAGTTGGCACACCCAGCATAGTAAGCAAGCCAGAAACCACGCACGTTAATGCTTGGCGCCAGCAGCTTAGACTCGGCTACCAAGCATTGGAGGCCGACTTTCTAAGCCATGCTCAGCAACACCGCTTATTTAAGCAGCATTGCCAGCTCATAGATGGCTTACTCAAAGAAATATGGCAACAAACAGTCGCAAGCGACTCATGCAGCCTCATCGCCGTTGGCGGCTACGGTCGCGCTGAGCTCTACCCGCATTCCGATATAGACTTACTCATCCTGGTACCCGAATCGGCTATTAACGATAAGCAGATTAACCAGCAACTTGAAACTTTAATTGGCTGGCTTTGGGACATAGGCCTGAGCGTCGGCCACAGCGTGCGCAGCCTAAATGAATGCATGATTGAGGCAGCAAAAGACATCACGGTGCAAACCAATTTGATGGAATACCGTTATTTAGACGGCAGCCTATGTCTATACCATGACTTTGTAGCAGAAACCGAAAAAGCCTTTGATAAACCGGAAGCCGTGGCAAGATTCTTTCATGCCAAGCTGCAAGAACAACAACAACGGCACGCTAAATTTAATGACACGGCCTACAACTTAGAGCCCAACATTAAAGAAAGTCCGGGCGGACTGCGCGACTTGCACATGATACTGTGGCTAATGCGCAGCCTAAATAGACCAGCTGGCAAAGCCTTAACGGCAAGCAATATTTGGTCATTGTTAGCCAGTCAACGCATCCTTTCGGCAACGGAAGCTCGGCAAATACAGAAGCATCAAAAACACCTGCAGCTATTGCGCATACGTTTGCATTTCCTCAGCAAGCGCCGCGAAGACAGGTTGTTATTTGATTTTCAGAATGAACTGGCTGACAACCTAGGCTACCTTAACACCGCCAGCAAACGCGCCAGCGAGCAACTCATGCAAGCTTATTACCGCAGCGTTAAGTTCATACGGGTAATGAATGAAATATTGTTGAAAACGCTGCAACAAAGCCTGTCCCCAGACCCCATAGCCATCACCTCTATTAATGCTAGATTTGAAGCGCATGCCGGCTTGTTGGTGGCAAAAAATGCCGGCCTCTTGCAGCAACAACCTAGCGCCATTCTAGAGGCATTCTTGTTGTTGCAGCGGCATCAGACCTTGAGCGGCATGAGCGCCAATCTGCTGCGTAACTTGATGCGCATCAAAAAATTAGTCAATCGCGAGTTTAGGCAGTCTGCGCAAAACAAGCGCTTGTTCATGCAAATCTTATCGCAAGATTACGGGGTCAATCACGCGCTGCGCGCCATGAATCAATACGGCATATTGGGCTGCTACATTCCGGCTTTTGGCAAGATAGTCGGGCAGATGCAGCACGATTTATTTCACGTTTACACGGTCGACGAACACATACTAAACGTAGTGGCTAATTTAAGACGTTTTGCTAAAGCCGAACTGAAACACGAATTTCCACTTTGCAGCCAACTTTTCAGCCAATTTGACGGCCCGCATTTATTGTATTTAGCCGCTTTGTTCCATGACATTGCCAAGGGACGCGGAGGCGATCACTCCACCTTAGGCACCGTTGATGCAAGACGATTTTGCAAACTGCACGGCTTGAGTAAGGACGACGCAGAATTCGTGGCGTGGCTGGTATCGGCCCACCTCAAGATGTCTTCAACCGCACAAAAATCCGACCTATCGGATCCCTTGGTGATCGAATCGTTTGCGCAATTTGTACAAAACGAGCGACGCTTGACGGCGCTGTATTTGCTTACAGTAGCAGACATACGGGGCACCAGCCCTATGGTCTGGAACGCTTGGAAAGCCAGGCTATTGGAAAGCTTATTTCAAGCCACCAAGCATGCGCTCGCCAACCAATTGCGCTACAGCCAAGACGCCTTAGTCACACGCAAACAAGAAGCCGCATTAAAATTGCACAAATTTGGCTTAAGCAGTCATTCCTACGAACCTTTGTGGCAAGCTTTTGGCTCGAATTATCTAATACGCTACGACAGCGATGAGATAGCCTGGCATAGCCGTCTGTTAACGCCGCATTTAAATACTGGGCTACCCATTGTTAGAGCCCGCCTAAGCCCCAGTGGCGATGGCATACAAGTAATGATATACAGCAAGGATCAAAATGATTTGTTTGCAAGGATATGTAACTTTTTTGACAGCATGGCCTACAGCATAGTGGAGGCAAAGATTTACACTACCGACCATGCTTACGCGTTAGATAGCTTTATTGTGCTCGATCAATCCGGCAAATCGGTCAGCTATAGCGGACTATTAAAATTCATTGAATTCGAATTAAGTAAAAAGCTAGATGCCACACTCTTATTGAGCCCACCGCTAAAAGGCCGCATTAGCCGTCAAGTCAAATACATGCCTATAGCAACGCAAGTCACGATTAGTGAACAAACCGACAGCCACCATCACAAATTGGAAATTATAGCCAACGACAGACCCGGCTTGCTAGCGAGTTTGGCGCATCAACTAATGGCCGAAGAAATTGAACTGCACAATGCCAAAATCAATACCCTGGGGAACCGTGCTGAAGACATCTTTTTGATTTCCGCCAGAAAAGGCAAGAAGTTAAACCCGGTCAAGCTTGAAGCTTTACGTAATGCTTTAATTAATGAGATCTAAGCTGGATACGCCTTAGCAATAGGCAATAAAAAAGCCTTGGATCATCAAGGCTTTTTTATTTACTCAGTTTGATTAACTGTGTTTGTAATGCTTCTTCAATTGTTTCACAACTTCCCAGTTGGATTTCAATCCTTTTGGAAACACCACGAAATCGCCTGCTTTGATAACGACTTTTTCGCCACCTTGAGGTGTGACGTGAATTTCACCTTCAAGCACGTAAGCACTTTCTGTCATACCAAAATCCAATGGGAATTTTGATGGGGCACAATCCCAGATAGACCAACTTGAAACGCCTAGCGCCTTTAATTTCTCTTCAGACGGGTTATGTTCTACGGTAATTTGACTCATGATTTATTCCTAGCACTATGTGTATTAAGTAAACAAAGCCGCTAATAAAAGCGACTAAAAAAAATAATTTAAAACGGCGCACATCATATCACCAAAAGAAAATTAATGGGAAAATCTTGCTACGAATGGCCAGCTTATGCACTAAGCAACATGGCATGATGGCTGGTCAAGCATTGCTAGCGCAGGATTTTATTTAAGGTTATGATTCAAATAACAACAAACTCACTGGAGCATTAAAATTAATTCCTTACGATTGTTTCTTATATTCATCATTGCCACATTTCTTAGCGCATGCGCGGCCAATGGCGGCATGATCAATAGCAAATCAGAAAATGTAAGCAAGCTCAATGCAAGCATGCTAGGCGACATGCCCCTGCCCAAAGATGCGCGAATAGTGAATGAAAATTCCTTGGTATTAGGCGAAGGCGAGTCATGGGTGGGCCGTTTGGAAATCCTTTGCCCCTACTCGACTAGTGACGCCGTGGCTTTCTTTATTGATCAATACCCGCAGGCGGGCTGGACATTACTCTCGGCGTCCAAATCTAAAAACAGCATACTGGTCTTCACCAATACGAAAAAATCAGCCACGCTAGAGATTACTGAGGGCTCGGCGCTTAGCATGGCCTCGAAAATCACCATTACCGTTTCCCCAATTAATACGGCCCCATCGGTGCAAAAGAAAAAGCCTTAAAAATTGCGCCTAGCTATTTACCTGGACAATTGCATTGCAACTAAAGTCTAGAAACAAATTGGATTCTAGTAAGAAACCAGCAGAAACAAAAAAGCCGCTAATAAGCGGCTTTTTTGTTATTCGGGTGGCGGAAGAGGTGAGATTCGAACTCACGGTGGGCTCGCACCCACGACAGTTTTCAAGACTGTAGCATTAAACCGCTCTGCCACTCTTCCTCACAATCGCATTAACAACTGGCGATTTTTAAGAAACAGGATTATAGCAAAGATTTAGTCGTCTTGAACATCCTGATTAGGGAAAAAAACGTTGGTGTAGCCGAAATCTTTTAAATTAGGAATGCGCATGGGATACAACACGCCGTCCAAATGATCGCATTCGTGTTGCACCACGCGCGCATGAAAGCCACTGACCAGCCTATCAATAGGCTGGCCGTATTGATCAAAGCCCGTGTAATGAAGACGCGTATGGCGCGGCACGATACCCCGCATGCCGGGAACCGACAAGCACCCTTCCCAACCGTCTTCAAACTCATCACCGATGGGCGTCAGCGTAGGGTTAATTAACACGGTGTAAGGCACGGCATCGGCATCCGGGTAACGGGGGTTGTTAGGACTGGCGCCATCAAGGGCCGTTAGCTTTTGCCCAAAGATAACCACCCGCAAACTCACGCCAATTTGCGGTGCCGCAATGCCGGCTCCGTTCATGTCTAGCATGGTGTCTTCTAAATCGGTAATCAGTGCGTGCAATTCTGGGCTATCGAACTGTTGCACGGGCGTGGCCACCTGCAGCAGCAGCGGGTGACCCATGCGTATAACTTCTCTAATCGCCATTTATTAGGCCTGCTTAACCAATTGCACGATCAGATTGCGGACGCGCTGCATGGTCAAGTTTAGATTTTCCACGACCTCCTCGTATTGTATGCTGTGCAAGCTTTTGCCTCGACCGGCCGCATGGTTGGCAATCGGGCATATCACGGCGTAGCTTATGCCCAGCTCCTTAGCCAGCGCGGCTTCTGGCATGCCCGTCATGCCTACCATGGTGGCACCATCGCGCTCTAGACGGTCAATCTCAGCAGCCGTCTCCAATCGCGGGCCTTGCGTAGCGGCATACACGCCATGATCAATTAAAGGTTCGCCAATTGCGATTGCGGCTTGCTGCCATTTATCGCGTAATTTTGCGCAATACGGTTCGGTAAAGTCTATGTGTTTGACCGGCAAATCCATGCCGTCAAAAAAGGTGGCATTTCTACCGTGTGTGTAATCAATAATTTGGTGCGGCATGGCTATGTTGCCAGGCATCAATTCTGCATGGATGCCACCAACTGTAGCGACGGCCGCTATTTCCGTGACGCCTTGCAGGTGCAAAGCCGAGATATTTGCACGGTAATTCACTTTATGCGGGGCAATGGTGTGCCCACTGCCATGCCGAGCTAAAAACACCACGTCACGCCCGGCAATCTTACCCAATACCAATGGTTGCGATGGCTCGCCATAGGGGGTGCGCACGACCAAACGTCTGGTGATTTCCAAGTTGTCGAGCTGGGTTAAGCCGGTTCCACCAATGATAGCTAACATAAGGTTAATTCCAGTATTAATGTAGACCCAGAAAGACTCCAGGTTTTACACAATGATAATGCATTGATTCTAACAAAGCTTAAGCCATTTATTGCATAGTTTATTGCACAAAATAGCGGCTTTTTACTGGCTACTTTACTAAATTTAGCAAAGAGAGCTGGCCAAATTGTGGCATACTCACGCCATGATGACGCAGCCACACACCCCTCTAGACGCTCAGGCCATTGCGGCTGATAGCCTACGTTTGGCGCAACAGCACTACGAAAATTTTCCGGTTGCATCCTTTGTTCTGCCTGCCCGTTTGCGCGAACCGATTGCCTTAATTTACCGCTTTGCTAGGCAAGCCGATGATTTCGCAGACGAGGGTGAGCTTAGTGTCAGTCAGCGCCTCGCGTTACTGGATGATTATCGCCATGAACTGGATTTATTGGCGGCCTACATCAAGCCAAATAGCGATTTTTTTCTAAGCTTAGGCGCCATGATAAAAGCGCGCCAATTACCCTACCAACCGTTTTACGATTTACTCGATGCATTTAAGCAAGACGTGAGCAAAACCCGTTACGCCAATTACACTGAAATTAGCCATTATTGTGAGCGTTCCGCTAATCCTATAGGCCGTTTGCTGCTATCGCTATACGGCGCCGCCAATTCGGAAAACAGCGCTTATGCCGACAAAATCTGCACGGCATTGCAATTAATCAACTTTCTACAAGATATAGCCATAGACCTGCAAAAAAATGCCGGTAAACAACGTATTTATCTATGCCAAGATGAAATGCAGGCCTATGGCATTAGCGAACAGACACTAGGGGAGTTTGCCTCTGGTGTAAAATTACCCGACGCCAATTGGCAAGCTTTTATGCATTTCAATTTAAACCGAGCCGAGTCTTTGCTGGCCGCTGGCAAACCGCTGGGGCGCAAATTAACCGGTCGCATAGGCCTAGAGATGCGCATGATTATTGCTGGCGGAGAACGCATAGCGGCTAAGATTAGGCATCATCAAGGTGACGTGTTTAATCATAGGCCTAGGCTGCAAGCTTTAGATTGGTTGCGCATTGTATTTGCCGCCTTGTTTAAGCAATAGGAAACCCATGACGCCAGAACAGTATTGCCAAGAAAAAACCGCCAAAAGTGGCTCCAGCTTTTACTATAGCTTTCGTTTTTTACCCAAATCAAGGCGACTCGCCATCACCGCTTTGTATGCCTTTTGCCGCGAGGTAGATGACATAGCGGATGAGTGCACGGACTTATCGGTAGCCAAAACCAAACTCAATTGGTGGCGCAGCGAAATCGAACGCCTCTATCAAAACCAGCCGCAGCATCCGGTAGCAAAGGCCTTACTACCGGCCATCCACACCTATCAATTAGACGCCGAGCATTTCATGGAAATCATAGACGGCATGGAGATGGATTTAAACTTCAACCGCTACCAAGATTTTAAGCAATTGCAACTCTATTGTTACCGCGTGGCCAGTGTGGTTGGTTTGTTGTCCGCACAAATATTTGGGTTTAACAATCGAAAGACCCTCAAATTTGCGCATGACTTAGGCATGGCATTTCAACTAACCAACATCATCAGAGACGTTGGCGAGGATGCAAGAAGGAATCGTATCTACTTACCCTTAGACGAATTAACTAAATTTGGCGTCAGAGAGGATGACCTTTTAGCCAGCAGGGAATCCGTTGCCGTGAAGCATTTATTGGATTTTCAAATTGAGCGAGCGGAAAGCTATTACGACAAAGCCCTTGGCGTATTGCCAACTGAAGACCATAAAAACCAACGCGTGAGCTTAATGATGGCCTCGATTTACCGTACCCTGCTGCGCGAGATCGGCGCCAGTGGCGCAGAAAAAGTATTAAACGCACGCATCTCCCTAGGCGCGCTTAGAAAGATATTGCTGGCGCTTAAGGTTTGGCTTAAGTATTGATAAAGCCTAGCGCTATGCATAAAACTCGGATTGCTATCATAGGTGGCGGTTGTGCCGGCATCAGTGCAGCGATAGCAATGGCTAAGCAAGGGTGGGCGGTTAGCCTATTTGAAGCTGGCAGTGAGCTGGGTGGGCGCGCACGCAGCATAGCCTATACAAATGGCTCCGGCAGCACTGACCTAGACAACGGTCAGCACATCTTGATCGGCGCCTACAAATCCACGCTGCGGCTATTAAACACGTTAGGCCTTAGCGAAAAACAAGCTTTTTTAAGGTTGCCGTTTTCCGTACGCATGCAAGGTCCAGGCCGTTGCCTGCTTAGTCTAATTACTTCCTCTTACTTACCCGCCCCGCTGGCCATGCTGCTAGGATTGCTTGCATGCCAAGGCTTGAGTTTCAGTGAACGCATAGCCAGCATAGGCATGATGGCACGCATGGCTTTTAATGGCTACCGCCTGGACCACGACCTGCCCCTAGCCTCTTTCTTGCAAGCTCAAAACCAAAGCAGCAAGGCGATCCAACTGCTATGGGAGCCGATTAGCCTGGCGGCGTTGAATACGCCTATTGAGGTAGCCAGCACGAAGGTATTTTTAAATGTGCTCAAAGACACCTTGGCTAGCTCCGCTTGGTTTAGCCTGAAAAAAAACAACGATTTCTTATTGGCAAAACAAGACCTATCGAAATTGATAGGCGACCCGGCCAGCGTTTACTTGAGGCAACACGGCGTGCGCATTATGCTAAAACAGCGCATCACAGGCATTAGCAAAAGCGATTTAGGTTTCCAACTGAACAGCGAAGACGGGGCCACAGTGTATAGCCACGTGGTGTTGGCCACGGCACCGCATAACGCAAACCAACTGATGGCTGGCCTGAGTGACTTGCATGCAGAACGCTTGGCCTTGGCCTCTTTTGACTATCAACCTATCGTCACGCTATACCTGCAATACCCGACTCACACAAAATTAAGGCTGCCCATGATAGGCTTGAGCAATGGCCTAGGGCAATGGGTGTTCGATAGGGGCCAACTGTGTCAGCAACATGGCTTGCTCGCCGTGGTGATCAGTGGTGCGGGCTTGCACCTAAACTTGTCGCAAGCGCAATTGGCCGAGGCAGTGACGGCCCAGCTTCAGCAAGCCTTCCCAGAGCTAGGTAAGCCGCTATGGCATAAGGTGATCACAGAAAAGCGCGCCACGTATGCCTGTAAGCCCGATCTAATTAGACCACTGCAGCAAACGGCGCTGCCTAATTTCTACCTTGCTGGGGATTACTGTTATGCGGACTACCCGGCTACCATAGAAGGGGCGGTGCGCAGCGGTCTAATTTGTGCTGAGCTGATTCAGGCTAGCCAAGTGTCGGCTGGCGATTATAGTTGACGCAATTGCTGCAATGCTTGATCTAAGCGTTCGACGGCGATCACTTCTAAACCAGCAATCTTGGCCTTAGGCGCATTGGATTTCGGCACAATGGCTTTACTAAAACCCAATTTAGCCGCTTCTTTTAAGCGCATTTGCCCGCCTTGAACGGGGCGCACTTCCCCTGCCAAACCTACTTCACCAAAAACTATAAGTTTATTGTCTAATGGCTTGTTTTTTAATGAAGAAACAATGGATAAAATGACTGCTAAATCAACTGCAGGTTCAGCAATCTTCACGCCCCCCACCGCATTAATGAACACATCTTGATCAAAACACGGAATGCCTGCATGCCTATGCAACACGGCCAGTAACATGGCCAAACGATTTTGCTCTAAACCCACGCACAAACGCTTAGGGCTAGGCGCGTGACTTTCATCCACCAGCGCTTGAATTTCAATCAACAAAGGCCGTGTGCCTTCCATGGTAACGGTGATGCAACTGCCGGCCACTTGGCTGTCATGATGGGATAAGAATAAAGCCGAGGGGTTGGCTACTTCACGCAAGCCTTTTTCCGTCATGGCAAACACGCCTAATTCGTTCACCGCGCCAAAGCGATTTTTGAACGCGCGTATGAGTCGGAAGCTGGAATTTTGATCGCCTTCGAAATACAAGACGGTATCAACAATGTGCTCTAGCACACGCGGCCCAGCTAGGGTGCCATCTTTGGTGACATGCCCAACCAGTATCACGGTAATGCCTAATTGCTTAGCCAATCGCGTGAGTTGAGCTGAACACTCGCGCACCTGCGCGACCGAACCGGGCGCTGAAGTCAAGGCCTCGGAATAAACGGTTTGGATGGAGTCAATGACGGCAATATTCGGCTTATGGGTTTGCAGCGTGGCTAAAATCTTCTCCAGATTAATTTCGGCCAGCAATTCCACCTCACTGGCATCCAGCCCAAGACGCTTAGCGCGCATGGCGATTTGCTGAGGGGATTCTTCACCACTGACATAGATAGCTTGGGCAGATCGGCCTAAGTGGCATAACACCTGCAGTAGCAAGGTGGATTTACCTATACCCGGGTCGCCGCCAATTAACACCACCCCACCTTCGACCAAGCCGCCACCTAGCACGCGATCAAACTCACTGATGCCGGTGGCTTGCCGTGCAATATCGGCCGCTTGTATGCTGCTTATTTTTTGCAGGCTAGCACTTTGCGTTAAACCATCGAATTTATTGGCGTAGCGGTTGATGCTAACGGTTTCTTCTAAGGTCTCAACCAAAGTGTTCCAGGCAAGGCAGCCTGGGCATTGACCTTGCCATTTCGGTTCGCTAGCGCCGCATTCGGTGCAGGTGTATAGGGTTTTTGCTTTTGCCATGGCCAGCTTAGGATACGGACTAGTAGCTGTCGGCCATGTGGCCACTGCCCGCGTAATTTTCAAAACGGGTGTGTTGGCCTATGAACGTTAGACGAACGCGGCCTATGGGGCCATTACGCTGCTTGGCTATGATGATTTCCGCCGTGCCCTTGTCCACGCTATCCGGGTTATACACTTCATCACGGTAGATAAACAATATCACGTCGGCATCTTGCTCTATCGCCCCGGACTCGCGCAAATCGCTCATTACCGGACGCTTGTCTGGGCGCTGCTCTACACTGCGATTGAGCTGCGACAACGCCACTACCGGGCAGTCCAGCTCTTTAGCCAAGGCCTTGAGTGAACGGGATATTTCCGAAATTTCCGTGGCGCGATTTTCACCCTGACGCCCTGCTGGCGCCGCCATCAGCTGCAAGTAATCGACCACGATTAAACCTAACTTACCGGTTTGCCTGTGCAAGCGCCTGGCCCTTGCGCGCACATCAAAACTGCTTAAGCCTGCCCCCTCATCAATAAAGATGGGGGCTTCGTTTAGCCTACCCAATGCCGTGGTTAATTTTTCCCAATCTTCGTCTTCTAGTTTCCCGGTGCGCATGCGGTGTTGATCCAATCGACCTACCGACCCTATCATACGCATGGCCAATTGCGTGGACGCCATTTCCATGGAGAACACGGCAACCGGCAGACCGGTGTCCAAGGCCACATTCTCAGCCATATTGAGTGAAAAAGCCGTTTTACCCATGGAGGGACGCCCCGCAACGATAATTAAATCGCCACCCTGCATGCCCGATGTCATGGAATCCAAATCGGTAAAACCGGTAGGCACACCGGTGACATCCGATGGGTTATCCCGTGAAAACAGTTGATCGATGCGGTCTGCCACTTGCGGCAACAAGACCTTGATATCAACAAAGCCTTGCGAACTCTTTTTCCCGCCTTCGGCAATTTGAAAAATTTTCGCCTCGGCTTCGTCTAGCAACTGCTGTGCATCACGCCCATTAGGCGCGTAGGCACTCTCGGCGATACCGGAACCCACCACCACCAACTGGCGCATCACGGCTCGCTCGTGGACAATTTCAGCGTACCGTCGGATGTTGGCTGCAGTAGGCGTGCTTTGCGCTAAGGCGCCCAAATAGGCAATGCCGCCTACCCCGGATAATTCTGCCGTGCTTTCTAATGATTCGGCTACCGTAACTATGTCGGCTGGCCGGTTGTGTTCTATGAGTTTGGCTATGTGTTGGAAAATGGCTTTATGATCGTGCCGATAAAAATCCTGAGCGCCTAAAATGTCGGCCACTTTATCCAGGGCTTCGTTCTCCAAGAGCAGGCCGCCAAGCACCGACTGCTCAGCATCGACTGAATGGGGAGGGATTTTTAATGCGTCTAATTGTTCGTCGGCCATGCTAGCAATTATACTGAATAACCACTCAGATTACCCAACAAAAAAGGCTACCGAAGTAGCCTTTTTTGATTTGCAGTACTAGCTTATAGCCAAGCTTTTGGCCTTAGGCTTCAGCCACCACAGTAACGGTAATGCCCACGACTACATCGTGATGCAAGGCCACGCTAACAGCATGATCGCCGATGGTTTTTAACGGACCATCCGGCATACGAACCAAAGCCTTAGTGACTTCGAAACCGCTGGCTACCAATGATTCGGCGATGTCACCGTTAGTAACTGAACCGAATAAACGGCCATCCACACCGGCTTTTTGCGTGATGCTTACCACGAAATTAGCCAATTTTTCACCACGTGCTTGCGCCGCAGCCAAAATGGCAGCTTGTTGTTTTTCTAATTCCACACGGCGGGCGGCGATTTCCGCTTTATTGGCTTCGGTTGCACGCTTGGCTTTACCTTGAGGAATTAAAAAGTTACGGCCGTAGCCATCTTTAACTTTAACGATGTCACCTAAATTACCTAGGTTACCCACTTTTTCTAATAAAATAACTTGCATGGTAGCCTCCGATTATTGGTGTTTGTCTGTGTATGGAAGCAAAGCTAAGAAACGCGCAAGTTTAACTGCAGTCGTTAATTGGCGTTGATAACGGGCTTTAGTGCCTGTCATACGAGCTGGAATGATCTTTGCATTTTCTGAAATAAAATCTTTAAGCAAATCCACGTCTTTGTAATCCACTTGCTTGATGCCTTCTGCTGAAAAACGGCAGTAACGGCGGCGTTTGTACATTTCTCTTGCCATCTTGAACTCCTAAATATTTTCTATATGGTTAATGTGCATCACCAATTGCGTGCTTTTAAGGCTGCGCCTGGCTAAAAAACCAGTCACGCGTATGCGTGAGCCTATTGTTAGGCCTTGCAATGCCAAGTCACCTAAGGTAACCGCATTGACTTCGCACTCCACCTTACGCTTCATGCCCGCCTCTGTTTGCTCGGATGCATGTCGCAATACAACACTTAATAACGGTATGCCTGCTGGCGTGTAGCGAAGCGGCTCGGTATGCACAACTTCAGCTTGCAACACCAGTTTATTCAAAGCTTATGCTGCCACCTCTGTAGCGTCAGCGGCTACTGGTGAACCATCACGACTCAACACGGATTTTGATTTTTCTTCTTTCATCATCGGTGAAGGCGCAGTCACGGCTGTTTTTGTTGCCATCATTAAATGACGTAACACAGCATCGTTAAATTTGAAGCCATGCTCTAATTCAGCCAGCACTTCAAGGTTGCACTCGATGTTCATTAACACATAGTGTGCTTTGTGGATTTTTTGGATAGGGTAAGCAAGTTGACGGCGACCCCAGTCTTCTAGACGATGCACTGCACCGCCGCTAGCAGTGATTAGCGTACGGTAACGCTCTATCATCGCTGGCACTTGTTCGCTTTGGTCCGGATGGACGATAAACACTAGTTCATAATGTCTCATTAGTACTCCTTTTGGATATAAGCCACCTGCAACGCGCTTCATCATGGATGAAACGCGAACCATTCGTGCAGTGTGACAAGGTTAATTTACTGCTTGCCTGGATAAGATTACCAAGCAAGCGCGCGATTATAGACAAAAGCTTTCCACTAATCAAACACTATTCATACTTAATGCTTGGTTAAAGGGGTGTTTTAGACCAAGTCCGGCATTTCTGCGCCAAAAAATTTTGTGCGCAGCGTTTTAAGTTGATCGCGGTAATCGGCGGCTTTTTCAAACTCCAAGTTTTTCGCGCTGTCGTGCATGGCTTTTTCCAAACGTTTCAGCTCTTTAGCCATTTGTTTCTCAGTCAGCGATTCGTAATTGGCTTGTTCTTGCAACACTTTGCGCTCACGCAAGGCTTCGTCTTTGTCGTAAACACCGTCTATGATGTCTTTGATACGCTTGTTTATGCCTTTAGGCACGATGCCATTGGCCGCATTAAAGGCCAATTGCACGCCTCGCCTACGCTCCATTTCATCCATGGCGGCCTTCATGCTGCGGGTGATGTGGTTAGCGTAAAAAATGACCAAGCCATTCAAATTACGCGCGGCCCGGCCGGATGTTTGTATCAGCGAACGTTCGGAGCGCAAGAAACCCTCTTTATCGGCATCTAGCACGGCTACCAGCGACACTTCAGGAATGTCCAAACCCTCACGCAACAAATTAATGCCAACCAAGACGTCGAATTCACCCAAGCGCAAATCGCGTATGATTTCGACACGCTCCACCGTGTCAATGTCACTGTGCAAATAACGCACCTTAATGCCGTGTTCGCTTAAGTAATCGGTCAAATCCTCCGCCATGCGTTTGGTCAATGTGGTGGCCAAGACGCGTTCACCGATTGCCACGCGCAATTTAATCTCGCCGAGCAAATCGTCCACTTGCGTATCAGCCGGCTTAACGATGACCGGCGGATCAACCAAGCCAGTGGGTCTGGCTATCATTTCCACCACTTGCTGCTGATGTTGGGCTTCGTACTCCGATGGGGTGGCAGAGACGAATACGCATTGCCGCATAATCCGCTCGAACTCTTCAAACTTCAAGGGCCGGTTATCCAAAGCCGAAGGGAGGCGCCAGCCGTAATCGACTAAATTTTCCTTACGCGACTTATCGCCCTTGTACATTGCGCCAACTTGCGGCACCGTGACATGACTTTCATCAATAATCATCAAGGCATTCGCCGGCAAATAGTCTATCAGGGTAGGCGGCGGATCGCCGGGATTGCGACCGGACAAATGCCGCGAGTAGTTTTCTATGCCTTTACAAAAGCCAATCTCGTTGAGCATTTCCAGATCAAATCGTGTGCGCTGCTCGATGCGCGCCGCCTCAACCAATTTGCCTGTTTTAATGTAAAAATCCACCCTGTCTTTAAGCTCGTGCTTAATTTTTTCCATGGCCCTCACCGTGGTCTCACGTGGCGTCACGTAATGGCTGGATGGGTAAACCGTGTAGCGGGGAATTTTATTAAACACTTGGCCGGTCAAAGGATCGAATAAGGTAATCGATTCAACCTCGTCATCGAACAAGGAAATGCGCACCGCGGTTTCATTGTTCTCTGCAGGAAACACATCAATCACGTCACCGCGCACACGGAATGTGCCTCGGCCGAAATCAAATTCGTTTCTATCGTATTGCATGCCCACCAAACGGGAGATCATGTCGCGCTGTGCGATCTTTTCACCTTGCTGCACGTGCAAGACCATACCATGGTAATCAACCGGGTCGCCTATGCCGTAAATAGCCGAAACGGTGGCCACAATAATAC
>JBEDKJ010000011.1:0-12025 GCA_041172285.1 Pseudomonadota bacterium
TTCTTTTCGCCTTTCCCTCACGGTACTGGTTCACTATCGGTCGATTACGAGTATTTAGCCTTGGAGGATGGTCCCCCCATGTTCAGACAAGGTTTCTCGTGCCCCGCCCTACTTGTCGTTACCCTAGTTCCACACACGGGATTTCGTATAAGGGGCTATCACCCTCTATGGCCGGACTTTCCATTCCGTTCTACTATCGCATGTGCTAAAAATAACAGGCTTTTCCGGGTTCGCTCGCCACTACTTCCGGAATCTCGGTTGATTTCTTTTCCTCGAGCTACTTAGATGTTTCAGTTCACTCGGTTCGCCACCACTCCCCTATATATTCAGAGAGGGTTACCCTTGCGGGTGGGTTTCCCCATTCAGACATCTACGGATCAAAGCTTATTTGCCAGCTCCCCGTAGCTTTTCGCAGGCTATCACGTCTTTCATCGCCTGTAATCGCCAAGGCATCCACCATATGCACTTATTCGCTTGACCCTATAACGTTAAAACCTGAACCCTTTTTAAATTCAAATCTATGCGGTGAGTAAGACCGCTGTTATAGGTTTTCTAAAGCACTACATCGCCATATACCAAGCTAGATATATGGAAACTTGAGTTAACCGCTTATTACATGACTCGTTAGAGAACGAGTCTGAACTTACGTATTAAAACATTTCGATTTTGCAATCAATTACTACCCATTTGAACACATCACACTCATCACAAATGTGTGTGTTCTCTTTACTTCTTCCATTTTGTTAAAGATCAAACTAACGTCAAGACGCTAGTCCTTAATACTCAATAAGCTTTCGCTTAATCAGTACTAACGACTAATTTCTTTTCACTAAAGGAATGGTGGAGGATGACGGGATCGAACCGACGACCCCCTGCTTGCAAAGCAGGTGCTCTCCCAGCTGAGCTAATCCCCCAGATTTATTTCAAACTCTTATAAAATCTGGTGGGTCTGGTTGGGCTCGAACCAACGACCCCCGCCTTATCAAGACGGTGCTCTAACCAGCTGAGCTACAGACCCTCTAAGGCTTTATCCGTTGACGGATATCTTAAGGACCAATCATTTAGTGACGCTCTTTTTAAACAACCGATAAGTGTGAATGCTTGCAGCCATGGCTTTCTCTAGAAAGGAGGTGATCCAGCCGCACCTTCCGATACGGCTACCTTGTTACGACTTCACCCCAGTCATGAATCCCACCGTGGTAATCGTCCTCCTTGCGGTTAGACTAACTACTTCTGGTGAAACCCACTCCCATGGTGTGACGGGCGGTGTGTACAAGGCCCGGGAACGTATTCACCGCGACATGCTGATCCGCGATTACTAGCGATTCCGACTTCATGCAGTCGAGTTGCAGACTACAATCCGGACTACGATCGGCTTTCTGGGATTGGCTCCCCCTCGCGGGTTGGCAACCCTCTGTACCGACCATTGTATTACGTGTGAAGCCCTGGCCATAAGGGCCATGAGGACTTGACGTCATCCCCACCTTCCTCCGGTTTGTCACCGGCAGTCCCATTAAAGTGCCCAACTAAATGATGGCAATTAATGGCAAGGGTTGCGCTCGTTGCGGGACTTAACCCAACATCTCACGACACGAGCTGACGACAGCCATGCAGCACCTGTGTTAACGCTCTCTTTCGAGCACCAATCCATCTCTGGAAAGTTCGTTACATGTCAAGGCCAGGTAAGGTTTTTCGCGTTGCATCGAATTAATCCACATAATCCACCGCTTGTGCGGGCCCCCGTCAATTCATTTGAGTTTTAATCTTGCGACCGTACTCCCCAGGCGGTCTACTTAACGCGTTAGCTACGGCACCGCAGGGGTCAACTACCCGCGACACCCAGTACTCATCGTTTACGGCGTGGACTACCAGGGTATCTAATCCTGTTTGCTCCCCACGCTTTCGCGTCTCAGCGTCAGTATCGGTCCAGGACGTCGCCTTCGCCACGGGTGTTCCTCCTGATATCTACGAATTTCACCTCTACACCAGGAATTCCGCTCACCCCTCCTATATTCTAGTCTGCCAGTATCCAATGCACTTCCTGGATTGAGCCCAGGGATTTCACATCAGACTTAACAAACCACCTACACGCTCTTTACGCCCAATAATTCCGAGTAACGCTTGCACCCCCCGTATTACCGCGGCTGCTGGCACGGAGTTAGCCGGTGCTTCCTTCTCAGGTACCGTCAATAACATACTCTATTTAAATACATTAACTTCTTCCCTGATGACAGAGCTTTACGACCCAAGGGCCTTCATCACTCACGCGGCGTTGCTGCGTCAGGGTTTCCCCCATTGCGCAAAATTCCCCACTGCTGCCTCCCGTAGGAGTCTGGACCGTGTCTCAGTTCCAGTGTGGCTGGTCGTCCTCTCAGACCAGCTACTGATCGTCGCCTTGGTGAGCCTTTACCTCACCAACTAGCTAATCAGATATCAGCCGCTCCATTAACGCAAGGTCCGAAGATCCCCTGCTTTCCCCCGTAGGGCGTATGCGGTATTAGCCAACCTTTCGATTAGTTATCCCCCATTATTGGATACGTTCCGATATGTTACTCACCCGTTCGCCACTCGCCACCAGACCGAAGTCCGTGCTGCCGTTCGACTTGCATGTGTAAAGCATTCCGCCAGCGTTCAATCTGAGCCATGATCAAACTCTTCAGTTTAATGTATGACTATTACTTTTTCCTCTTTCGAGGTGGTATTTCGCTTTTGCTTTACTTACCTTTATTCAAGGTAAGTGACTCAAATTCATTTCAAGGTCTGTGTGCCCCTTATTACTAAGGAGCCATACATATTTGTCATAAATTTAAGTGTAAGCACTTGTTTTCTGAGGTCAACATAAACCAAACCACCACGTTAAATCGCAAACGAATAAATTCATCTGCAACAAGGTGATGGCGTCTATGCCAACTTGCCTCAACCACAAGCACCCACACTTATCAGTTGTTAAATTGTTAAAGAACTAAGGACCGAAAAAACAGCGTTTCTTGCAGTCATTCGCTAACGCTTTGCGTTAACGAGGTGCGCATTATACAGACCTTTTAAGACCCGTCAATGATAAAGTTGATTTGTTTCGCGTTTATTATTGATTGTATTTTTTACTTCAATTTATCGAAGCAAAATGCACATTGAATTGTTGGTTGCGGGAACAGGATTTGAACCTGTGACCTTCGGGTTATGAGCCCGACGAGCTGCCAGACTGCTCCATCCCGCGTCCGATTCGACAATAGTGCCGTCGAGAGGTGAGACTATAGCAAATCCGGCTATTTAGCGCAAGGTCAATTAGCGCTTTCTTTTCAGGATTAATTAAAACACCCCGGCGCTCAAGCCCTTAGGGCTGCTCAGATTGGAAGCGGGCACGCACTGCAACAAGGTCTTCCATGGTATCCACCCCAGTGACGGGCGCCTGACTACTCACATAAACAGCTATCTTGTAACCGTAATGCAAGGCTCGCAACTGCTCCAATGCCGCCGTTTTTTCCAATGCAGATTGAGGTAGGCTAGTAAATAATGTCAAAAACTTAACCCTATACGCGTAAATGCCAACATGCCTGTATGCGCCTAGGGGACTATTAATAGAAATGGCTTCGCGACTAAAATTTATCGCATGACCGTGTTCGTTTAAAACAAGCTTAACCACATTCGGGTTTAGAAAATCAGCCTCATTACTAATGGCATAGCAAGCGGTGGCCATCGCTGCTGACTGATCGTTTTTTAACTTTTTCGCCACATCGGCTATCAAAGTCGGCGATATCAAAGGCTCATCACCTTGCACATTAAGCACCATGGTCTCATCTGACCACCCTTGTTGCATGGCCACTTCAGCAATGCGATCGGTACCGCTCAAGTGCTTAGCTTGCGTCATGCAAGCCTCAAAGCCATGCTGTTTTACTGCCTGCATGATACGGACATCATCGGTCGCAACCACTACTCGTTTTGCGCCACTTAGGGTAGCACGCTCGGCCACCCTAACCACCATGGGCTTGCTAGCAATATCAAGCAGTGGCTTGCCTGGCAACCTAACACTGCCATAACGCGCCGGAATCACCACATTAAACGACAGCGTGCTGACCGCATCCTGCGCATTAGCCAAGCGCTTCGTCATCACTTAATTTACGTGCCTCTTCTTCCAGCAAGACCGGAATGCCATCTTTAATCGGGTAGGCGAGCTTAGCAGACTTTGAAATAAGCTCATTGCTAGCTTTATTGAGGGTCAGAGGCCCTTTGGTCACTGGGCATACTAATATTTGCAACAACTTGGCATCCATATCAACTTCTCAACTTTTGCAATATAAAGGAAATAAAATCCAGGTCAGCCGAATTCCTAACCGACGCTGTTACGGGTAAGTACCAGGCATCCCATCCTGAAAAAGCGGCGCATTTAACCGCATCTTTCTCCGTCATCAGTATGGTCTTGCCTGCAAGCTGCGCAAAATCGGCAGCACTAAACACATGATGATCGGGATAAGCCCTAGGTTCAAATTGTATCCCCAAAGCAGTGAGCTGATCAAAATAACGTTGCGGCTTGCCTATGCCAGCAATGGCCACTGCATTCTTATTCTGAAAGTCCTTGGCCGACCTAGGTGCCTGCGAGCGATCTAAGGGATAAAACAAATCCCCATGCAAAGTCATGGTAAAGCAGCGCGATAAGCCCATGCCAATTAATTCTTCGGACTGACGGCCACTCACCACCACCGCATCCACCTGTTTGAGTCTAGCCACCTTTTCGCGCAAAGGCCCGGCCGGCAGCAACCTATAGTTACCAAACGGCTCCGTGGCATCGACTGTGGCAATTTCCACGTCTCGCTGCAAGGCATAATGCTGCAAACCGTCGTCACTAATAATCAGATTGCACTGCGGATTAGCCTTTAGCAAGGCTTGCCCTAACTGTACTTTATTTTTCCCAACAAAGACCGGGCAAGCCGTGCGCTGCGCAATCAAGATCGGCTCATCGCCTACCAATCTAGGGTTGCTGTCAGCGTAAACCGGGGTGGCGTTTTGCTGCTTGCCGCCATAGCCACGACTGATAACACCTGGCTTGAATCCCGCCGCTTGCAATTGCTGAGCCAAGTAAATAACCAGCGGGGTCTTACCGGTTCCGCCAAGGCTGATGTTTCCCACCACGATGAGCGGCACGCTTAATTGGCTGCTTTTTAATAATCCCAGCCTGTACATGGCTTTTCTTAGCGACGCCAAGCCCATAAAAATACCGGAAAGCGGCAACAACAGCCACTGCCAAGGCGAGCGGGTTTGCCATTGTTTCTGCAGCCAACCTTTCATTTAAGCCCAAGCCTGGCCACGCTTAATCCTGCGCAGCAAATTGCTTATGATAAAGCTTGGCATAGCGACCAGCTTGCTCAAGCAAGGCATGGTGCGTGCCAATTTCAACCACCTCCCCCTGCTCCATCACCATAATGCGATCGGCATTTTCTATGGTGCTCAAGCGATGGGCGATGACGATGCTGGTGCGATTCTGCATTAAGCTGTCCAGTGCTTGCTGCACATGCTGCTCGGACTCGCTATCCAAGGCTGAGGTGGCTTCATCCAGCAACAAGATAGGCGCATTTTTTAAAATGGCTCGGGCAATAGCAATGCGTTGGCGCTGCCCCCCGGACAATTGCAAACCTCGGTCACCCAATTCTTGTTGCAAGCCATTTGGCAGTTGCTCTATGAATTCCCATGCATGGGCAGCCTTCGCAGCAGAAATCACATCCGCTTCACTGGCGTTGCCCAACAAACCATAAGCAATGTTGTTAAACACCGTATCGTTAAACAAAATGACATCTTGACTGACCAATGAGAACTGCTGACGCAAATCCGCCAAAGCCAAATCGCGCATGTCTACACCGTCTAACAGCACCTGACCTTGCTGCAATTCATAAAACCTGGGTAACAAATTGATTAGACTGGTTTTTCCGCCACCGGAACGCCCTACCAATGCCAACCTTTCGCCCGGCTTAACGCTAAAGCTAATCCGGTTTAATGCAGGTCGCTTGGTATTTGGGTAGGCCAACAGCACGTCTTTAAACTCGATTGCCCCTTTTGTGCGTTGCGGCATAGCTTGTCCGTCTTCTTGTTCGGGATCCAAATCAACTAAAGCAAAAACACTTTGCGCAGCCGCTAGCGCCAGCTGAACGTCCTCGTTCATGGCCGTTAAATTTTTAATAGGGGCGATGAGCATCAATAGCGCGCCAACAAATGCAGCAAACTCACCCGCACTGAATTTGCCTATGGCGTAATACACCACCAAGCTCAAGGAAACCGCGGCTAACAACTCCACCACCATGCTATTTATACCAGCTAGGCGCGCCAAACGCGTTTGCAAGCGTCGGTTGTTGATGACGGCTTTGGCGTAACGTTCGTTTTCGTAATGTTGACCGGCAAATATTTTGACCACGCGCTGGCCGGCAATGGCTTCCTGAGCCACTTGAGTCATGTCACCTAGGCTAGATTGCACCTCTCGACCGGCATCGCGCAACTGCGGCGCCATGGTTTTCAAGCAGGCCGCCATCAGAGGGGCCAACAACACAAAAATAAGCGTCAACCGCCAATCCAAATAAAGCATATACGCCATGATGCCTATGGCCGTGAGGCTGTCTCTAACTATGGTTAGCGTGGATTTGGTGGCGGCATTGGCCATTTGCTCAACATCATTAACCAACTTAGACACCAGCTTGCCATTGGCTGCTTGATCGTAGAAACCAAGCGGCAAACGCATGAGCTGCCTAAACACATCCAAACGCAGGTCGGCCACGACACGACGCGCCAACCAGCGCATGGAAAAATTGGCAGCAAAACCGGATAGCGCCCGTAGGGCCAATAATGCAAACAGCAGCAAAGGCAAGTAAGCCAGATTGCTGGCCGACTGCTTGACAAAGCCTTCGTCCGTGACATGCTTAATGAGCACCAAGAAAGCCGTATTGCTAAAGGCGAGCAAGATCAGCGCCATCACACCCAATAGGCAGACCAATAGGTGCAACCTGGCATACGACCACAGGCGCAGAAAATGATTGCTTGAAGAGGCGGCCGGGGTTGCCATCACATGCTGAGATTTAGAAATGGTTGAAAATAAGCCATCTTGAAAAATTAACCACGGCAAGCTTGCGCCATCGAATTTTTTAGATGGCTTTATTTATTTGGATTGCGTCGCAAACGTAATGTGGGTGTAGCCCACGGTGCGGGAAGCCTCCATGACATCCACCACAGACTGATGGGTGCTCTTGGCATCGGCATTAATGATAATGGTTGGCTCCTTGCCGCCGTCTGCCGCCGCTTGCAAAGCGGATGCAATGCCAGCAACGCTTACATCGGATAAGCTTTTGCCATTAATCACGTATTGGCCACTGGCATCGATGCCCACCTCTATGGTTAAGGGTTTTTCTTGTGGCACATTGGCTTGGGCGGTGGGCAAATTAATCTGCAATTCACTGGTACGCGAAAACGTGGCACTGACCACCAAGAAAATGATGATCACTAACAGCACGTCTATCAATGGCACGAGGTTCATCTCGAGGTCTTCATGGCGCTTTCCACGTTGAAAATTCATGTTATTTCCTCGAATTGCCTTAGTTGCGTTGACCGTGGATGATTTCCACTAATTTAATTGCTTGCTGCTCCATGCCCACGAGCAAATCATCGACTTGAGAACGGAAATAGCGGTAAGCCACCATGGCCGGCACAGCCACAACGATACCGGCTGCCGTGTTGTATAAGGCCACTGAAATGCCGCGCGCGAATTGCGCTATGTCATGGCCACTGCTGGTAAATGCACCAAACAATTCGACCATCCCAATAACGGTCCCCAACAACCCCAACAAGGGCGCAACCGTTGCAATGGTGCCTAGGGTCGATAAATAGCGCTCCAAATCATGCGCCACCGCACGGCCTGTTTCTTCTATCGCTTCTTTCGTCACTTCGCGGCTATGACTCGCATTATTCAAGGCACTGGCAAACAAGCGGCCTAACATAGAATGTTGCTCCAAACGGGCTACGGTCTCTTTGGTGATGCCACCTTTAGCTAACCAAGCCTGCACTTCAGGCAATAAATTGGCGGGGGCGACGGCACTCTCACGCAAAACAAAAGCACGCTCGCCTATGATGGCCAAGGCAATGACGGATGCAATAATCAACGGCCAAATAGGCCAACCTGCAGCTACTATAATTTCCCACACAATGCGACTCCCTTTTTAGTTCTAACACTATGAATCCCCACTCAAAATGAACAGGCAATTTATTCCTACGATACTTTAGCTGGTCAGGCCCATTTGGGCAAGCTAGATGTGCACACACGGGCCGACCAGCCAACTAATAAACATCATGCCAATAACGCGGGTATTGTTGCCGCCACGGTAGCAAATGAATGCTGGGGGAGTGTTCTTCACCCCCTCTAACAAAACGCATTTCGATCGCACCTGCAAAATCAGAGCGGTATACGTGCACACCTTGGCCTTCATAGCGCTGCCATACCTCGGGGCTGGGATGGCGATAGTGGTTTAAATAACCCGAGGTAAACACGGCGACAGTTGGCGACACTGCTTCAATAAACGCCTGGCTGGACGAGGTGCGGCTGCCATGGTGTGGCACCACCAATACATCGCTTGTTAAAGCCGCCGGCAAGCTGTTTAATAGAGCATGCTCGTCAGTTTTTTCTATGTCGCCGGTTAATAACAGCGAGCCGGCTAAGCTGCTAATTTTTAAAACACAACTGCGATTATTATCCTTAATGGCCTCATCTTGATAACTGGCTAGGCTGGGGTAGAGCATGTCAAACCGCACCCCATCCCACACCCAAGTTTGACCTGCATGGCACCTTAAATGCCGCTGCCCACCTAATCCAACTGCCTCCGCAGGCAAAGAACTGGCCAGCCATGTAACCGGTAGCAAGGCCAACAAAGATTGCATGCCGCCGCTGTGGTCTACATCATTATGGCTAACCACCAAACCGTCAAGCTTGGTCACCCCCGCACCACGTAAATACGGAAACACAATGCGACTCCCCGCATCCGATTGGCTATCGTATTTAGGGCCGGCATCAAAAACCAAACTGTGCTTGGCAGTCTGCACTACCACACTCAAGCCTTGCCCGACATCCAGCACCGTGACTTTCATTTCCCCTGGCAAGGGCCGCTCGGGCAGCACAAGCAGCATGGGCAAGAGCGTCAGCAAGCCCAAATAGCGCATAGGGAAGCCCGCAGGCAACAATAGCCAGACCATGCCCAATAAGGCCGGCAATATGGTCCAGCTTGCCGGAGCATGTTGCTGCCAAGTAGCAAACGGCAGTCGGTTCATGCTGTTTAGTATGGCCATGCAAAATTCAAGGCTGGCGTAAGCCAAGTGCAAAGGCCAATCCATGAAAAAAAAGCTGCCTAACAAGGCCAACGGCGTCACCACAAAACTAATCAATGGGATAGCGATGGCATTGGCAATGGGTGAAATAAGCGAGGTTTGATTAAATAGAATTAATACAGCAGGGACCATGCCAAGGGTGACCGCCCACTGGGCTTTTACTGCTGATCTAAGCCATGTTTGCTTAGCGATGCCGCCACCCAGGGCATAGGCCATGATGGCCACGGCGCCAAAGGACAGATAAAAACCCGGCGCATTGACCGCCCATGGATCCAATAAAACCACCAGTGCCAATGCCAGCGCCAACACTTGGCTCAGGGCCAGAGGCCTGCTTGAGCACAACGCCCAGGCCAGAACAGCCAGCATGTATAAGGTACGTTGGGTAGGCACGGAAAAGCCGGCCAGCACGCTATAGATTAATGCACCAATAAATCCTGCTATGCTGGCCGCTTTACGAGTGGGCATACGCATCACCAAGTGTGGATTACGCCGCCAAATAAAATCGACCATGGCGTATACCAAGCCTGCCAACATGGTGATGTGTAATCCAGAAATCGACATCAAATGGCTGGTGCCGGTTTGCAAAAACAACTGCCAATCGCCAGCTTTAATTTGACTGTCGTCCCCCATCACCAAAGCCAACACGATGCCCGCATAAGCTTGCCCATGCAAAACCTGAACGATACGCTGCCGTATGTGCTCGCGCGTTCGCTCGATGGCATAGCCAGGTTTCCAAACCATCTCTGCCAGCTTGCGCATGCCTTCGTTGGTTTTAATGTTGCCTGTAGCGCGTATGTTTTCTGCTAACGCCCACGACTCAAAATCGAAGCCGTGCGGATTGATGCTAGCGTGCGGTCGCTTTAGGCGAACAGCCAGCAACCAGCGCTGACCGGCATGAAACACACTTGGGGCAACTTGGGGTGGGTTCACCAAAGAAGTGGATGGGTTTAGCGCCCCCTCAGCGGCGGCCTCGTAGTAATTAAGGCTAATACGCTGAGGCACAATCGCATCTTTTGTGAGCACGGTTTCCACATCAAACCGAAAGCGCAGGCCCCGCTCAGTGGCTTCCGGCACGCTGGCCACCACCCCAACCACCTCTATGGTTTGTTGCTGCCAAGCCACAGGTAGCGCGTCACTCAAGCGCCATAGCGCAAAGCCAGCCGCCCAACACAGGCCAATTAAAAAACTCGCTATGCTGAGCAATAAGGGATTGAGGCGCCTGGGGGCTAACTTACGCCAGACTAGGCACACAAGAATAAGCGCTGTTATCAGCAGGCTAAATAAAACCCCAGGGCTAGGCAATGCTGCGGCCTGTTGCACCACCCATACAGCAAAAACAAACGTTATTGCGACAGGGGTCATGGCTAGGCTAATCGATGAGGAATCTACAAGGGCTGCAACTTACCGTCAACTAACAGGTATTGGCGCTGCATTGTTTTGGCCAACTCGATGTCGTGCGTCACCACCACCAAACTTCTTTGCTGCGTTTGGTTTAATCCTAATAACAAATCAAACACCGCGTGCGCGGTATGCCTATCCAGATTGCCAGTTGGCTCATCCGCCAATATGCATTGCGGCTCGGCGATTAATGCCCTCGCCAGCGCAGCCCGTTGCCGCTCACCCCCGGACAATTCGCTAGGCATGTGCGCCACCCTATGCGCCAAGCCCACCTGAGCTAGCATGTCAGCCGCTAGACCTAAGGCTTGCTCGCGCGGCATGCGCCTTATTAATAAGGGCATGGCCACGTTTTCTAGCGCGCTAAATTCTGCCAACAAATGGTGAAATTGGTAAACAAAACCTAAGCTACGATTACGCAACATGCTTTTTTGCGCTTCGTTTAATGCCGCCAAATTTTGTTTGAGTAGGCGCACCTCGCCGGCAGAAGCCGCGTCCAAGCCACCCATTAAATGCAACAAGGTGCTTTTGCCCGAACCGGAGCTACCCACGATGGCAATCTGCTCACCGGCATGCACCGTCAGGTCTATGCCGTTTAAAACCGCCACCTCCAAGCCATGGTAGGTTTTACGCAGCACACTGCAAGCAAGGACTTCCTCATGCAATAGCGCCTTACTCATAACGCAAGGCCTCCGCAGGATTGATCTTGCTGGCGCGCCAACTTGGGTAGAGCGTGGCCAACAAACTCAAAGAAAAAGACATCAACACGATAAGCCAAACATCCGCCCAAATTAAGTCAGAAGGCAATTCGCTGATCGCATAGACTTCTTTGGATAGAAACTGCACATGGAATAGATTTTCAATAAACGGAATGATGCTACTGATATTTAGTGCGATGACTACGCCAAACACGGCGCCCAACAAGGTGCCAACCAAACCGATCAGCGCGCCTTGCACGATAAATATACTGAGTATGCTGCCAGGACTGGCGCCTAGCGTACGCATGATCGCAATGTCTGCGCGCTTGTCCGTTACTGCCATTACCAAGGTCGAGACGATATTAAAAGCCGCAACGGCGACTATCAGCGTAAGAATGATGAACATCACGCGCTTTTCCATCTGCACGGCTTTAAAGAAATTAGCATGCTGCATGGTCCAGTCGCTCACATAATACTGATCATTCATAACCAGACGGTTATTTAGCTGCTCGCTCATCGCTGCCCCTATCTTGGGTGCATCAAACAAATCATCGAGCTTTAAGCGTAAACCCGACACGCTATCGGCC
>JBEDKJ010000012.1:0-33078 GCA_041172285.1 Pseudomonadota bacterium
CCTTTTTTTAGTAGCAAAGAACTAATTATTTGTTCATTACGTACATAGTTACTTCAAAGCCAAAACGCATTTCTGTAGCTGCTGGAGTTGTCCACATGATAGTGATCCTTTTAATTAGTTAAAAAAATACCGCCGTGATTAAGGTCACAACGTGAAACGAATCATGCGCCCTTAGCCTACCATGCAACACTGCAAACTTACTGATTAAGGCCTAATGAAATTCATGATGCAAGCTATTTTATTTGACGTCGTTTGCGTACCGCAGCGGCTAGGTTTTCAAGCAAACCCACCGTGTCCGACCAGCCTAAACAAGCGTCAGTGATCGACTGGCCATAAGTCAGATGACAACCAGGCGTGTGATCTTGCCTGCCCGCCTCTATGTGCGACTCGACCATGATACCGACTATGCGCTTGTCACCAGCAGCCAATTGATCGGCAATGTCCTGCGCCACGTCTTTTTGCAGCAAGTAATTCTTACTGCTGTTACCGTGGCTGCAATCTATCATTAATATCGGCGCTAAACCCGCTTCAGTTAGCTTTTCGCAGGCCTCGTTGACGCTGTCTTTATCGTAGTTAGGCTTCTTGCCACCGCGCAGGATGACATGGCAATCCTCGTTACCAGTAGTAGAGAAAATGGCCGATTGGCCCTCCTTGGTCACCGACAGGAAATGGTGTGGACTGGACGCCGTTTTAATTGCATCAATGGCCACTTTAACACCGCTGTCCGTGCCATTTTTGAAGCCAACCGGGCACGACAAGCCCGACGTCAACTCCCTATGCACCTGAGATTCCGTAGTGCGGGCGCCTATGGCACCCCAACTGACTAAATCGGCGGTGTATTGTGGCGTAATCATGTCTAAAAATTCGGCGCCTGCTGGCATGCCTAACTCGTTTACATCCAACAAAAATTTACGCGCGATCTCCAAGCCTTCATTAATTTGATAGCTGCCGTCCAAATGCGGGTCATTAATTAAGCCTTTCCAACCAACCGTGGTTCTTGGTTTTTCAAAATAAACACGCATCACAATTAATAAGTCTTGGGCTAAATCATTGCGCACGCGCATTAATCGACGAGCATAATCCAATCCAGCTTGCGTGTCGTGGATTGAGCACGGGCCAACCACTACCAGCAAGCGATCGTCTTCTTGATGCAGAATCCGATGTATTTGCTTGCGCGTCGCTAGGATATTTTCTGTGGAACTGGCGCTTTCCTTAAGCTTGTCCAACAAGGCCAATGGCGTGATTAGTTTTTTTACTTCGCGTATGCGTACGTCATCGGTAGCAAGTTTTTGGTAATAGCTCATTGTTTGATTACTTTTTTAATATTTCTGCCAACACGCTTAGAAAGCGGGCATTTTCACTGAACAAGCCTATGCTGACACGCAGGTAATCCGGCATGCCGTAATTGGCAATAGGCCTAACAATAACGCCATTTTGCAATAAAGCTTGATTGACTTTCGCCGCCTCTTGAACGGCAAAGCTAACAAAATTAGCGTAGGACGGAATGAAACTGAGTCCGAGTTGCGATAGCCCTTGGGTTATTTGCAACATACCCGCTTGATTTAGCGCATAAGAACGGGCAACGAAATCGTCGTCTTGCAAAGAGGCGATGGCCGCTGCTTGGGCCACACTGTTCACGTTAAATGGCTGACGCACGCGGTTCATCATGTCCGCCACGCTAGGATGGCAGGCACCAAAACCTATGCGTAAACCCGCTAATCCGTAAGCCTTAGAAAAGGAACGGGATACGATCAAATTATCAAAGTCAGCCAACCAGCTAAAGGCCAGCGATTTATCTTGGGCCGACAAATACTCGTCATAGGCTTCATCCAGCACCACCAGTACGTGCTTGGGCACCTGTTGCATAAATGTTAGCAAGGCTTCTTTAGCAAGCAAGGTGCCGGTTGGGTTATTTGGATTGGCGATAAAAATCAGCTTGGTCTTAGGCGTAATCGCCGCCAACATAGCCGGCAGATCGTGTGCGTAGTTTTTAGCCGGCACTTCCACACCGTGTGCACCCATAGCTTGTGTTACCAAGGGGTAAACGGCAAAAGCATGTTGCGCATAAATCACTTCGGCGTTGCTGCTTAAAAAAGCACGGGCCGCCAACTCCAAAATGTCGTTTGAACCATTGCCAAAAACGATTTGTTCAGGCGCAAGCTTAAACTTATTGGCTACCACGGCCCGCAGTGTAAAGGCATTGCCATCTGGGTAACGCGCTATGTCTAGCAAGGCTTCTTGTATGGCGCTCTCCGCCTTAGGGCTAATGCCTAATGGATTCTCGTTGGACGCCAACTTAACGATGTCGGCTTCCTGCAAGCCCATTTCCCTAGCCAATTCGCTAATGGGTTTGCCGCCTTGATAAGGGGCTATGGCACGAATGTACTCGGGTGCCATGTGGGATAAAGCCGTTTGGGATTGATTCATACAGGGATAACCTTGGTCGCTAACGCAATGGGCATGCAAATTAAATAATAGCGGCTGGATAAGAACCCAACACTTTTAGGAAGGAAGCACGCTGCTCGCATTCGGCTAAGGCGGCTTGCACTTTGGCGTCATGCTGATGCCCATCGATGTCAACAAAGAACACGTAGTCCCATAAGCCTTGTTTCGATGGCCGCGATTCAAATTTAGTCATGCTTACGCCGTGCCTAGCCAGCGGCTCTAGCAGTTGCACCATGGCGCCCGGGGTGTTTTTAGAGGTCATCACCAGCGAGGTTTTGTCGTGACCCGATGGCGCCACATCGTGTGCACCTAGCACCAAGAAGCGCGTGGTATTTTTTGCGTCGTCTTCTATGTTTTCTGCCAACACGTTTAAGCCAAACAAATCGGCCGCACGTTTGCTGGCAATGGCTGCGGCAAAGGTCCCGTCCGAAGAAACCAGATCGTGTATCATTTGCGCGGCCCTGGCATTGCTGGTCACGGCTTCGCGTTCTGCTTTTGGCAAATGCTTGCTTAGCCACTCGTGGCACTGCGCCAACGATTGCGTGTGCGAGAACACATGGGAAATTTGACTGATGTCGGTTTGCTTGGACAACAAGCAGTGGTGGATAGGCAAGGTGACTTCACCGCAAATTTTCAGCGAGCTCGCCAACAACAAGTCCAAGGTTAAACCTACGGCTCCCTCGGTGGAGTTTTCCACAGGCACCACACCGTAATCGACTTGAGCGGCTTCCACACTGCGAAACACCTCGTCGATGCTGGCGCAAACAACGGCCATCTTCCCCAAGCCAAATTGCTTTAGTGCGGCCTCTTCGCTATAGGTACCCAAGGGCCCTAAAAAAGCGATGGACAGTTCTTTTTCCAAGGCTCGGCAATTGGACATCACCGCACGAAAGATATTGCTAACGGCTTCATTAGACAGAGGGCCGGCATTGTTGGCTTGCAAACGGCGCAATACTTGCGCCTCACGTTCAGGGCGATATATCACGCCGTCGTCTTTTAGGGCACCAATTTGCCTAGCCAATTGCGCACGCTCATTCACTAACTTGAGCACTTGTTCGTCTATGGCATCAATCTGATCACGGTGTTGTTTTAATTGTGCTGTCATGTCTGCATCACCTTAGTGAGACCGCTCAAAATCTTGCATGTAGGCCACCAAGGCTTGAACGCCTTCAATGGGCATGGCGTTGTAGATAGAGGCACGCATGCCACCAACTGCGCGGTGACCTTTCAACTGCAACAAACCGCGCGCCTCCGCTCCCTGTAAGAAAGCAGCGTTAAGGCTTTCGTCTTGCAAGTAAAAAGGAATGTTCATGCGCGAACGATTTGCCAACGCCACCCGATTAAGGTAAAAATCACTGGCATCTATGCAGTCATACAAAAGCTTGGCCTTGGCTACGTTCACTTTTTCGATAGCGGCTATGCCACCTTGTTCCAGCAACCACTCAAACACCAAGCCGGCGATATAAATGCTATAGCTTGGCGGCGTGTTAATCATGGATTGATTTTCCGCTTGCAACTGCCAATTAAATACCGCTGGCGTCATCGGTGAAGCGTTACCTAACAAGTCTTCATGCACGATTACCAAACACAAACCGGCTGGGCCTATGTTTTTCTGCGCGCCGCCGTATATGACGCCGTATTGGCTCACATCAATTTGTCTGGATAGGATGTGCGATGACATGTCCGCCACAACAGGCACGCCATGGGTATTGGGCAAATCAAGGAACTCAACACCACTCATGGTTTCGTTTGTGCAGACATGCAGGTATGCGGCATTTTTATCCAACTGCCAACTGGCAAAATCCGGCACTTGCTGGTATTGATTCGGTTCGCTGCTGGCCACCACATTAATTTTGCCATAAGCCTTTGCGTCTTCCACGCTGCGCTTACTCCAGCCACCGGTGATGGCGTAATCGGCTGAGCGGCCGGCCAGTAAGTTTAATGGAATCATGGCATTTTCAGCGATGGCGCCGCCTTGCAAAAACAAGACTTTATACTGATCGCCTATGGCCAATAAACGGCGTAAATCGGCTTCGGTTTTGGCCAATATACCAGTGAATTCTTTGCCTCGATGCGACATCTCCATTACGCTCATGCCCGAGCCATGCCAGTCCAGCATTTCGGCTTGCGCACGGGCTAAGACCGGTTTTGGTAAGACAGCTGGCCCAGCGGAGAAATTGAAAATACCCGTCATGCACTAGGCTTTACAATAAATCGGCATCGCCTGATTCAGCATCAGTGTCGTCCGTCTCAACAATTTTTTCCAAGCCGGATAATTTTTCACCTTCGCCTAGGTTGATCAAGGTGACGCCTTGGGTGGCGCGACCTAATTCACGAATTTCTTTTACACGCGTGCGGATCAAGACGCCACCGGTGGTGATCAACATAATTTCATCTTCATCGTTGACCAACTTAGCCGCTACTACCAAGCCATTGCGCTCACTGATGGCAATGGCTTTAACGCCTTGCGTGCCGCGACCCGAATGACGGAAGTCCGCCAATTGGGTGCGTTTACCGTAGCCATTTTCCGTGGCCACCAACACCGTTTGCTTGTCGTCGTCCGCTATCAACAAGGACAACACTTGCTGACCTGCAGCTAACTTCATGCCACGCACACCGCGTGTGGCACGGCCCATTTGTCGAACCGCCTCTTCATCAAACCAGACCGCCTTGCCGCCATTGGAAACCAAGACTATGTCGTTAGCGCCATTGGTTACTTCGGCGCCAATCAAGTAGTCGCCTTCGTCTAGATTGATGGCAATGATGCCGGATTTACGTGGATTAGCGAACTCAATTAAAGCGGTTTTCTTAACCGTACCCAGTGCCGTGGCCATGAAAATATAACGGCTTTCATCGAACTCTTTCACAGACAAGATGGCGTTAATTTTCTCGCCCTCTTCCAAGGGGAATAGATTAACAATAGGCTTACCGCGACCGGTGCGACTGCCTTGTGGCACTTCGTACACTTTCAACCAATAAACACGGCCACGGCTGCTGAAGCACAATATGTAATCGTGGGTATTGGCGACAAACATCTTGTCGATGAAGTCGTCTTCTTTAGTCGGGGCGGCTTGCTTACCACGTCCACCACGGCGTTGAGCGCGATACTCGTCCAACGGTTGGGACTTCACGTAACCGGTATGCGACAAGGTCACCACCACGTCTTGTGGCGTGATTAAATCTTCTAGCGACAAATCTTGCGCATTGGCGACAATTTCACTGCGGCGCTTGTCACCGAATTGTTTTCTAATTTCAGTTAACTCGTCGCCTATGATGGTGGTCACACGGGCCGGGGTGGCCAATATATCTAACAAGTCAGCAATGATGTCCATCACCTCTTTGTACTCAGTGACGACTTTGTCTTGCTCTAGGCCAGTTAAGCGTTGTAAACGCATTTGTAGAATTTCTTGCGCTTGCACGTCGCTTAATTTATAACCCTTAGCCGTTAAACCAAATTCTATGCTCAAGCCTTCAGGGCGAGAGGCCTCCATGGCTGCACGCTGAAGCATCTCTTCGACTACCGGAGATTTCCAGGCTTTGGCCATCAAGGCAATTTTCGCTTCCGGTGGCGTCGGCGCCGCTTTAATGAGGGCGATCATTTCGTCCACGTTAGCCAAGGCCACGGCTAAACCTTCAAGCAAGTGACCGCGAGCTCGGGCTTTTTTCAGTTCAAATACAGTGCGACGGGTAATCACTTCGCGTCGGTGGCGCAAGAATGCCTCTAGCATTTGCTTGAGGTTGAGCAACCTGGGTTGACCGTCTAACAAGGCCACCATGTTCATGCCGAAGGTGTCTTGCAATTGCGTTTGTTTGTACAGGTTGTTTAGCACCACCTCGGCTATTTCACCGCGTTTTAATTCGATAACAACCCGCATACCGGATTTATCGGATTCGTCGCGTAAATCTGAAATGCCTTCTATCTTTTTCTCGTTGACTAATTCGGCAATTTTCTCAACAAAGGTTTTCTTGTTAACCTGATACGGCAATTCATCAACAATCAAGGCCTGCCGACCGCCGCGCTCCAAATCTTCAACGTGGGTACGACCGCGCATCACGACGCGACCACGACCGGTGCGGTAACCCTCTTTCACGCCCACCGTGCCGTAAATAATGCCGGCCGTTGGGAAGTCAGGGGCAGGCACCAATTCAATCAGCTCTTCCACGCCCATTTCCGGGTCTTTAAGCAAGGCCAAGCAGGCATCTAGCACCTCATTAAGGTTGTGCGGCGGAATGTTGGTCGCCATACCCACGGCAATACCGGAGCTACCATTGATTAATAAATTGGGGATACGAGCCGGCATGATCAGCGGTTCGTTTTCGCTGCCGTCGTAGTTAGGACCGAAATCGACGGTTTCTTTGTCTATGTCCGCTAATAACTCGTGGGCAATTTTAGCCATGCGGATTTCCGTGTAACGCATGGCCGCGGCGTTATCGCCGTCCACAGAACCAAAGTTACCCTGACCATCAACCAACATGTAACGCAAACTAAAATCTTGCGCCATCCGAACGATGGTGTCGTACACAGCCGTGTCGCCATGTGGGTGGTATTTACCAATCACATCGCCAACGATACGCGCGGATTTTTTATACGGTTTGTTGTAGTCGTTGCTAAGCTCGTGCATGGCGTAAAGTACGCGTCTGTGCACTGGCTTCAAGCCGTCCCTCACATCGGGCAAAGCACGACCGACGATTACGCTCATGGCGTAATCAAGATACGATCTACGCATCTCGTCTTCTAAACTAATTGGCAGGGTTTCTTTAGCGAATTGATCCATGGGTAAGCTGACTTTTAGTTGTTTTTGTGTAGCGCAATTTTAGCATGGAATGGCGGCAAATTAGTAGGGTTAACAGCGATTTAAAACAGCAGGCAATATCGCTGCGCAGCCCCACTAATTCAGCCGTCTAGGCAAATGCCGTGAGCATGGATAAGTCGGCTTTCAGGTCGTCGATATGCTCAAGACCAACGGCAATTCTCACCAAGCCATCCACTATGCCTGCTGCTGCCCGAGCTTCGGCTGTCACACGACTGTGGGTGGTGGTAGCCGGATGGGTAATGGTGGACTTAGCGTCACCCAAGTTGGCTGTAATGGATATCAGCTTGGTCGCATCAATCAAGGCCCATGCAGCTTGCTGGGGCGTTTGCCCAGCTTTGGCCCGCACCTCAAAACTAACGATACCGCCACCGCTGCTTTGCTGACTCATGGCCAGCGCATGCTGCGGATGCGAGCTTAATCCTGGGTAATAGACGCGCACCACACCCGGCTGCTGTTCCAACCAAGTCGCCAAAGCCAAAGCGTTACGCGCATGCGCGTCCATGCGCACGAACAAGGTCTCCAAGCCTTTCAAAAAGACCCAGGCATTGAATGCACTCATGGTGACACCAGCGGTTCTTAGAAAGCCGTAAACCGGCTCCATTAGCACCTTAGAACCGAGCACGGCTCCGCCCAAGCAACGACCTTGGCCGTCTATGTATTTGGTGGCGGAATGAATAATGATGTCGGCACCCAAAGCCAAAGGCTGCTGTATGGCCGGCGTGCAAAAACAGTTGTCGACCACCAAGTGCGCGCCCGCCTTGTGAGCGATGTCGGCTAAGGCAGCAATGTCGCATACTTCGGTCAGCGGATTGGATGGCGTTTCCACAAAAAACAGTTTGGTCTGGTCAGTAACCGCAGATTGCCATTCGGCTAAATCGGTTAGCGAAACAAAGCTGACTTGCAATCCCCAGCGCGCCAGTATGTTGCTAAACAACTGCACGCTGGTACCGAATATACTTCGGGAAGCCACAATGTGATCACCTGCGTTGCATAAAGCCATGACGCAAGCCAGTATCGCCGACATGCCGCTAGAGGTGGCCACGCACTGCTCGGCCCCTTCTAGCGCCGCCAGTTTATTTTGAAACATAGTGACCGTCGGATTGGTGAAGCGCGAATAAATGTTGCCCGGCTCGCTGCCGCCAAATCGCGCTGCTGCTTGCGCAGCACTGTCAAAACGGAAACTGGAATTCAGAAACAAGGCTTCCGAATTCTCGCCGTATGCGGTCATTTCATTGCCGGCTCTTACCGATAAGGTTTGTGGATGAAATTTGTTTATAGTCATAATAATCCCGTGTTATTTAGACGTTAAAAAACCCGCCTAGGCTTTAGCTAAACGGGTTTTTAGAACTCGCTTTAGCTGTGTTTATAATGCGCCCGCAAGCTGAGTAAGACCTTGTTTTTGTTGGGTCACTCAAATCAGCGCGATCGGATGGTATGCCATAGCCGCCATGCCGTCAAGGCGCTTTTTTAGTCAGCCACGGCGTCTTCAAAACTGTCGATTAAATTTAAGTCTATTTGCGTGCTGGCATTGGCCGGTTTTTGTTTTTTATTCACGTCGCCACGAGCCGATTCTATGTTAGCCAAGTAGGCCTCATTGATATCCCCCGTTACGTACTTACCGTCAAAACAAGAACAGTCAAAATCGACTATTTTCGGGTTACTTAATTTCACCACATCAACCAATGCACTCAAATCTTGGTAGATTAAAGCGTCGGCACCGATTTCTCGGCAAATTTCTTCATCGCTACGATCGGTCGCTAATAATTCATCGCGGCTGGGCATGTCTATGCCATAGACATTAGGAAAACGCACTGGCGGCGCAGCTGAAGCAAAGTAAACTTTATTGGCACCGGCATCCCTAGCCATCTGCACAATTTGCTGGGAGGTGGTGCCGCGTACGATGGAGTCGTCCACCAGTAAGACGTTTTTACCTTTAAATTCTATGCCTATGGGGTTGAGTTTTTGCCTAACCGATTTCTTACGCAAAGCTTGGCCAGGCATGATGAAGGTACGGCCTATGTAACGATTTTTAATGAAGCCTTCCCGGTAATCCAAGCCCAAGGCTATGCCGACCTGCAAGGCGCTGGGGCGACTGGTATCAGGGATGGGAATCACCACATCGATTTTTTTATCAGCCCACTCACGCTTGATCTTTTCCGCCAGGGTTTTGCCCATGTCCAAACGGGTTTGGTAAACAGACACATCATCGATGACGGAGTCGGGTCTGGCTAAATAAACGTATTCAAAAATACAGGGGTTGAGCTTGGCTTGTTCGGCGCACTGGCGACTGAAAAAATTACCGTGCATGTCGATAAATATCGCCTCACCAGGCGCAACGTCCCGCACCAAAGTGAACCCTAACACATCCAAGGCCACGCTTTCTGAGGCCACGATGTACTCGGTGCCTTTGTCGGTTTCGGCCTTGCCTATCACCAAAGGTCGAATGCCATTGGGGTCGCGAAAGGCCAACAAACCGAAGTTAGCAATCATGGCCACTACCGCGTACGCCCCTTTGCAGCGTCTGTGCACGCCGGCTACCGCGTCAAAGGTCATGTCGGTATTGAGCACGGCATTGCGTGAAGTTTGTTCAATTTCGTGCGCCAACACATTGAGCAACACTTCGGAATCGGAATTGGTATTGATGTGACGTAAATCTTGTTTAAACATTTCGGATTTCAATTGATCCGAATTGGTCAGATTGCCGTTGTGCCCTAGCACTATACCGAATGGTGAATTGACATAAAAAGGCTGCGCTTCGGCAGCACTGGATGAACCAGCAGTTGGGTAGCGCACATGACCGATGCCGACGTTGCCGACCAAGCTTCGCATGTGCCGGGTTTGAAACACGTCTTTAACCAAGCCGTTATTTTTATGCATGAAAAAGGTATTGCCGTCGGTGGTAACGATGCCTGCGGCATCCTGCCCCCTGTGCTGCAAGACCAGCAAACCATCGTACAACAATTGGTTAACTGGATTTTTACCAACGATACCTATGATTCCGCACATGGATGTAGCCTTAAATTATAAATACTGTGTAATGAATACTGCGTTTAATTTTTATGCCTAGCACGGACGCAATGACGCAAGGTTGGCATACGCACTAATCGTACTTTATGTATTGCGCTATGCTATCTGGTACCCAAGGCATTATATGACCAACCAAGGCTTCAAAGGGCGCACTCAACATGGCGTCTCGCCAACGCTCATCCTTAGGTAAATCGGTCATGCCGCCCAAAAACACCAATAGGCAAACAATGATGATGCCGCGTGTCAAACCAAACAACCCGCCTAGCAGGCGATTTAGCCAACCTAACCCTAATTGCTTAAACAGACTAGCCAACGCAATCGACAGCAGACTGCTAATAAGCAAGGTCGCTAAAAACACGATTAAAAAAGCCGCTACGACCCGCAGTGGTTCAGTGGGTATGGCCTCGGGCATCATCGGCACCAATTGACTCGCATAGCTTTTAGCGACGATAAAGGCCAACACCCAAGACACTATGGACAAGGCCTCCAATACCAAGCCGCGCATGACGCTTAATGCTACAGACAGACCTAATATGGCCAGCACTAGGTAGTCGAAACTAGTCATTATTCAACCCAGCACCTTGCTTAAAGAGCTTAATCATTGGCCACCACCATGCCTTGCATATTTAAGGTCTGTAGTTTAAGCATGGCTTCTGCTGCTTGTTGACGCGTGGGGTAATTGCCGGTTCTTAAGCGAATTTTCTCACCCTTATCGGTACTGACTTTTTTTATGCTGGCTTGATAGCCAGCTTGCTTTAATTTAGCTTCCATTTCCGTGACGCTGGCCTTGGAGGAATACACGCCTATTTGTATAGCAAAGCTTGATTGAGCCGGTTCCTTAACAGCACTGTCTGCTGCTTTTACCACTGCCGGCGCAGCTTGCTGCGGCTTGGCTTCAAGCGGCTTAGCTTCAAGTGGCTTTTCTATGGCTTGCTCTGTTGGTTTTTCCGTGGGCTTAACTTGAGCAGGAACGGAACTGGCAGCCATGTCATTTTCAGGAGCGACCGCGGCATCCGTGCTAACGGACGACGCACCAGGCAACGTGGTGGCGCTTGGCATGACTGGAGTAGGAAGTGGAACTGGCGCTGCAACGGGTTCGACCACACCTGCATCGACGCCTGCCATGGTGATCTTGATGGCAGCGGTTGGAGTCAAACTAGCGCGATCTTGCAAAACCAAGGGCAACACACCGACCATTACCAACACCAAACCTATGGCGCCGACTAGTCGTCGCCTAGCCCGTTTCTTCAAACTTAACTCTTGATCGTGGTCTGTATCAGGCGGCATTGCTGCATTCCTTAAAATAGCTTGGACTTAGGACTATTGCTACGCAGCGTTATTAGGCAATACTTGCATTACGCTGGCAACAGTAAAAAATGAACCGAACACAATTATTTTAGCATTTTCATTTGCATCCATACAGGCTTCTAGATCAATACATGCCTGAAAATACGCTTTATCTGCACTGCCAAAGGTTTTAACAGTCGATCCCGGCGCTAGACCGGTAATTTGCCTAGCCAAGTCTTTTGCCATCGCGCCGCGTGCATGCAAGGTATCGGCCACATACCAGCCGTCTATGTGATCCTTTAGTGCCGCAATCACCCCGCCCGTGTCTTTATCAGCCAGCATAGCAAACACGGCGTAGGTTTTCCCGCCTAAATCGCCATTGGCTTCACCTTGCATGGCGCGCAGATTAGCTGCCAAAGCACGGGCTGCATGGGGATTGTGCGCCACGTCGAGAATCACGCTAGCACGCTTAGTGCCAGCGTACGGCGGACGAATAATTTGAAAACGGCCAGACAAATTTAGATTGCCTAATCCCGTCGCTATGCTTGACTGCGCCACCGGCAAACGGTCTTGCATGGCCTCAACGGCCGACACCGCGGAGGCGGCATTATTCAACTGGTACGCTCCCAACAAAGCTGGGCTGGGCAAGGTATAGCGGGTTTGCTGCCCTACCTGATAATGCCAACAGTCGCGATCGAGGCGGGCATTGAATGCTTCACCTAGGCAAATAAGTGGCGCCGCGATAGCAGCAGCATGCGCAAGCAGACTGGCTGGCGGATTAGGATCGCCGCATATGGCCGGCACCCCTGTACGGAAAATCCCAGCCTTTTCATAGCCTATCGCTTCGCGCGTGTTGCCCAAAAATTCTTGATGATCCAAATCGATGCTGGTCACAATGGTGCAACAGGGATCAAAGGCATTGACCGCATCGAGACGCCCGCCCATGCCAACCTCAAGCACGGCTACCTCCACCCCTACTTGGATAAAATGCCAAACGGCAGCCAAGGTACCCATTTCAAAATAGGTCAACGCGATAGCTGGCTCAGCGCACCTCGCCTGCTCAACCACAGCGAAGGCTTGGCAGAGCATGGCATCGCTGGCAGAGGTTCCGCCTACTCTAACGCGCTCGTTGTAATGCAGGATATGCGGTGAGGTGTAACAGCCAACTTGATAGCCAGCCTGCAAGTAAATTTGCTCCAACATGGCACACGTGGAACCCTTGCCATTGGTCCCCGCCACGGTAATGATAGGAAATTGCGTTACTTGCAATTGCAAGCGCTCCAGCATTTGCTGAACCCTATCCAATCCCATGGCTATGGATTTGGGGTGCAATCTTTCGATGTAACTGAGCCAAGCGGCCAAGTCGTTTGATTGAAACGCTGAACTGGTGATCTCGTTAGAAATAGCTAAGACCTTTTAGTCTGGCAAAAAAAACTGGCCAAAAATAGGCCAGTGCAAGTTTAGGTGATTAAGCCGCTACCGGCAATCGCATTAAATTAGCCAGGATATTAGCTAATTTATCGCGCATTTCTCGTCTGTCCACAATCATGTCTATCGCGCCGTGCTCGAGTAAAAATTCCGCGCGTTGGAATCCATCCGGTAAGGTTTCACGCACCGTCTGTTCAATCACACGCGGGCCGGCGAAGCCAATTAAAGCTTGCGGCTCAGCAATAATGACATCGCCCAACATGGCAAAGCTGGCTGAGACACCGCCCATGGTTGGATCCGTCAGGACGGAAACAAATGGCAAGCCTGCTTTGCTCAACTGAGTCAGTGCGGCACTGGTTTTAGCCATCTGCATGAGCGACAGCAAGCCCTCTTGCATGCGAGCACCGCCGCTGGCAGATACGCATACGAAAGCCATTTTATTGTCTATGGCTGTTTGCACGCCGCGCACAAATCGCTCGCCTACTACCGAGCCCATGGAGCCGCCCATGAATTTAAACTCAAATGCCGCCACCACTGCAGGCACCGTTTTAATGCTGCCCTGCACGACCACCAATGCGTCTTTTTCCGCCACGGCTTTTTGCGATTCAACTATGCGCTCCGCGTAAGTTTTGCTGTCTTTAAATTTAAGTGGGTCTATGGGTTGCACGGATGCGCCAATCTCAAACTGGCCATCGGCGTCCAACAACAAGGCAATGCGCTCACGGGCACCGATACGATGGTGATGGGCACACTTAGGGCAAACTTCCGCGTTATCTTCCAAGTCTTTTTTATACAAGACGGTTTGGCAGGCTGGGCATTTACTCCACAAACCCTCTGGCACGGTTTTTTTATCACGGCCGACCACCCGTTTAATTTTTTGCGGTAACTTATTTAACCAACTCATTTGACTGTTCCCTTTTAATACTTGTTAAGCCTAGGCGGCGTCCACGGCCGTTTTTAATTCCGTCATCAAGTTCGCCACATTGCTTAATAAATTGCTTTCATTAGACCCCTCTATAGCCAGCACCATGCGACTGCCTACCACTACCGCATCGGCGATGGCAGCGGTGGCTTTAGCCGTGGCGGCATCGCGAATGCCAAAGCCCACGCCGACTGGTAAATTCGTTTGTTCGCGTATGCTGGCCACTCGACCTGCCACCTCGACGATGTCCAGGTTGGCTGCACCGGTCACGCCTTTCAGTGACACGTAATAGACAAAGCCACTGGCTTGATTGACGATGAGCTCCACGCGTTTCGCGTCAGTGGTCGGTGACAATAAAAATACCGGATCAATATCCCGCGCACGCAATTCATTAACAAAACTACCGCACTCTTCAGGCGGGTAATCCACGGTAATCACACCATCTACGTCGGCCGCTTTGGCATTGTCAGCAAAGGTCACAGGACCAACCGCCTCTATCGGATTGGCGTAACCCATTAAAATAATTGGCGTCACCTGATCAGTCTGCCTAAACGTTCTCACCATTTCCAGCACGGCCGTCAAGCCCACTTTATGGGATAAAGCGCGCTCACTGGCTCGCTGTATCACTGGGCCATCGGCCATAGGATCGGAAAATGGCACGCCCAACTCTATCATGTCTGCACCATGCTCAACCAAGGTGTGCATCAAACTCACGGTGAACTTAGGGTGAGGATCACCGGCCGTAATATAGGGTATTAAGGCGGTCTTGCCCTGTTGTTTTAAAGTGGCAAATACGGTTTTAATTCTAGACATAATGGTCGTCAGTAAAAGTTAAATAGTTGGAATTACAAGCTAATTTTTGCCAATTTGGCCACAGTATTAATGTCCTTGTCACCACGACCAGACAAATTAACCAATACCGCTTGGTCTTTGTTTAGGGTTTTGGCTAACTTTTCAGCGTAGGCTAAGCCATGGCTAGTTTCAAGGGCGGGAATGATGCCTTCGGTACGGCATAAATTATGGAAAGCGGCCATCGCTTCATCATCGGTGACGGCCACGTATTCGGCGCGATTGATATCTTTCAACCAAGCATGCTCGGGGCCCACGCCAGGGTAATCCAATCCAGCAGAAACAGAATGCGTTTCAATAATGTTGCCATCGGCATCTTGCATCAAATAGGTACGGTTACCGTGCAGCACCCCTACGGCGCTGTTACTAGTTAAAGGTGCGGCATGCTTACCGGTTTCCAAGCCTAAGCCGGCAGCCTCAACGCCTATCAAGCGCACATTAGGCACATCAATGTAAGGGTAAAAAATACCCATGGCATTCGATCCACCGCCTACGCATGCCACCACCGCGTCGGGTTGACGGCCTATCATTTCCATCATTTGCTGCTTGGACTCAACGCCTATGACAGCCTGAAAATCCCGCACCATCATGGGGTAAGGATGCGGACCGGCTACCGTGCCTATGATGTAAAAGGTATTATGCACATTGGTCACCCAATCGCGCATGGCTTCATTAAGCGCATCTTTTAAAGTTTTGGAACCACTTTCCACCGGCACCACGGTAGCGCCCAACAATTTCATTCTAAACACATTCGGCGCTTGCCGTTTCACGTCTTCGCTACCCATGTAAACGACGCATTCCAATCCCAATCTAGCAGCAATGGTAGCGGTCGCCACGCCGTGCTGACCGGCACCGGTTTCAGCAATCACACGGGGCTTACCCATGCGTTTAGCCAATAAAGCTTGGCCTATGGTGTTATTGATTTTATGTGCGCCGGTGTGGTTTAAATCTTCACGCTTTAAATAAATTTGCGCGCCACCAACTTTGTCCGATAAGCGCTTTGCATGGTAAATAGGACTAGGGCGTCCAACAAAATGCTTGAGATCGTATGCGTACTCGGCTAAAAATACTGGATCGTAACGGTATTTTTCATACATCACGCGCAATTCTTCTAAGGCCTCAACCAAAGTTTCGGCAACGAATGTACCTCCGTACTGGCCAAAATGGCCTCGCGCATCTGGCATGTCATAAAGCTGCATGTTTATTTCCCCACGTTTAATATTGATGCAAACGCCTTAGCGTTTACGCTAGCCACTCACTGCCTGCATAAAGCGTGCAATTTTGGCTTGATCTTTAATGCCTTTAGCGGACTCGACGCCACCACTGACGTCCACCGCATAAGGCCTAACTTGCTTAATGGCTAAGGCCACATTAGCGTCGTTTAATCCACCAGCTAGAATAAGCACCGGCGTTTCAGCTGACCTGACTGTGGTCATGCAAGCAGGGATTAAGTTCCAATCAAATGCATGACCGGTGCCCCCTGCCAACCCTTCGGTATAAGTATCCAGCAACAAGGCCTTGGCCGCTGAAAAATCTTTTGCACATTGTAACAAATTTGTCTCGGGCTTAACCCGTATTGCTTTGATAAAAGGTAAGCCATAGCTTGCGCATTGCTCAGGCGTTTCGTCGCCATGAAATTGCAAGCTATCCAAATGCACATTGGCCAACACCGTACGAATAAAATCCGGGGCAGCATCAACAAACAGACCGACTACGTTAACAAAGGCTGGCAGATTGCGACTAATGGCAGCAGCTTGCGCCACACTGACGTTGCGTGCACTCTGCTCATAAAACACCAAGCCTATGGCATCAGCACCTGCCGCCACGGCAGCGAGTGCATCCTCAACGCGGGTAATACCGCAAATTTTAACTCGGGTTCTCAATCGTTTTGTCTCATTCTAGGCTGGCAGCATGACGCATTTCGTCACAGCCATATTGTAACGCTTAAATCACCAAGGTTATGGATTTCGCATCGTTTTTCGCTAGCGGTAAGCCCCATTTTTCATGGTAGCGAACTTGCGTCAGATAAAGTCCATTTGGGGAAAATGTTGGCGGGGCCAAATTTCGGTCGCGTTGCGCTAACATGGTCTGCATGAAACTCGCCGGGTAAGCGCCTTTGCCTATATAGACCAACGCACCCACCATATTGCGCACCTGGTGTTGCAGGAAAGCATTGGCTGAAAAATCGAACACCACATAGGCTCCCTGCGTTTGCACCTGCGCTTTAGTCACGGTTCTTATTGGGCTTTTTGCCTGGCATTCGGCGGCGCGAAATGCGCTGAAGTCATGTTCGCCAATTAAATACGAGGCGGCTTCTGCCATAGCGTCTACATTCAGCGGCAAATGAAACCAACCGGCTTTACTGGCCATCAGCGCCGAGCTCACGGGGGCGTTATACAAAAGGTATTGGTAACTGCGTTCCAAAGCAGAAAAACGCGCGTGAAACTCGTCCTCAACAGGCCGTGCCCACTCCACCCGCACGCTACTGGGTAGATAGGCATTGACACCGCGCACCCAAGCAGACAGAGGCCTGTCGCTGTCGGTGTCAAAATGCACCACCTGCCCCAGTCCATGCACACCCGTATCGGTTCTGCCCGCGGCATGCAGGCGTATCGGCTGCAGTGCAATTTTAGCCAATGCCAATTCCAACGCATCTTGCACACCGCATGCACTTGGCTGACTTTGCCAGCCACAAAAACCCGAACCGTCGTAGGCTACGCCTAAGGCCAGCCTCATGCCTGCCACACCTTAAATAAATAGGCTACGCCAACAAATTTGCTTAAACTTAAGCCCATCACGGCCACTAACATTAAACTTAGCATGGCTTTATCAAGCCAACTGAAAGCCGTTTGCGGCATGAATAAAGGCGGCGTTGCACCAATTTCATCAGGCGTTAATGCCAACTTATCGAGTTGAGAAAAATCCAACTTCAATTTGGGTTGGACTGCCATTTGTTCCACGTAATGCAAGGTGAGCAGCATCCTTACCGTGAAACGCTCCACATTCAAACCCACTAGGCGCAAGGGTGACAACATAGTCCATAAACCCGCCATCAATTGGCTTTTATTGGCGCTAGCAAATAAGGCCGACAAGCTAGCCACGGCAATTAACAACTTGGCAATTTGCATCAGGCCAAGGTGCAAGCCTTCGTAGCTGGGGGCGACATTTAATGGCAAAAACGCCAGGTATTCTCCTGGTGTGGCGTAGCCATATACCAATAGCAAGGACACGAATAACCAGCGCATGCGCTTAATCAATAGAAAAAAATGCCGCGAATTTAGCACGGCAGCCAACAGGCCAATAAGGGCGCAAAGTACTGCGATGGAGGATGGGCTTAGAAACTGCAGAAGCAGCAATAGGAAGAAAAAGCAGGTTATTTTTACAAATGGATGCATAAAAATACGCGCCGTATGACGACCTTAGGTCTCAGTGGCTTTTGGCTTTTTTTTGCTGGGCGCCATGACATTGGCCAAGCTCAACTCGTCTTCGGTCTCGCTCAGGTCTAGGCTTATCGCCGAGAGGTCTATGCGTATCACTTCCATGTCGCCGTCTGCTGTGGTCACTTCATTGGCATCGGTCTTGATGAAGCTGGTTATCCCGGTTTTTTTCTTGGCTTTTGCTTTACTAATTGGCAGCGCCTGCTCCACTGGCTTAACTGGCAATATGGCAGGCTCTGTGAAATTTAGGTCTAGGCCGGCTAAATCCACTGGCGGCGCATCACTCGCAACAGCTGACGAATCCCCAGCTGGATCAACTTCAGCCTTAGCTTCTGCTTTGGCTTGCACTTTTGCCTTAGCTTGCACTTTTGCCTTAGCTTGAACTTGGGCTTGCTCACTGCCGGCGACTTGGCCTTTAAAATCAAGTATGTTCGCTCTGCGCTTATTACTGCGACTTAACCATGTGAAAGCCGCAACGATGGCCAACAAGGTTAAAGACAACACCAACCAATCTGCCCAAATGGCCCTCTTAGGCTTGAGTTTTGCCTGCTTGGCTTCATTGGCTTGCTTAGCTTCATTCGCATGCTTTTGCAGATCGGCCATGGATTGATTTTTAAGTCGCAACAATTGTTGCATGTCTTGGATTTGTTTTTGCAAGGCTTCGGCGCGCGCTTCGGATTCTTGCAGGGATTTTTCACGCGCCGTGGCGTCTTCTTGTAACACCATCAGCTTGGCATCGGCCGACTTCGCTGCTTCCTTGTCTCCCGCGCTTAATTTTAGTACGTCATTATTTACGGTCTTAACCTTGTCTGCATCGTCTTTAGCACTGCCAATTTTGCCGGATGCAGATTGCGCCTGCACGGCATCGGGGCGGGCCGCTTGATTCAATACCTTATTGGCCAATGCAGCACGGTAGGCCTGCCAATGACTGGCATGCAATTTTACTTCGGCTGTCGCTGCAGCAGCCTGGGTGGCCAACAGTTCGGCGGGCGATGGCAGCGCTAGGGTCTGCCCTGCTTTTAATCGGTTCATGTTACCGGCCTCAAAGGCTTGAGGGTTCGCTTGGTATAAGCCCAATAACATTTGATCCAAGCTGACGCCTTCTTGCGGCATGCTTTTAGCCAAGCTAGACAAGGTATCCCCAGGCTTACTGATTAAGGCTAATGGTCGTGCTTGATCAACTTGGTCTGCAGACTGGTCAGGCAAGATGCTGGCTTGTAACTGAGTGTCGGCATTAGCCTCGTCCATAATCCCCATGGGCGCAGTAATAGGATCCGCTTCAGCTTTTGCGATTTGCGGTGGATCGAGCAACACGATGTATTGTTTTTGCAAGCGACCGGCTGCCCAATCGAGTTGCAACAGCACATCCAAATACGGTTCATTAATTGGCAGGCTGGAGCTAAGCTTTAAAACCGCTAACCCTTGTGGTGTTTGCAGCAACTCAACCTTAAGGTCAAGGTAATGCGATTGATAAGCGATACCTTGCTTAGCATAAGCTTGCTCACTGGCAAGCGTGGCCTGCAAGCCACTTAATGACTCCTGTGGCTCCAATAGCACCTCAACTTCAGCCGACAAAGGTTCGCCTAGGTTGGAACTTAGATTCAAGCTACCTAAACTGGCAGCGTGACTAAACGGCGCCAACAAAAGACTAAGCAGCAAAAACAAAACCGGCATAGAATTAATCTTGCTCACGCTCACCTGCCATTATTGTTCAATTAAGATGCGCAACATGCGGCGCAAGGGCTCGGCTGCCCCCCAAAGCAACTGATCGCCCACGGTAAAGGCCGACAGGTAGTCCCCGCCCATGCTCAATTTACGCAAACGGCCCACCGGGGTCATCAACTTGCCGGTGACGGCGGCTGGCGTGAGTTCACGCATGCTGATTTCACGCTCATTGGGCACCACTTTGGCCCATGGGTTGGCTTCCGCTAGCATGGCCTCAATCTCATCCAATGGCAAATTTTGAGTCAACTTGATGGTCAAGGCTTGACTGTGACAACGCATGGCGCCAATGCGCACGCACAAGCCATCAATCAAAATAGGATGGGCTTCGCGGCCTAGAATCTTATTGGTTTCCACGCCACCTTTCCATTCTTCTTTACTTTGGCCATTGCCTAAGTCTTTGTCTATCCACGGAATCAAACTGCCTGCCAAGGCTACACCAAAATTTTCCGTGGGGAAGCCTGTGTCGCGTAAGGTAGCAGCTACTTGGCGGTCTATGTCTAAAATTGCCGAAGCAGGATCGGCCAATAAGCCACTGACTGAAGCATGGGCAGCACCCATCTGCTTGAGTAATTCGCGCATATTTTGCGCGCCGGCACCGGATGCTGCCTGGTAGGTCATGGAAGTGGCCCACTCAACTAAATTGGCTTTAAATAAGCCGTTTAATGCCATCAACATCAAGGACACGGTGCAATTGCCGCCCACCCAATTTTTGTTACCGGCAGCATAAGCCGCTTGAATCACATGCATGTTGACCGGGTCCAGCACGATCACCGCGTCTTTTTCCATACGCAATGTTGAGGCTGCATCTATCCAATGACCCGTCCAGCCGTCTGCGCGCAATTTAGGAAACACCTCGCTGGTGTAATCGCCACCTTGGCAGGAAATAATCACGTCCATGGCTTTTAAATGCGCCACGCTCATGGCATCTTGCAACGGCGGCGTGTCTTTTCCTACGTTAGGGGCGGCGCCACCAATTTGCGACGTGGTAAAAAATTGCGGGTCTATCAAAGCAAAATCCTGCTCCTCCATCATGCGCTGCATCAGCACAGAACCCACCATGCCACGCCAACCGACCAAACCCACTTTTAACATACGCTGCATCCTAAACTTTCAAATATCGGTAATTTTAAATGACCACTGCGAATTTACAGCGCTGCCACCACGGCATCGCCCATCTCACTGCACCCCACTTGCTTGCACCCATCCGTCGCAATATCGGCCGTGCGGTAACCTTGCGCCAAGGCTTTCTTAACGGCATTTTCGATGCGCAAGGCATTGCTTTCATCGTTAAAGGTATAACGCAACATCATTGCTGCCGACAATATCGTTGCCAATGGGTTGGCAATGTTTTTACCGGCGATATCGGGGGCCGAACCATGACTAGGCTCGTACATGCCTTTGTTGTTTTCATCCAATGAGGCCGACGGCAACATGCCTATGGAGCCAGTTAACATCGATGCTTCATCGGAAAGAATGTCGCCAAATATATTACCCGTTACCATCACGTCAAATTGCTTAGGCGCACGAATTAACTGCATGGCGGCGTTATCCACGTACATGTGGCTTAATTCCACTTCGGGGTACTCAGCCGAAAGCTCTACCATGACTTGGCGCCACAACTCGGTGGTTTCCAATACGTTGGCTTTGTCCACGGAACAGACTTTGGCTTTTTGTCCAGGTTGACGGCGCTTCATGGCAATGTCAAACGCGACACGACCGATGCGACGAATTTCGGATTCACAGTAGCGCATGGTGTTAATGCCCTCGCGCTCGCCGTTCGGCAATGTGCTGATGCCACGCGGTTGGCCAAAATAGATGTCGCCGGTGAGCTCACGGACTATCATGATGTCCAAACCGGACACCACTTCCGGTTTCAATGTAGAAGCGCCAGCTAATTCTGGATAAAGCAAGGCTGGCCGTAAGTTGGCGAATAGATTCAATGCTTTACGTATGCGCAATAATCCACGCTCAGGGCGTAAATGGCGTTCTAATTTGTCGTATTTCCAATCGCCTACCGCGCCCAATAACACCGCGTCCGAATCCAATGCCAATTGCAACGTGGCATCTGGCAGTGGATCGCCTGACGCTTCGTAACCGGCACCGCCTATCGGCGCCTCGGTCATGGTCATGTTTAAATTAAGGGCTTTTAGCACTTTAACAGCCTGCGCCACGATTTCCGGTCCTATGCCATCGCCTGGCAATATCGCTAATTTCATGTTCTTCTTTCCGTTAGGTTTGGTTTAATCTTAATTATAAAGCCATGGCTGAGCTTGCTGATGGCGCGCTTCAAAGGCTTTAATTTTGTCTTGGTGTTGCATGGTCAAGCCTATGTCATCCAGCCCGTTTAATAAGCAATGTTTACGGAAGGCGTCCACGCTAAAACTGAAGGCCTCACCGGATGGCGTGCTGACTGTTTGCGCGGCCAAATCAACCTGCAATTTATAATTTGGCGTTACCGCCACTTGCTTGAATAAGGTGTCGACAATATCGGCAGTTAACACGATAGGCAGCATGCCATTTTTAAAACAATTGTTATAAAAAATATCGGCGTAACTGGAAGCGATAATGACTTTAAAGCCGTAGTCTTCTAATGCCCAAGGCGCGTGCTCACGGCTGGAGCCGCAACCAAAATTTTCTCGGGTAAGCAATATGCTGGCACCTTGGTAGCGGTCTTGGTTGAGCACAAAATCCGGATTAATTTGACGCTTGCTGTTGTCCATACCAGGCTCACCGTGATCAAGGTAACGCCATTCATCGAAGGCATTCACGCCAAAACCGGAACGCTTGATGGACTTCAAAAATTGCTTAGGGATGATCGCGTCGGTGTCAACGTTGGCTCTGTCTAAAGGAGCGACCAAACCGTTTAATTGAGTGAAAGCTTGCATAGTCATTGTATTCTTTTGATTAATTTACTGAACAGCCACTAGCTGTGACTAACATCGACAAAATGGCCGGCAATAGCGGCGGCGGCGGCCATGGATGGGCTGACCAAGTGCGTGCGCCCACCCTGCCCTTGTCGGCCTTCAAAATTTCGATTGGAGGTTGAGGCGCAACGTTCCCCTGCCTCCAAGCGGTCTGCGTTCATGGCTAAACACATAGAACAGCCAGGCTGACGCCATTCGAAACCGGCTGACGTGAATATTTTATCCAAGCCTTCTTGCTCGGCCTGCGCTTTAACCAACCCTGAGCCGGGTACCACCAGAGCCAACTTGACGTTAGCCGCCACGCGTTTACCCTTGGCAACAGCAGCGGCTGCGCGCAGGTCTTCGATACGCGAGTTAGTGCAGGAGCCTATGAACACTTTGTCTATGCGAATTTCACTAATTGGCGTGTTAGGTTGCAAACCCATGTAAGCGTAAGCACGCTCCCAATCGGCTCTTTGCACGGCATTTTTAGCAAGATCCAAACTGGGTACACGGCCGTCTATGGCCACCACCATTTCAGGCGAGGTGCCCCAAGTGACTTGCGGCTTAATGTCTTCGGCTTGCAAGCGCACCACTAAATCGAATTCAGCCCCCTCATCGGATTGCAAGGTGCGCCAATAAGCCACAGCGGCATCCCATTGATCGGCTTTGGGCGCGTAAGGGCGGCCTTTAATGTAATCAATGGTGGTGTCATCGACCGCCACCATGCCGGCACGCGCACCGGCTTCAATCGCCATATTGCAAAGCGTCATGCGCCCTTCCATGGACAAAGCGCGTATTGCCGAACCAGCAAATTCAATGGCATAGCCATTGCCACCAGCGGTGCCGGTTTTACCTATAATGGCTAACGCCACGTCCTTGGCCGTGACCATAGGGCCCAACTGACCTTCTACCAATACTTGCATGGCCTTGGATTTTTTTTGCACCAAGCATTGCGTGGCCATCACGTGCTCCACTTCGGAGGTGCCTATGCCGTGGGCCAAGGCACCAAAAGCACCGTGCGTACTGGTATGCGAATCCCCGCATACTACTGTCATGCCTGGTAAGGTTGCTCCTTGCTCAGGGCCCACCACGTGCACAATGCCTTGTCGCGCATCCATGAATGGGAAGTAGGCTTTTGCGCCGAACTCGGCGATGTTTTCCGTCAAGGTTTCAATTTGCAACCTGGCGACCGGGTCGGCTATGCCTGCCAAACCCTTATCCCAGCCATTGGTAGGCGTGTTGTGGTCAGCCGTAGCAACGATGGATCCAACGCGCCAAGGTTTGCGATTGGCCAAGCGCAGACCCTCGAAGGCTTGCGGGCTAGTCACTTCATGCACCAAATGGCGGTCTATGTATATCAAGGCAGCGCCGTTTTCCTCGTGCACCACGTGACTATCAAACAATTTATCGTACAGCGTTTTTGCCATATTTTTAACCTAAGCCTACAAAGTGCCACCTAGCAAAAAAACGCTAGGCACACGGTTTTATTAATCTCTAAAATTACCAAACTGCAAGGGAAAGTCAGTCACGGATTTTTTCACAAAGGCTATGGCCTCTTGCAACAAATCACGCTTGGCGCCATTCACTCTAACGGTGTCGCCTTGTATGCTGCCCTGCACTTTCAAGCCCGAATCCTTAATTAGCTTGACGATGCGCTTAGCCAAATCGCTGTCTATGCCATCCTTGATTTTAAGTTCTTGTTTAACCTTATTACCGCCTACCTTCTGCACGTCTTTATGTTCCAGGCGCTTAGTTGAATCCGGCTCTTTTTTTTCCATGCCAGGCAACAAGATGTCTTTGATTTGATCTAGCTGAAAATCGTTATCGCCGAACAAAGTGATGATGCTGTCTTTTTCATTGAGCTCTACTTTGGCCGACGTGCCTTTAAAATCATAACGATTGGTAATTTGCTTACCGGCCGTGTCTATGGCGTTTTTCAGTGCCACCATATCCACTTCAGATGAAATATCAAAACTGGGCATATTCTCTCCTCAATACCAAGCAGGCGCTAGGCGCCATGCACTACTCAAAATGGCAAACGTAATCCAGTGTCTCGCTGACGTCGATATCAAAACTTGAATTGGCTGGCACGGTAAATTTATCGCCTGCAGTGTAGGCTGTCCAATTGGTCTCACCTTGCAGACGCACCTTACAAGCGCCCAAATTGATTTCCATTAATTCAGGTGCGGCGGTGTTGAAGGTTAAGGTGCCTGGGAAAATCACGCCTATGGTGCTGCGCGTGCCATTAGGAAACATCACGGTGTGACTGACGCACTTGCCGTCAAAATAGATGTTGGCTTTCTTTTTAACGCTGACGTTGTCAAATTGTGCCATTTGCTTGGACTCTCAAAATAATGAAAACACCATTATCGCAGAAAAGCCTCGCCTATCCAAGGCGCAAGGGCAATGCCGGTACAAGCAAGGTCAAATTAAATGTGCTAATTTTCCAATACTTCGGACAACATACGAGCAACACCATCCTGCCAAGCAGGCATAGCTAAATTAAAGGCGGCACAAATTTTATTGGTGCTTAATCTTGAGTTCAAAGGGCGCTGCGCTGGGGTAGGAAATGCACTACTGGGCACGGCTTGAATGGCCGACTGCGCCACCTTTATTGCCAGACCCGCCTGCCTAGCCTGTTCAATCACATAAGTCGCGTAAGCGTGCCAGGTCGTTTCGCCTGCTGCTGTTAGATGGTACAAACCACTTAACTGCGGATTTTGCAAGGCAGAGCGCAAGGCCTGCGCGGTGACGTCGGCCAGCAAATCCGCGCCAGTCGGCGTGCCCACCTGGTCATTAATCACGTTTAAATGATCTCGCTGCTGCGCCAATTGCAACATGGTTTTTGCAAAATTACGACCTCGGCTGGCATAGACCCAGCTGGTGCGAAAGATTAAATGCTTGCAACCGGCCTCAATAATGGCCTGCTCCCCCGCCAATTTACTGGCGCCATAAACACTCAAGGGCAGTGCGACATCGCTTTCTAACCATGGCGCATTGCCACTGCCATCAAACACGTAATCGGTGGAGTAATGCACCAACCAAGTACCGCTGGCTTTAGCCGCTTGCGCCAAAACCACCAACGCCTTGGCATTCACTGCCTGCGCCAATTCGGGCTCGCTTTCGGCTTTGTCCACCGCTGTGTAAGCAGCCGCGTTAACGATCACATCCGGCGCTACCTCCTGCAATGTTTTGGTTAGGCCCGCCAAATCCGTCAAGTCGCCGCAATGATTTTGGCTACGCGCATCCAACGCGATCAGCTCACCCAGAGGCGCTAGGCTGCGTTGCAACTCCCAGCCTACCTGACCATTTTTGCCCAACAAAAGAATTTTCATAAACCGTGCTGCCAATTAAGTAAAGTTAACGCCTAGGCATAATACTATAAAAGCCACGCACCCTAAGGCACATGGCTTTCTAGTTTTTCGTAGCTTAATTAACACCAAAATGGTGGAGCTGGGGGGAATCGAACCCCCGTCCGCAAATCCTCCACAGACAGTTCTACATACTTAGCCTTGTTGTTTAATTTAATCTGCACCACACCAACAGACAAGCGCTGTACAGACGAGCGACCTTAAGGTTAATGCCGTATTAAGTCACCCAATACAACACGTATCCCGTGTATATGACACTACGTATGGGTTACCCCAATCCAACCCACGGGAGAGCTGGTGTAGCGTCCAGCAGGATTAAGCTGCTAGAGAGTAAGTTTCGTCGTTTGCGACTATACTTTTTTCAGCTGTATTTACGAGGTAATCTGAGCCTCGGTATGCCCTGCGCTGCTTTGTAACCCACGTCGAAACCTGGTCAGCCCCAAATCAGTTTTATTGCCATCAAGCAAACCATGGCTTTGATTTACTTGATACGCCCATTATACGCTGTAACGCGTCACTTAAGTAGACGGCCATAGTAGACGGCCATCGCCGCCTGACTTTTATTCAAATCCGGCTTATTTCAAATTCGGCTTATTTATTGTGTGCCCGCATAATGCGACCTTTTTCGCGTTCCCAGTCGCGCTCTTTTTCCGTGTCGCGTTTATCGTGCTGTTTTTTACCCTTAGCCAAACCTATCTGCACCTTCACCCTACCCTTGGAAAAATGCAAATCCAGCGGCACGATGGTGTAGCCAGAGCGCTCAACCTTAGCGATCAACTTAAGGATTTCTTCGTTATGCAATAGCAATTTGCGAGTGCGTATGGCATCCGGGCGGATGTGCGTAGAAGCGGCGCCCAATGGGGTGACGTGGCAACCTATTAGGTAAATTTCACCGCGCTGAATAATGACGTAGGCTTCTTTGATGTTGACCCGGTTGTCGCGTATGGCTTTAACTTCCCAGCCCTCCAAGACCACACCAGCCTCATACTTGTCTTCAATGAAGTAATCAAAAAACGCTTTTTTATTTTGTGCAATGCTCATAAAACGAACTATTTCTTGGTCTATGCCTTAAAATGCCATTTTACCTCAGTTCTGCGCCTGTTCACTTTTCACACCGACGCAGACAGCCTTTATTTTTAAGACCGAGTATGGCGCAAGTAAACAAATCCGTTCTAATTAACCATTCAGCCAGCCGCATGTTCGAGCTGGTCGATGACGTCAGTAGCTACCCCGAATTTCTGCCGTGGTGCGGCGGTGTTGATGTCATTAAAAAAGACCTGCACAGCACGATTGCCACCCTGCATATCGCCTACCATGGTTTGAAACAGCAATTCACCACCGAAAACAGCAAAACCTACCCCAGCGCCATGGAAATTCAATTGAAAGACGGGCCATTTAAGCACTTAGACGGGTCATGGCGTTTTGTCGCACTCAATGAAAATGCCTGTAAAATTGAATTTGTGCTTAATTATGAATTTGCCAACGCGTTTTTAGAGAAAATAATCGCCCCGGTTTTTAGCCACATTGCCAACACCTTTGTCGATGGCTTTGTCACTAGAGCCGACGTGGTGTATAAAAATCCATAGAAGGAATGCCCCATGAACAGCAACGAGATACTGGTTGAAGTCGCTTATGCCTTAGCCCACGAGCAATTAATCGTGCCGGTTAAGGCCACGCCTGGCATTACTGCCGAGCAAGCCATCAATCTATCCGGCATCGTCAAAAAATACCCGGAAATCGATTTAAACCAAAACAAAATCGGCATTTTTGGCAAGCTCTCTAGATTGGATCAACCCCTGCGCCATTTAGACCGCGTGGAAATTTACCGCCCGTTAATTGCCGACCCTAAAGAAGTGCGCAAGCAACGCGTGGCCGATGGCAAGGTGATGAAAAAAGGCGGTGGCGACGCCGCGATTGAAGAATAAAGCAACAAGCTAACGCTGGCTTATTCGCAATACTGTTTGAGATCCGCTTGCGCCTCTATTTTAGCCTGGGCAATCTCCGTGCTAGATAAAAACACCCGCTCAGCCTTCTCGTTTACCGTGGCTATCCTGCCGCCCAATTGATAGGTTGCCAAATTGGCTTGGGCGGCTTTGCAGTTTTTTTGTTTTAATTGCAGCTCTTCGGCCGATATGGCAGCGGCTTTCTCCGCTACTTTTTGTTTGTTAGGCTGGGCTTTAGCACGCTTTAATTCGCTAGTGATGTCACCTTCTACCGGTGCCAGCGCTGGCAAATTTGTTAAGCCCACTGCCGGCCGACCTTGCACGGCTTCCAATTTAATATTGGATGGCGGCGGCACATCGCTGTAGCGCATGACCCCATTAGGCTCACGCCATTTGTACACTTCCGCCGATGCCATGATAGGCATCAAAATTAGGCTTACTATCAATGCAAGCAGTTTCATTCTCTAGTCCTTAAGCAGCAAGTGCCCATCATCAATGAAAATAATAGTAAGGCCGCGCGTTTGCTACAAGCAAGCTTTTTAAAAACTTTATGCTGCCAGCACTCGCGCGAGTGCCGTGAAATCTGTATAATTTCGTTTTGGCTACAAGGATTTACGCATGCGTTTATTGCAACAAGCTCTCACATTTGATGATGTTTTATTAGTGCCAGCCTATTCTAACGTGCTGCCACGCGAGGTTTCCCTCGCCACACAACTCACTCGCAACATTCAACTCAACATACCGCTGCTGTCAGCGGCCATGGACACCGTGACCGAAGCGCCATTGGCCATTGCCTTGGCCCAAGAAGGCGGCTTGGGTTTCATCCACAAAAACATGACGGCCATGAAACAAGCAGCCCATGTAGCCCGAGTTAAGCGTTTTGAATCCGGCGTGGTGAACGACCCAATTACCATACAAAGCCACCTCACGGTACGCGACGTATTAGAACTAACGCGCATGCACAAAATATCCGGGATACCGGTGGTCGATAACGGCAAAATTGTCGGCATTGTGACCAATCGCGATTTACGCTTTGAAACCAATTTAGATCAACCGATTAAGAACATCATGACACCGCGTGACCGTTTGGTTACCGTGCGTGAAGGCGCTGCCAAAGACGACGTCATCCGTTTGTTGCACCAACACCGCTTAGAGCGCGTGTTAGTGATAGACGCTAACGACACGCTTAAAGGCCTTATTACCGTTAAAGACATCCAAAAATCAACCGATCACCCTTACGCCTGTAAAGATGCGCAAGGTCGCTTGCGCGTGGGCGCAGCCGTGGGTGTGGGGGAAGGCACGGAAGAGCGCGTGGCGGCTTTATCTGAAGCCGGCGTTGACGTCATCGTGGTCGACACCGCGCACGGCCACTCACAAGGTGTGCTAGACCGAGTCACCTGGGTTAAAAAACATTTCCCGCACATCGAAGTCATAGGCGGCAACATCGCTACTGCCAGCGCTGCATTGGCCTTGGTTGATGCCGGCGCCGACGGCGTCAAAGTCGGTATAGGCCCAGGCTCCATCTGTACTACCCGTATCGTTGCTGGTGTTGGCGTGCCGCAAGTGAGCGCGATCGCCAACGTGGCCGATGCCTTAGCAAAAAGCGGCGTGCCGTTTATTGCGGATGGCGGCATCCGTTTTTCTGGCGATATCTCTAAAGCGATTGCGGCCGGTGCTTACAGCGTTATGCTGGGCGGCATGTTTGCCGGTACCGAAGAAGCGCCGGGCGACATCGAATTGTTCCAAGGCCGCTCATACAAATCATACCGTGGCATGGGCTCCATTGGCGCCATGGAAAAGGGCTCCAGCGACCGTTATTTCCAAGACACCAACAGCGGTGCTGACAAACTGGTACCAGAAGGCATAGAAGGACGCGTGCCATATAAAGGCAGCGTCATTGCCGTGATACACCAACTCATGGGTGGCTTACGCGCTTCCATGGGCTACGTGGGTGCTAGCAACATCACCGAAATGCGTGAAAAAGCCGAGTTTGTGCAAATCACCTCAGCCGGCATGCGTGAATCGCACGTGCACGATGTGCAAATCACCAAAGAAGCACCCAACTACCGTATAGACTAAACCCCTTCACCACAAAGGCACAGCGACTGCGCGCCTTTGTGGTGAGTTTTTGTTTCTAGAAGCCCTATGACCACCCACTCAAAAATACTTATTTTGGATTTTGGCTCACAAGTCACCCAGTTGATTGCTCGCCGCGTGCGCGAAGCACACGTTTACTGTGAAATTCACCCTTGTGACGTGAGCGATGAGTTTGTGCGAAATTTTGGCGCCGATGGCGTGATACTGTCCGGCAGTCATGCCAGCGTCTACGAAGACGAAACCGACTCAGCGCCACAAGCCACTTTTGAACTGGGCGTGCCGGTATTGGGTATATGTTACGGCATGCAAACCATGGCACAGCAACTGGGTGGCAAGGTAGAAGCCGGCCATAAGCGTGAATTTGGTTATGCCGAAATACGTGCTCGCGGCCATTCAGCCCTATTTAAAGACCTACAAGATCGGAGTAATGCCGACGGCCACGGCCTATTGGACGTTTGGATGAGTCACGGCGACAAAGTCACCGAATTGCCCCCCAATTTTAAAGTGATCGCTAGCAACGACAGCACGCCTATCGCCGCCTTCGCCGATGAAGAGCGACGCTTTTATGGCGTGCAATTCCACCCGGAAGTGACCCACACCAAATTAGGCCAAGCCATGTTAGAGCGATTTGTGCTGGGCATATGCCAAGCCAAACCGGACTGGATCATGGGCGACTACATCAGCGAAGCGGTGGCTAAAATTAAAGCCCAGGTTGGCGACGAAGAAGTAATTTTAGGTTTGTCCGGTGGCGTCGATTCCAGCGTGGCAGCGGCATTAATCCACCGCGCCATTGGCGACCAACTAACGTGTGTGTTTGTTGATCATGGCTTATTACGCCTGAATGAGGGCGACATGGTCATGGACATGTTTGCCGGACGCCTGCACGTTAAAGTCATCCGCATCGATGCCATGGATCAGTTTATGGGACATTTAGCCGGCGTCAGCGACCCGGAAGCCAAACGCAAGATCATAGGCCGTGAATTTGTCGAAGTCTTTCAAACGGAAGCAAAAAAACTGGCCAATGCCAAATGGTTGGCGCAAGGCACCATCTACCCAGACGTGATTGAGTCAGGCGGCGCAAAATCCAAAAAAGCCGTCACCATTAAAAGTCACCACAATGTAGGCGGTTTGCCAGAAACCTTAGGCTTAAAATTACTCGAGCCTTTGCGTGACTTATTCAAAGACGAAGTGCGTGAATTGGGCGTGGCCCTTGGTTTACCGCACGACATGGTCTACCGTCACCCCTTCCCAGGCCCAGGCTTGGGCGTGCGCATCTTGGGTGAAGTCAAACAAAACTACGCCGATTTGCTGCGCCGTGCCGATGCCATCTTCATAGAAGAATTACGCAACACCGTGGATGGCAAAACAGGCCAAACTTGGTATGCCTTAACCAGCCAAGCCTTTGCGGTATTTTTACCGGTTAAATCGGTAGGCGTCATGGGCGATGGTCGCACTTACGATTACGTGGTTGCTTTGCGCGCCGTTATCACCAGCGACTTCATGACCGCACATTGGGCGGAGTTACCCTACGATTTATTGGGCAGGGTATCCAATCGCATCATTAACGAAGTGCGCGGCATCAACCGCGTGGTCTATGATATCTCCGGCAAACCGCCGGCCACCATAGAGTGGGAATAAGGGATAGATCATGAGTCGCGCATTTGTAAACGAAGAACGCTTTGAACAGGCCGGTGGCGAAGAATTAGTTGATCGCCCGATCAGTGAATTTGCTAATTACGTGACGCCAAACGGTGCACTGGCACTGCAGGACCAAGAAGCCGCCTTGATGGCCGAGCTGGCCCCCTTAAAAAGATCAGCAGAAGACGCATTTAATAAAGATAAAGTAGCTGAACTTGAACGCGACTTACGCTACGTAAGAGCTAGGTTGGACAGCGCCATCCTGGTCGACCCCGCCGGACAAGACCATGAAACCGTATTGTTTGGCGCCAGTGTCACGGTGCAAGACGATGCTGGCCAAACCCATGATTTTCACATAGTCGGGGAAGACGAAGCCGATGCCAGCCTCAACAAAGTCAGTTACGTGTCACCGCTAGCCAAATCATTAATTGGCCAAAAAGTCGGCGATAACGTGACCTGGCTGCGCCCTGCCGGCAACCTAAATTTAGAAATTTTGGACATACACTACCCATCATGAACGTTACGCAAGCCATAACAGAACGCCGTTCGGTCAAAGCATTTGACCCAAACCACCTTATGTCCGAGCAAGAGATAAAGCAGCTCATGTCCCTGGCCATGCTCTCCCCCACTGCGTTCAATATTCAAAACTGGCGTTTTGTTTTAGTAACCGATCCGCAGTTGCGTCAACAGATACGCGCAGCCAGTTGGAATCAAGCCCAAGTCGAAGAAGCCTCTTTGCTCATCGTATTAACGGCGGATTTAAACGCTTGGGCTAAGCAACCCGAACGCTATTGGAAAAACGCGCCTAAAGCCGCCTCCGATGTGTTGGTGCCCATGATAGGTCAGTATTACCAAAATAACGACCAGGTGCAACGCGATGAAGCCATGCGCTCTTGCGGGATGGCGGCCACCACACTCATGCTGGCTGCTAAAGAAATGGGTTACGACACCTGCCCGATGGACGGATTTGACTTCGCGGCCGTGAGCAAACTGCTTAATCTTCCAGCGGACCATATTCCGACCATGTTTGTCGTGGTTGGCAAAGCCTTAAAGCCAGCAGCGCCTCGCGGCGGTCAGTTAGCCATGGACGAAGTCGTGGTATACAACCAATTTTAACTAATTCGTAGGGGTGCCACTCCTACTAAACACTCTTAAGGGTTCAATGTGTTAATCAGCAACAACATCACCG
>JBEDKJ010000013.1:0-5290 GCA_041172285.1 Pseudomonadota bacterium
CCAGAAGTGATTGCCGCTGCCCCTCAAGTTGAGGCCCCGCCGCCTAAAACACCGCCGGTGGCAATCGTCCCGCGTGAGCCAGCCAAACCAGTGGTGGTGCCGGTTGACACAACTGAAGTGCGTGATAATTACGACAACGCCTTGTGGTCAGCCATCGTCAAACACAAACAATACCCGCGCATTGCACAAATGCGTGGCTGGCAAGGAGAAGCCATCGTCGAACTGCAAATTGACGGTAACGGCAAGCTTAAATCCAAAAAAATTATTCAGTCTAGCGGTCACGAAGTCCTAGATAAACAAGCCTTGGACATGGTAGAAAAAGCCCTGCCTTTCCCCGCACCACCGGAGGTTTTGCGGGGCAGTAGCTTCAGCGTCAAGGTGCCGATCGCTTTCAAATTAGAATAGCGCTCGCATCATGCAAAAAAATAAATCCCTAAAAGACCTCCTGCTGATACACGAGCTGGCATTTATTTTACTGATTATTTTAGCCGCGACGGCTGGCGCCATTGGCATCCACCTCTGGGAAAAATCCAGCCAAGAGGCAACCCGCATCAGTTCCTTGGTCAGCGAAGTGCAACAGACACGGGGCGATTTATACCGGCAAATGAAAGAATTGTTTGACGCCTATTTTCTTGAAGACGCAACGGCTAGGGAAGAATACGATAACTTTACCGCTTCGGTTGAAAATCACTTTGTGCAATTAAATAAGATTGCCGTCGGCCCAGAGGAGATTCAAGCGATTACAGCCTTGCAACGCAATTACCAAAAATTCGTTGTTGAAGCGCCTGCCTTATTTGATGCTTACCAACTGTCTTCCGATGCCGCCAGTAAACGCGCCATTAATACCGACATTGAGACCGGTTTGTTTAATCGTCACGAAGTCATCTTGGCGCACACCGAGCGCTTGCTGAATCAAAAGCAAAAAGAATTAAACCAACAGTTGAGCAACACAAAGCGCATCGCCATCTTACTGCTCATCATTCCCTTAATGCTGGCTATATTGCTGCTTATTTTTTCACGGGTGTTTTTAAAGCGTGCCATCGTGCAACCCATACAAGGCGTATTAAATGCCACCGCAGAAATCAGTACCGGCAACCTTAATCATAGGGCCCCAGAGGAAGGGGTGGCGGAACTGGCCATGGTCTCGCAAGCCATTAACGTCATGGCGGATAAATTAAGCTCCAGCCAAGAAGCTTTGGTGCGCAGCGAAAAGCAGGCCGCTCAAGGGCTATTGGTCCCCATGTTAGCCCACAATATTCGCAATCCATTGGCCAGCATACGAGCCATCTCGCAAGTCATGGACGGCCCGAAACAAGACAAAGAAACACGCAGCGCCTTCAAGGACATCATTGATACCGTGGACCGATTGGAACGCTGGACGGGTTCCCTGTTAGCCTACCTGCTGCCACTTAAACCGCAACCCCAACCCAGCCAATTAAAAGACATTGTGGAAGGGGCGTTAGCGCCCTTGCAGCAAAAAATAAAAGCCAAGGCCATCCAGCTAAGCTTACCTAAATGGCCAAAAAATAATGCCGTCTACACCGACCAGCACCTGCTAGAACAAGTCATTTACAACCTTCTATTGAATGCCATAGACGCATCCAATAAAGACGGCGCAATAGACATCGTGGTCGAGATGAAGCGCCAAACATTTAGCTTGCAAATTCTAGACCGCGCCGGCGGCATGCCATTTAAACCAGACCCCAGCGCCATCAGCGCACCCTCTAGCAAACGCTTTGGCACAGGCTTGGGCATCCCCTTTGCTTTCAAGGTCTGCGACGCCTTAGGTGGCGAGTTAAACTTTGCTGCCCGCCCAGACGGCGGCACCGTGATCACCATGCAACTGCCAGTGTGAAAGCCGCATCCAAATAAATGCGCTTAAGCACAAATACTGTCATTTTAATGAACTAGACTATTGCCTTAATCGGTCTTTTTATCAACAATGGTAAAAGACTTAACCCCAGATGGAAACACTATGCAAAATCATGCTGTACCGGATTTTCAATTGGCTGCAACCGGCAATACCACCTTTCAATTATCCCAGCACCTAGGCAAACATATCGTCCTCTACTTTTACCCTAAAGACGCCACGCCAGGCTGCACCACGCAAGGCGTTCAATTTAGAGACGCTTATGCCGACTTCCAAGCACTGAATACGGTCATTTTTGGCATCTCACGCGACAGCATCAAATCGCACGAAAACTTTAAATCAAAGTTCACTTTTCCCTTTGATTTGTTGGCAGACACAGAAGAACTGGCCTGCAATCTGTTTGGCGTGATTAAAATGAAAAACATGTATGGCAAGCAAGTTCGTGGCATAGAGCGCAGCACATTTGTCATCGACAAACACGGCAGCTTGGTAAAAGAATGGCGTGGTGTAAAAGTAGACGGCCACGTAGCCGAGGTGCTTCATTTTATAAAATCCCTTTAACTTAACCCCTTTTTAATTCTTATCCTCCGCAATCAAACACTTAAAAATAGAAAGTGACTTATGGCTAAAGCAACCTTAACCCCAACCAAACTTTTTGTGCTTGATACCAACGTACTGATACACGACCCTTCCAGTTTATTCCGTTTTGAAGAACACGATATTTTCCTGCCCATGGTCACATTGGAGGAGTTGGATAACAACAAGAAAGGCTTAACCGAAGTCGCACGTAGCGCGCGTCAAGCAAGCCGCAATTTAGAGAGCATAGTCGGCGCGGACTTGATCAACCTTGAGTTAGGCTGCCCTCTAAGCATCAATGGCAACCGCCAGCAAATGGGCCGCCTGTTTTTGCAAACCAAAGAAATCACCGTTGAACTGCCTGGATTGGCTGGCAGCAAAGCCGACAATCAAATTTTAGGCGTGGTGTTTGATTTACAACAACACAACCCCCAGCGCCAAGTCATCTTGGTCAGCAAGGACATCAACATCCGCATCAAAGCCCGTGCCATAGGCATGTTGGCAGAAGATTATTTCAACGACAAAGTCTTAGAAGACACCGACCTCTTATACAGTGGCATGACCGAGCTGGCAGCCGATTTCTGGGAAACGCACAGCAAAGCCATGGAATCTTGGCAAGAAGCCGGTCGCATGTTTTACCGTATCAACGGCCCCTTATGCAAATCGTTTCTAGTCAACGAATTCGTTTATTACGAATTTGAAAAACCGTTTCATGCCATCGTGCGCAGCGTGGATGGCGATTCAGCCGTGCTGGAGGTGGTCAAAGACCACCTACAAACCAAGAACAACGTTTGGGGCATTAATGCCCGTAACCGCGAACAAAATTTCGCCCTGAATTTGTTGATGGACCCTGACATCGATTTCGTCACCCTGTTGGGTCAAGCCGGTACCGGCAAAACCTTGTTAACCCTAGCCTCCGCACTTACTCAAGTGCTGGACAGTAAAATCTATTCCGAAATCATCATGACCCGAGTCACCGTTTCCGTTGGTGAAGACATAGGCTTCTTGCCAGGAACAGAAGAAGAAAAAATGGGACCCTGGATGGGCGCCTTAGATGACAACCTAGACGTGTTAAACAAAAGCGATGACACTGCCGGCGAGTGGGGACGGGCAGCGACGCAAGACCTCATACGCAGTCGCATTAAAGTTAAATCCCTTAACTTCATGCGTGGCCGTACCTTTTTGAATAAATTTCTGATCATAGACGAAGCGCAGAACCTCACGCCGAAACAAATGAAAACGCTGATTACCCGTGCAGGCCCAGGCACTAAAGTAGTGTGTTTGGGTAACATCGCGCAAATTGATACGCCCTACCTAACCGAAGGCAGCTCTGGCCTAACTTATGTAGTGGATAGGTTTAAAGGCTGGGGACATAACGGCCACATTACCCTAATGCGAGGTGAACGCTCGCGCTTAGCAGACTTTGCGGCAGAGGCTTTGTAGCCTACTCATGAAAAAAGGCTTTTACACGCTGTTAATGGCGCAATTTTTATCGGCGATTGCCGATAATGCCTTGCTGTTTGCCGCCATTACCTTGCTCGCCAAATTGCAGGCGCCGAGTTGGCACGAACCCTTGCTGCGTGAGTTTTTCATTATTGCCTACATCGTCTTGGCGCCTTTTGTCGGGCCTTTTGCGGATGCTTTGCCAAAAGGCCGCGTCATGTTCATTAGCAACGGCATCAAATTCATTGGCTGCTTATTGGCATTTTTAGGCGTCCCGCCGCTTTACGCCTACGCCATAGTGGGCATAGGCGCGGCAGCTTACTCGCCCGCCAAGTACGGCATATTGACTGAAATGTTACCTAGCCATCAGTTAATTAAAGCCAATGCCTGGATGGAAGGCACCACCGTGACCGCGATTATATTGGGGCCGGTATTTGGTTCAACTATTGCCGCCAATGACCCGTATTTTGGCATTGCCGTGATTGCTAGCATCTATTTAGTGGCGGCCATCTTTAACCATTACATACCCAAAGTGCCCATTGATCACAAAATGCCACAGCGCAATTTTGTCTTTCTCATGCGCGATTTTTGGCATGCGTTTACCACCCTATGGCGCGACCCGCAGGGTCAGGTATCGTTAGCCGTCACCACCTTATTTTGGGGGGCGGGCGCCACCTTGCAATTCGTTATATTGCAGTGGGCAAAAGAGATACTGCACATGGAACAACAAGCGGCGTCCATATTGATTGCCGTGCTTGCGGTCGGTATCGCCATAGGTTCGGTTGGCGCTTCCTTGTTTGTGAAATTGGAGAATGCCGTTAAAGTTCTGCCAGCTGGGATCTTAATGGGCTTTTTAGTGATCAGCATGGCCATGGTCACCAGCTTAGAAATTGCCACGGTGGTGCTGTTTTGCATAGGGGTATTGGCAGGCTATTTTCTGGTGCCACTTAACTCACTGTTACAACACCGCGGTCATGCCTTACTGGGCGCAGGCCACTCGATTGCCGTGCAAAACTTTAACGAGAACATCGGTATATTAGTCTTGCTAGGCATATACACGCTGATGAAGCACCAACATTTAGCCATCAACGCCATTTTGGTCATCTTTGGGCTATTTGTCAGCCTAGCCATGGCGATAATCTACAAACTCTACCAAAAACACGCGCCAGCTTAGCGTTAATGCAATTTAACGTGGGCCTCGGTGCGACGGTTAATCATGCGTGCCAGTGTTTGCAAGGCCATGCTCCAAAAACCGTGCAAGGCCATTAAGTGCATCTTATACAGGGACTTGTACATCAGTCTGGCAATCAAACCTTCTATAAATAAGCTGCCGCCAGATATGGAGCCCATCAAATTACCCACCGTGGTGTACTTACCCAAATTGACCAATGAGCCGTAATC
>JBEDKJ010000014.1:0-3704 GCA_041172285.1 Pseudomonadota bacterium
GCGCACGTGAATCGCCCGCAGCCCAGGCTAAATCGCCTATGCGTTGGAAACCAAACATGGAATAAAAGATGTAGAACGGAATCATCTGCACGCCAGACACGCTGTAAGACGTGGCCGCGGCGATCCAGCTAGAGAATGAACCGGCTTCGTTGATGCCCTCTTCCAAAATTTGACCGTCTTTGGATTCTTTGTAATACATCACCTGATCGGAGTCCATAGGCTCGTACAACTGGCCTTGGCTGGCATAAATACCCAATTGACGGAACATGCCCTCCATACCAAAAGTGCGCGCCTCATCGGGCACGATAGGCACAATGTATTTACCCAACTGTTTATCACGCACCAAGGTCGATAAGATGCGCACAAATGCCATGGTGGTGGAGATTTCACGCTCACCGGTGGACACCAACATGTTTTCAAAGGCAGACAACTCAGGCACCACCAAATCGTTACCTTTACGGCGACGGGATGGCACGGAACCGCCCATGGCCGCACGACGCTCGGCCATGTAGACCATTTCCGGGCTGTCGGCGGCAGGTTTGTAAAAGCTCAAACTCTCGACTTGCTCGTCGGTGATGGGCAAGTCAAAGCGGTCTCTAAAGGCTTTAAGCGAACTCAAATCCATGCTTTTTTGCTGGTGAGTGATGTTCTGACCTTCACCCGCTTCGCCCATGCCATAGCCTTTTACGGTTTTAGCTAAAATAACCGTGGGTTGACCTTTGTGGTTCACGGCAGAATGGTAGGCCGCATAGACTTTGTGTGGATCGTGGCCACCACGATTTAAGCGCCAAATATCTTGGTCGCTCATGGCCGCCACCATTTCTTTAAGCTCAGGGTATTTACCAAAGAAGTGCTCACGCGTGTAGGCGCCGCCCTTGGCCTTGAAGTTTTGGTATTCGCCATCCACGCACTCTTCCATGCGTTTTTTCAACAAACCGTCTTTGTCCATGGCCAACAATGGGTCCCAATACGAACCCCAAATAACTTTCAATACATTCCAACCCGAACCGCGGAAATCCGATTCCAATTCTTGGATGATTTTGCCGTTGCCTCGCACTGGGCCATCCAAGCGTTGCAAGTTGCAGTTAATGACAAAAATTAGATTGTCTAACTTTTCACGACTGGCCAAAGATATCGCACCCAAGGATTCAGGCTCATCCATTTCACCGTCACCACAGAACACCCAAACCTTACGATCGCTGGTGTCGGCAATGCCACGGTCGTGCAAATACTTAAGGAAACGCGCTTGATAAATACCGGTGATCGGGCCTAAGCCCATGGACACGGTTGGAAATTGCCAGAAATCCGGCATCAACCATGGGTGCGGATAGCTAGGCAAACCATTGCCACCTACCTCTTGACGGAAGTTAGTCAACTGCTCTTCGGTAATACGGCCTTCTAGAAAAGCGCGGGCGTATACACCTGGCGAAGAGTGACCTTGGAAGTAAACGCAATCGCCACCAAAATTCTCATTGGCTGCGCGAAAAAAATAGTTAAATGCGGTGTCATAAAGCGTGGCAGCAGATTGGAAGCTAGCGATATGCCCACCCACACCTGGTGATTTTTCATTGGCACGCAACACAGTCATGATGGCATTCCAGCGAACCAAGGCACGAATGCGGCGCTCCATTTCTGGGTTGCCTGGCAAGCGTTGTTGCAAGTGCGTAGGAATGGTGTTCACGTAGGCGGTGGTTGCGTTATAGGGTAAGTTACTACCAGAACGGCGGGCTTTATCTATCATCGCTTCGAGTAGGAAATGGGCACGCTCGGTGCCTTCATTTTCGATAACAGCAGTCAGCGCATCTAACCACTCCTGCGTTTCCTGTGGATCGGTTTCAGTCAAACCCTTAGCCTGTTGATTTGTTGCCATGCGTGAGATATCTCCGTGTTGTGGTTGCTACGCGTATAATTTAAGTCATACGAACGCAACTAAACGTGAATTAGAATGTTCTATTTAAGAGCAATCGTGAATGTTCGTTTAATCTAGGCGTTAGTGTGGCTTTTTTAGCCTTTTTGGTCAAGTTAAACCGTAGTTTGCAAGCGCACATTTTGCGAGATTTGCTAGATTTGTAATACATCTTATATAAGAGTTAAGGAATTAAAAATGACGGTAAAGTTAATTCAAAATGCAGAGATATGCAGTGAAAAAACGTTAAGTTCGGAAAAGCACCTACTTTTTATTTTGTCAGAAGAGGTGCCAACGAACCTGCCTTTTGTCGACAACTTACAAGCAAAGCTAAAACGCATGGGCAGCGAATACCAAGACCTAAACAAGTCACCTTTAGCAGTGGATTTACCCAACAATAGCTTAGCGTGTTTTGTGTTATTAAAAGAAAATTTGACGGTTTTTCAACGGCATAGCCTATTGAGAAAAGCCATAAAACCGTTGCTTGATGAGCATGCCACTGAGTTGGCTATTTGCGTATTTGGAGACGAAATAAGCAAAGAGGCAAACGCTTGCGCAGCCTATTACGTGGCTACCGCCAACAGTGTGGCACTGCCAAGCAAAAAGGCTAAAAACGAGCATAAACCCTTAACTAAAGTTAGCCTGCATGGCTATCAAGCTACGCATAATTACGATTACGTGAATGCGCGCGTGGCCGGCAATGCATTATGCCGACAATTAACGGTGACCCCGCCTAACGAACTTACGCCTAGCCTATACCGGGAAAAGATTGCCTTATTAGCAAAAGAAATGGGCTGGTCACATCAAGAGTACGACATGGCCACCCTTAAAAAAATGGGTGCCGGCGCGTTCTATGCCGTTGGCCAAGGCAGCGACCCTCAGGATGCGGCGATCGTGCGTTTAAGCTACCAGCCTAGCAACGCGTCCAAGCACGTAGCATTGGTGGGTAAAGGCATTTGCTTTGATACCGGCGGCCACAACCTTAAACCGGCCAAATACATGCAAGGCATGCACGAAGACATGAACGGATCAGCCGTAGCGCTTGGCATATTGTTAGCAGCCAGCCAACAGCAACTACCAGCCCGAATTGATTGCTGGCTAGCCATCGCGCAAAACCATATTGGCCCATTGGCCTATAAACAAAATGACGTGGTCACCTCACTCAACGGTACTAGCATAGAGATAGTCCACACGGACGCCGAGGGCCGCATGGTATTAGCTGACACACTGACCTTAGCCAGCCGAGAAAAACCTGAGTTTATGATGGATTTTGCAACCTTAACCGGCAGCATGATTTCCGCCTTGGGAGACAGAATAAGTGGCGTGATCAGCAACCGCCCAGAATTGGCATGCAAGGCAGTGGGTGCAGGAAACAAGGCCGGCGAACGTGTGCATGCCTTCCCCTATGACGAGGATTACGAATCGGATTTAGACAGCGAGATTGCAGACATTAAGCAATGCACATTAGACGGTGGCCCGGATCACATACACGCTGCTCGATTCCTCGGACGATTCATAGAGAATGACGTGCCATGGCTGCATGTAGACCTATCTTCAGCCAACCGCAAAGGAGGCTTGGGCGCCATCATCGCTGACACCAATGGCTTTGGTGTTGGATTTGGCTTAGAGATGTTACACAGCGTCCTCAACGCGTCCTAAGACCAATACCCTTCCCAGCTACCAAGGCCATTCGGCTGCCGTAAAACTAAAAACCCCCGCTATTTTCATAGAGGGGGTTTAGCCGACCGCTTTTCGCAGTCTGTGTAAATAGCTTGGCAGTGACCTACTTTCGCATGCA
>JBEDKJ010000015.1:0-6404 GCA_041172285.1 Pseudomonadota bacterium
TTTTGTGATTTCGCATCGCCGGTTTTAGAGACGCGCGCCACGACGACCACTTCACCGGCTTGCGACAATTTCAAATCGGCCATGACGCTGACGCTGTCGTCCAACTGGTAGGCATACGGCAGAGCGCTGACCGTGGTGCGCACGATGGCTAAAGGCATAACCGGGCCTTGTTTAGCCCGCGCGTAAATAAACACGCTGGCGCTCGGATCGGCTTTTTTTAACAAGGCCGGCGCTAAACTGACGCTGCCTCTGATGGCCGAAGCCTGCAGCATGGCCGCCTGCATGTCAGGAAAAACGATGGCAATGGGCCGGCCTATGACCAAATACAAGTAAATGGCGGCGACAGGCACAATAAGGATTAATGAGAAGGCCAACTTACGGTCGGCTTTAGGCTTAATTGCCACGGTGCTGGTCTCGGCCAACTCGCTGAGCATGCGTCGTTCCAATTCGGTTTTGGCTATATCGTATTGCAGACCATCCAACATGCCGTTATTTTTGTCTTGGATTAACTCATCAAATTGTTGGCGGTAAACTGCCCGCTTTTCTTGGCTGGCATCCGCGTTCACGCGTGCATTGGGCCAAAATAACGGCCGCACCATAAAGCCTACCACCACCACTAGCAACACCACCACCAAGAGCAAAAATGCCAACATGCTTATTCCTTAAAATGATTCCGATAGCTTACTTTAACAATTCGTTGATTTGGCGAGTCTCGGCCGCCGTCAAGGGCAACTCCGCTTGCATGGCTTGGCGACGGCGCAGCATCACCATCAAGCCTATGCCGCCTAAAAACAACAGGGCAAACGGCCCTAACCAAAGCAAAGAGGTGGTTTTGTTTAGGGGCGGTTTATACCGCACAAAATCCCCGTAGCGCGCCACCAAGTAATCGATAATGGCTTGATCCGACATGCCCTTGGCGGCCATCACACGCACTTCTTGCAGCAAATCTTGCGCCAACTCGGCATGCGAATCGGCCAAGGTTTGATTTTGGCAAACCAAGCAACGCAATTGCGTGGCCAATCTTTGCACTTGCGCTTCCACCGCCGCATTGGCTTGCAACGGTTCTGCTTCCTTCGCCACGCCCTGCAGGGTGAATGCCAATAGCAGGGTTAATGCGAGGCCGAATAAATATTTTTTAATCATTGTGCTTGTAACCGTTTCACTAAGGGCAAGATATCGTCACGCAAGGATTCCATGGTAACCGGGCCGATTTGTTTGTAGGCGATCACCCCGGCTTTATCAATCACATAGGTTTCCGGCACGCCGTAGACGCCATAATCAATACCGACTCGGCCATCGGCATCCACCGCGCTTAATAAATAAGGGTTGCCGCGCTCAGTTAGCCATTGCTCAGCCTCGGCCGCCGTGTCTTTGTAATCCATGCCCACCACCGGCACCAAACCGGTTTTAGCCAACGCCACCAACAGAGGGTGCTCGTCACGGCAGGCCCCGCACCAGGATGCCCATACGTTAAACAGCCAAACCTGGCCTTGCATGTCCTTAGGCGAGAAGGTTTTAGCTGGCTGGTCTAGGCGCGGCAAACTGAATGCCGGGGCCGGCTTGCCTACCAATGGCGATGGCACTTCGCGTGGGTTTAGAAACAAACCCTTAAAAAGGAAGCCGGCCATAATGAGGAACAGCGCGAAGGGGATTAATGCCTTTTTCATGCCCGTTGACCTTGGCCAGAAGCGGCTGATTTAGCCTGTTTAGTTAAACGGTAGCGCTTGTCTGACATGGCCAGCAAGCCGCCAAAAGCCATCATCAAGCAACCAAACCAAATCCACTCCACCATGGGTTTGTGGTAAATACGCACACTCCAGGCACCGCCATCCAATGGCTCGCCCAATGAGGCATACAAATCGTGAATTAAATGCGGGCTGATGCCGGCTTCACTCATGGGCATGTTGGTGACGGTGTACAGCCTTTTTTCCGGCTCGAGCACGGTGCGCAACACGCCGTTTTTGCTGACATGAATTTGCCCATGATTGGCCGTGTAATTTGGACCATTACTGCTTTCCACGCCATCAAACCTAAAGTCGTAACCGGCCAAATGCGCCACGTCACCCGGGTGCATTTTCACGGCAATTTCCGATTCAAAGCCTTTGACCACGGTTACGCCTAAGACGAACACGGCTATGCCTAAATGCGCAATCACCATGCCCCACCATGAGCGTGAGCTGGCAGCGATGGAAGCGATAAAGCCGGCTTCGGATTGACGCAAGCGCTGGTAAACCAATTGCGCGGTGCTGGCAAACACCCAAAAAGCCAAGAATAAACCCAAGCCTATCATGGGGGTTAAATTGCCCAACAGCAGTGGCAGGACAATGGCCGTGATGGCACTAATCGCCAAGGCCCAACGCAAGCGCAAGGCAAGCTCAGGCAAGGAAGCGTCTTTCCATCTAGCAATTGGACCCACGGCCATTAAGAACACCGCCGGCGCCATCAATGGCGCAAATACCGCGTCAAAGTAAGGCACACCGACGGAAATTTTGCCTAAATTTAATGCGTCTAAAAATAAGGGGTAAAGCGTGCCTAGCAACACGGACAAGGCCGCCACTGCCAGCAACACATTGTTCGCCAACAAGAAGCTCTCACGGGACACCACGTCGAACTTACCGCCGCGTCCCACGCTGTTGGCGCGCCAAGCGAAGAGCAACAGGGAGCCGCCTATCACCACCACCAAAAAGGCCAGTATAAACACCCCGCGTCTAGGATCGGTGGCAAAGGCATGCACGGAAGTAAGCACGCCAGAGCGGACTAGAAACGTGCCCAAGAGGCTCAATGAAAAAGCACAAATGGCCAGCAACACCGTCCAGGCTTTGAAGCTGCCGCGTTTTTCTGTAACCGCCAACGAATGCATGAGTGCGGTGCCGACTAACCACGGCATAAAGGAGGCATTTTCTACCGCATCCCAAAACCACCAACCGCCCCAACCCAGTTCGTAATAAGCCCAGTTACTGCCGGCCATGATGCCGACGGTTAAAAACACCCACGCCATGATGGTCCAAGGCCGCGACCAACGGGCCCAAGCAGCATCCAACTGGCCACCTAACAGGGCGGCTATGGAAAAAGCAAAGGCCACGGAAAAACCCACGTAGCCCATGTACAACATAGGCGGATGGAATATCATGCCCGGGTCTTGCAGCAAGGGGTTTAAATCTTTGCCATCCAAGGCCGCCGGCATCATGCGATCAAACGGGTTGGACACCATCAGCATAAACAGCAAAAAGCCCACGCTGATTAAGCCCATCACGCCCAGTATGCGCGCACGCATGGCATCGGGGATGTGCTTGGAAAACAAGCTAACGGCCAACGTCCAAATGCTTAAAATCAGCGCCCACAGCAACAAAGACCCTTCATGACCGCCCCACACCGCGGCAATGCGAAATTGCAATGGCAACTGCGAATTGGAGTTGTTGGCCACGTACACCACCGAGTAATCTTTAGTGGCAAAGGCGTAGGCCAGGCACAGAAAAGAAAAGACGATCAAGGCAAATTGCAATGCCGACAAGGGTTTAGCCAAGCCCATCCACACCGTGTTGCCTCGCGCCGCACCGATAATGGGAAAACTGCCCAATGTCAGCGCCACCAGCAAGGCTAGAATCAGGGAAAAATGGCCAATTTCAGGAATCACGTATAGGTCCTTTTAGATTATGGTGTGTGCTAATTTGAATGCCATGCTCACTACTTGGGCATGACTAAGGTTTTACTTTGCTCTTGGGCGCTTTTCAATGCGGCTGCCGCTTCCGGTGGCATGTAGTTTTCATCGTGTTTAGCCAACACTTCGCTGGCCACAAACAAGCCGTCCGCACCCACGCTACCTTGGGCGACCACGCCCTTGCCTTCTTTAAACAAATCCGGCAACACGCCTTTATAAACCACAGGCACGGTATGCGCCGTGTCGGTAACAATAAAATTCACCGTCAAGCCATCGTCGCCGCGCTTAATGCTGCCCACTTCCACCAAACCGCCTATGCGGAAACCGGTGTTGCGCGGCACCTCGCCTTTAGCCACTTGAGTGGGCGTATAGAAAAACACCATATTGCTTTGAAAGGCATTCAATATCAGCATAGCGGCCAAGCCTATCAAGGCCAAGCCTATACCAATTAATATAAAGCGTTTGTGTCGTGCTTTAAGCATGTGCTATTAATCCTGTGCTAATAATTGCGCTAAATGCAAAGCATCGCGACTGCGTTGACGTAGTGCGTAGACTTCCCACAGCACACATAGTGCCGTTAAGCCAAAGGAAAACCACACATAAAAGGCGTAACCGCCCATGTTGAAAAAAGCCGACCAACTTGCCCACTGCATTATTTGCCCCCTTTCACGGATAAGGCTTTCACCCAGTCACTGCTGCGCTCGCGTTCTAGCATGATGCAGCGCACGCGCATTAAGGCCACGGCGACGCTGTACATCCAAAAAGCCAAGGCCATCAAGAGCATACCGAGCAGCATGGTGGCAGCCATCTTCGGCGCCACGCCCATATTGATGGTGGAGCCTTGGTGCAAGGTGTTCCACCATTTGACCGAGAAGTAAATGATGGGCACGTTGACCACCCCAACCAAGGCCAACAAGGCGCCGGCTCGATCGGCACGGCGCGGGTCATCAATCGACGACTGCAAGGCCATGAAGCCTAAGTACAAAAACAATAAAATCAATTCCGAAGTTAAGCGCGCGTCCCACACCCACCAAGTGCCCCACATAGGCTTACCCCAAAGGGAGCCGGTAACCAAAGCCAGCAAAGTGAACATGGCGCCTGTCGGCGCTAAGGCTTGCGCCATCATGGCCGACAACCTAGCATTGAGGGCCAAGCCCATGGCTGCCCAGCCCGCCATCACCACGTAGATAACCATGGACATCCAAGCCGCCGGTACGTGCACGAAAATAATACGGTAGGCCTCACCCTGCTGAAAATCTGTGGGCGCGATAGCGAAACTGACGTAAAGGCCAGCGGCGCAAAGCAAGGCTGCTGCCCAAAAAAACCACGGAAGCATTTTGCCGGCCAGCGGGTAAAACGTTTGCGGGGAAGAATACTTAAACCAATTCATGTGCATAGTCACTCTACTCTACAGAAATGCGTAAGGCGGCGGCGGTCGCAAGCGGCGCCAACACCAAGGACAACAATGAGACCGCGGCCAGCAGGGAAAGGTGCGCTTCCGCACTCATGCCATGCGCACTGGCCGCCACCGCCCCGGCACCAAATATGAGGGTCGGGATGTATAAAGGCAAGACCAATAAGGCCACCAATAAACCGCTACCTCGCACGCCTAGGGTCAAGGCAGCGCCTATGGCGCCAATTAAACTTAAGGTCGGCGTGCCCAGCAACAAGGAATAAACCAGCACCGACAAGGCCTCGTTCGGCAAGGCAAACTGTAAACCGATTAAGGGCGCCAGCAGCACCACTGGCAAGCCACACACCAGCCAATGCGCGAAAATTTTTGCACTGACCAGCCAGGCTAAAGGCTGCGGCGCCAATAGCATTTGCTCTAAGCTGCCATCGGCAAAATCCGCTGCAAATAGGCGACTAAGCGAAATCATGCCGGCTAACAAAGCCGCCACCCACAGCACCCCAGGCGCAATGCTGCTTAATACGGCGGGCTCTGGCCCTATACCGAGCGGAAACAAACTGGACACAATCACGAAGAAAAACAGCGTCGTGGCAATGTCCGAGCGACGGCGTAATGCCAGCAGCAAGTCACGTCTTAATACGGTAAGCCAGGTCTGATTCATGCGGTTAAACTTAGGCTAACAGTGGATTTGGCCTTAATTGGCACGTCCTGATGGCTGGTCAAAATGGTCATGCCACCGGCCGCCAAGTGTTCGCTTATGCACGCGGCCAACACCTCGGTCGCCGCCACATCAAGAGCGGCAAACGGCTCGTCTAATATCCATAATGGACTGCGACTTAGCCATAAAGCGGCCAGAGCCACCCGTCTTTTCTGGCCTTGCGACAACACCCGCACCGGTAAATTCGCACAACGGGCGATGCCTATCGCGCTTAATGCAGCCAAGGCAGCAGTGGCCGTGACGTCTTGGCCTGCGATGCGCGCACCCATCTGCAAATTCTCCAAAGCCGTCAAATCCTCTTTCAGCCCGTTTAGGTGCCCTAGGTATTTCAAGTTAGGCAAATACTGCTCGGCGTGGTTTTTAATCGATTTGCCTGCCCATAAAATCTCGCCCTGCTCTGGCATCAACAAGCCACACAGCATGCGCAATAAACTGCTTTTACCGCTGCCGTTTTCGCCCAATACATAAAGTAAGCCGCCGGCTTCAAGCGCTAGGCCAACGTCTTTGAACAACAGACGGTCGCCGCGCACGCAAGCCAAACCTTGGGCTGTTAGCATAATTGGTCCTGCGAATAATAGGCTTGATGAGCCTTGATGGCGCTAGCATAGCGCAGCAAA
>JBEDKJ010000016.1:0-19117 GCA_041172285.1 Pseudomonadota bacterium
GCTTAACATTAAGCTTCTAAATTACAGCAGACATAGTCTGCAGCAATCCTAGAAGAATAAGATCGCGCCAGCTGAGATTGTTTTGCTGTTACTGTCTTGAACATTGTTAGACTTAGTTTGCTCATCTGAGTACTCAGCAACCAAGTTTAAATGTTTTGTAAGTGGGTGGTAAGCACCAAATGTCCACATATTGCTTTCAGTGCTAACAACACCAGTACCGGCTTTAACTTTTGATTCGCCATAAGACGTACCAAGTTTAGTATTTACGCCAGGTAGAGTGTATGTTGTTTGAACATAGTAACCATCTGAGTTAAGTTTATTACCTGCAGTGTCAAAAGCATTAGCAAATTGTAAACGACCGCCAGTACCTTCACCGTCAAAGTAGTAACCAGTTAAAGCAAAGCCAGATGCAGATACAGTCGCACCTACATCATATGCGCGTGCAGTAGCATTAACATTTGCACGGGCTGTTCCTGAAGAGTTTTGTAAACCTACGAGTTTTTGTGAAAGAGCAGAAACCCAAACTTTACCAGTTACTGCATCAGCAGCAAATGAGTAGGAGGCTTTACCTTCAAATCCTGGCTCTTTACCACCGCGGTCTTCAGTAAGAGTAACTCCTTGTGCATTCCAAGCTTGTGTTACACCAACTGTAAATTGGAAGCCGTTGAAGTTTGGTGATGAGTAAGCAGCTTGTGCTTTCCAGTCAGCGTATTGGTAACCGTTACCGATACGACCTGTAGTGGTTGTGTTACCAGCTAAGTAGCCAGCACCGTTACCAACACCTAACAATGTCATGTCGTTTAGAATCGCATCAGAAGCGTAGATACCTAAATCTTTACCTAGTTTGATAGAACCCCATGAAGCATCACCGAATGTTAAGAATGCTTGACGGTTTTCTTGGCTACCGTTAACACCTAAGCCAGGATCTGTACCACCTTGGATACCAGCTTGTGTTGTTGATGCACCTGGTTGAATGCTGATAGTGAAAGCCACGTCTAAATCGTTTTGACGTGTTTTACCAGAAACTGACAAATAGTTTGGTAACAAACCAGTTGTGATGTTATTTGTAGTAGCACTAGCAGAACCTCTAGCACCTTTTGCCTTTGTAGATGTAACGTAAGCGTTTACAACGCCGCCGATGTCTAGTGTCCAATCACCAGCTACGATACCACCAGCTGCTGAAGCACTTGAAGCTGCAGCTAATAAAGCTGAAGCATAATATAATTGCTCTTATGTTATTGAATCTGCTAAAGTTTTCTCCCACCTAAAAATTAGTCGATTATTAGCCCGCTATTCAGCTTTAACGAATGGAGTAATATTGTCTAAATAATCACTCCACCATGCCATCATTTCAATGCGTTCAGGCATATATTGAGCGCGGTTGTAAGCTCGACGAACTTGATTACTTTCAGCATGCGCTAATTGCCTCTCAATCACATCAGCTCTAAAACTTTGTTCATTTAATGCTGTACTAGCTATCGCACGAAAACCATGTACAGTCATTTTGCTTTTGTAGCCCATCCAATAAAGTGCTTGTATTAGAGCGTTATCTCTTATTGGCTTGGTAGAGTCCCCATTGTGAAAAACATACTGATTGCTAGGATAGTTATGCTGAATATATTTGAGAATTGAAATGGCATGCTTTGATAGCGGCACTATATGTTCAACCCGCATTTTCATCCGTTCAGCAGGTATTTTCCATAATGCTTTGTCGAAATCAAATTCCTGCCATTTTGCTAAAAGCAATTCATTTTTACGAACAAAAGTTATTGCTATTAGTTGTAATGCGTAACGAGTAATTTCATCACCTTCTTTATTGTATTTGGCAATTGATCCCATTAAGTCAGGTAATTCTTCTATGACAACGGCTTTTTGATGAACGACAACATGCCCATGCAGTGCGGCATTTAAACCGACTGTAATATCCTGCTTACATACCCCTATTACCATTGCGTATTGCCATATCTGCCTACAATCATTTAGTACACGCTTAGCAATATCATTAGCACCACGAGCTTCAATTTTTTGCATCAATCCTAGAAGTTCTGTTCTTGTTATTTGCTGTATGTTTTTATTACCAACGAATTTATAAGTATTTTTTTCTAGTCTTTTTTCAACAATTAGCTTGTGGCGCGGTGTCCATTTGACTGATTTACGAGAAATCCACTGCGATGCAATTAACTTAAAACTGAAGTCTGGTTGAATGGTTTTAGAAGGCTTATTAATTAGGCTGATTATGTGATTTTTTAAATGTGCTGGATGTTGGTATTTCCTTAAAATCAATTGCTCATAAAAAACTTTTGCTTCTCTATATGCTTCCAATTTATTTTGCGTTTTACAACTATGACGATAAGTACTTCCATTATCAAAATAAGATGCTTGCCAATATGGTGAAGCATTATTTAGATAAACTTTTAGTTTTTTAGGATAGCCTGGAACTGATGTGACTGTATTAACAATAGCTGCGGTTTTATGACGAATGACTGTTTGTTCTTGGGTAGATGAAGTATTTTGAGTAATCACAATTATGATCCTTAAAAATACTTAAATTATTATTGATAACCTTAGAAAATTCCTATCAAAATAGTCGAAACTGCACTCGACTAAAACTCGACTAAGAGTTATTGGTTTTTAAAATTAAATGATTTGTTAACTATTTTTTAAAAAGTCGTTTTAAACGACTTTCTCTTTACCAAGCATAAATACGATATGCGCTTCTATGAATTCAAAACACCTAAACCACCCACTCCGGAGCAAAGCCGTATCAACAGCCTTAAACAGCAGAAAGATAGAGCAGCGGATGCTTTGAAGGCAGAACGCGGTAGGCAGAAGCAACAGAAGGCAATCCAAGCCATTCAGCGAAACAATCAGCTTTATGCTAGGATCAACAATCATAGCAATTTTTAATCTACACCATATTTGGCAAGGTGCTAGACACCATTATTACAAGGCTCTAACAGAGTTTCGACTCTCATAATCCGTTGGTGCTGTGTTCGACTCACAGGGGGGCCACCATTTTTTTGCCATTAGTAATCGTAGATGGCTAATTAATTGCAGGCACAGCCTAGGATCATTGCCTGCGAACTGCCGAAAAAGCTTTCTATTTTAAAATGCATAGACTTTTTACCAAGCCACACTGCCTTCTATGCCAACCCCTTTGCTATCAGCCCAAGGTATAAGCTGCACTTTGTTGTTAAACGCATCGGTAAAATACCAGCCGCTGCCTATACCAACGCCCGCTCCAACGATCACATCCCGCCAATAGTGCTTATTGGCACCCACGCGGGCAGAGCCGGTTAGTGTGGCCAAAGCATAGGCCGGCATCCCCACTTCCCAGCCATAGCGTTTATACATGGTTGTAGCAGAGGCAAAGGCAAGCGAAGTATGCCCAGACGGGAAGCTTTTGTTGTCACTTTGGTCAGGCCGTTCTGCATGGATGACGGCTTTTCCTAATTGAGATATGCCGGTTGCCGCTCCTAAACTATAGGCCGCTTGACGCGCCCCGTCCCAGTCATCTTTGGCAACGGGCAGAATAAGCGAGCCCCCAATGAGGGTAGCCACGCCTACATCACTTATATTAGCCCATGTTTTATCGCTGACCGCACTAGCACTAGGGATGTAAAACAGCCAAATAGAAAATAAAAAAGTAAAAATCCGTGATTTCATACGATACCTCCTTTAATAAAAATCAACTTTAATTGCAAATAAATAAGCGCATCCATTGTGATGCTTTAATGCCTGTTTCTGTTCTTTTAGCCAGCATGCATGGGCAAGACGGATTGATTACTAATGAATGACCCATTGTGCATCCGACACCAAACATATTCCACCGTATTTTTTTAAAACCGGACGAATTGACTCTGTCAATTCTGCTATGACTTCTTCAGAGCATGCCAGAACAATCGCTACATTTTCAAATTTTTCACCAAAAACCTGATCTTCGCGCATGCCTCGCTCACCATTCCCAGCGACATGCTTGTATAGCGTGTAATGCTCAAGATGATGGGCTTTTAGTAAATTAATAATGGCTTCTTTTTCTAGGGCTTCCACTATTATTTCTACCCGCTTTACGTGCTTCATTATGCCTCCAGATTAAGCAGCAATTGTTGCCATGTAATAATACAAAGGAATCCCTGCCAAGACATTAAAAGGAAAGGTCACGCCCAAACTTAATGTTAAATATATCGAAGGGTTAGCTTCGGGAACAGCCATTCTCATGACAGGAGGCACGACTATATAGGAAGCACTGGCAGCTAGCACACCGACCAAAGTTGCCCCGCCGACAGAAAAGTGCAGCACGCTGGTGCCAAGAAAAACACCAATCAAGCCACCTATAACAGGCATGGTGATGCCAAAACACACTAAGTAAACGCCTACTTTTTTAAAGTCGTTTAATTTTTTGCCCGCCTCCATGCCCATGGCCAGTAAAAACAAACATAAAACACCATAGAACAATTGGTCAAAAAACGGTGCCACGTTTACCAAGCTCTTATCGTTTGAAACATAGCCAATCAACAAGCCGCCTAAAAGCAGCAAGATGCTTCCATTAGTAAACGCATCTCGAACGATGGTTTGCAAACCCTGGTTGGCATTGATTTCTTTTTGATCGGATTTCGTACGCATCCAAAACACCATGATTAAACAAATTAATATGGCCGGTGTATCCATAATGGCCATCATGATAATCGGGTAGGGCTCAAAAGAAACATTGTGCGTTTCAAGGAATGCCAGTGCCGTAAGGAAAGTCCCCGCACTAATTGATCCGTAATGAGTTCCAATGGCAATAGCATTAAATTGATCCATTTTGCTTGATAAACGAATTAGCCAATAGGCCAACAACGGCATGGTCATCCCCAAGAGTATTGCGACAGATAGGGCAGGTAAGGCGCTGGCAAAGTGAGTATGCGCCAACTCCTTTCCACCATGTAAGCCTATACTGATGAGTAGATAAATGGTTAAAGACTTGGTCAGATCAGTGGGTAGCTTTAAATCTGAGCCTAATGATTGTGCAGTCAATCCTAAGCAAAAAAATAAAACCGCGGGGGTAAGGAGTGTATTTAAATCCATTATGGTTTAACTAATTAAAAAAATATCATTATAATCTTATTTGATTATTCTGTAAAATAGATATAAAATTTATTCAATTCTTTAATTAAGAATAAAAAATTGAAAAACTTAAATTACAACCACCTGTATTATTTTTGGGTCATAGCAAATGAAGGCAACCTAGGTCGAGCAGCAAAACTGCTGCTGGTGTCCCAATCTGCTTTATCGACTCAATTAAAAAAGTTGGAGTATCAACTTGAAACCAATCTATTCGACCGAGAGGCCCGATCCCTAAGGCTTACTGAATCGGGTAGACTTACTTTAGAGTACGCGAATACGATATTTAGTTTAGGCAACGAGTTAACTAGCGTATTGCGGCATAACAAAAAAAATAAACCCTCGTTTAAAATTGGCATTGTTTCAACCCTATCAAGAAATTTTGTTGAAAACTTCATTAGACCTTTATTAAATAATGACGATTTAGAATTGCAAATCGATTCAGGCAACCAATTAGAACTGATGACTAAGTTAGCTAAATATCAGTTAGATGTTGTGTTATCCAACCACCGCCCCGTCAATTCACCAGACCATTCCTATAAGGTACAGGTGATAGCCAAACAACAAGTAAGCATCATAGGCAAACCATTGGAGGCCAACCAAAAATTTAATCTAAACAAAGACTTAGCCAAAACGCCTATGCTGGTTCCTGGACAAGGCAACGAAATTCGCCTCATGTTCGATGCATTTTGCAAAACACACGGATTAAATTACGATATCATGGCTGAAATTAATGACATGCCAGCCCTAAGATTGCTGGTTCGAGATTCCAATTACATTGCCTTGATGCCTAAGGTAGTGGTGCAAGATGAAATCAAGAATCACACCTTAGAGGAATATTGCAAAATAACCGGGCTTTATGAGCATTTTTATGCCATCCACATGGAAAGGCATATTGATTCGGACATTTTTAATACTTTGCTTAGTCGTAATAACGACGAAGTGTTAAACAATCACCCCATATCCTAGAAAAGACTGAGGCACTGATTTGAGCGAAAAAACAAAAAGCCCTGCAGATCGACTGTTCGAACTCATTCGTCTGGAAAAGAAAGATTTAATCACTCTGCCTTTTCTGGTATTTGCCTATGGTGCGATTAGCATCGCCACCCCTGTTTCGGTTCAAGCACTGGTCAACGTGGTGAACATGGGCGCCGTATTGCAGCCACTTTTTGTCATCAGCCTTATTTTGTTTGTTTTGCTGCTTCTATCCGGTGCACTGTATGTGTTTGAAAGCTTCATTGTTGAGCTCATACAACGTCGAATTTATATACGAACTGCTATTAACACCGCCCAAAACACACAAAAAGTTGAAATTAGTTTATACGACAAAGAAAATCCGGTTGAGTTAATTAACCGGTTTTTTGATGTTGACACCATACAAAAATCAGCCGCCACCCTGTTAACCATGAGCCTGATATCCCTACTGCAAGTCATCATTGGCAGCATAGTTTTACTTTTTTACAGCGTTTATTTTGCCTTTGTGGTCATGATGATTATCGGATTTTTGATATTTATTGTCCGATCGATAGGCCGTCATGCCACCGATACGGCCATAGCAGAATCAAAGGCCAAATACGAAATGGCTTCTTGGCTAGAATCCATCGCTAAAAATATTTTTACTTTTAAGTTTTACAAAGGCAATGAGCGAACGGCCAATCAAACCCAAACCCTAATTAAAAGTTATATTGAAAAGCGCTCTAAACACTTCAACATTTTACTTTGGCAAAATATCACCGCAGCAATCATCTACGCAGTCGGCGGCACGTCTCTTCTGGCCATTGGCGGAGGGTTGGTTATAAGAGGCGAAATCAATTTAGGGCAATTTGTCGCAGCAGAACTCATCATATTTGGGGTCTTGGCTGGACTAGTCCGTCTTGTTAGCAAGCTGGATTATTTTTACGACCTGTTGGCTGCCTTGGATAAAATTGGCGTGCTTGAAGACGTGCCACAAGAGAAAAGTGGCGAACACATTCCGCATCAAGCAAAACTTCACTCGCTCAAATTGAATGATGTGCACTTTGCTTACAACGATTACATTAAACCGCTGAGCAACATTAAACTGGACCTACAAAAAGGACAAAACATCGCCGTTTTAGGCAGCCCAGGATCCGGCAAATCCACATTGCTAAAACTCATCGCTAAATTTCGCAGCCCCAGCGCAGGTCAAATTACCATTAATGAAATAGACCTAAGGCAGATAGAAAACGATGCGCTAAGAAACAGCATGGGCCTAGCTGGACCGATTGAGATAATAGAGGGCACCATAAAAGACAACATTTGTTTGGAACGCCAGATCGATTTAGAGAAATTAAACACAGTGATTCGAGAGCTGGGTTTGGAAAAAGAATTCAGTCTTTTCCCTCAAGGGATAGATACGGTCATCACCGCCTCAGGCGCCCCTTTATCGAGCAGTCAGATACAACGTTTGATGATAGCGCGCGCGCTGGCTGGAAGCCCTAGTTTGTTGTTGATTGATGGCCTGCTAGACAGCTTCAATGAAACCGAATTAAATGCGGCCATTAATCTCTTTAAGAATCACCATGATGAATGGATGCTCATAGTAACAACGCGTTTTGTACACATAGCAAAAAGATTCGATACCATTTTGGATTTAAACCAGTCCGCACTTAACCATGCATAACCATAACAACAATTTATACAAGGCTTCGTATGATCTTGGCGAAACGCCAAAAATAGTAAGTCGTATATTTAAAATTCAGCTATGGCTGTTTTTTCTTGTGCCTATTTTTGCTTTGTTTTTACCTTGGCAGCAAAATATATCGGCATTCGGAAAAGTCACGGCATTGGCACCGTTTGAAAGGGTGCAGTCCATCGATGCGCCTATTCAAGGCTTGATTGCACAATGGCACGTTCAAGAAGCTTCAAAAGTTAAAGCCGGCGACCTGCTGTTGGAAATGCGTGACATAGACCCGCAGTTTAAAAATCGGATCGAATCGCAACGAGACAATCTTTCGAACAAATTTGCAGCAAAGAAAGAAGAATTAAAATCGTATCAGCTACAACAAAAAAACCTCAACTTAGCAAGAGACGCAAAAATAGCAGCGGCGAAATTTAAACGCGATGTGGCTCAACAAAAAATTAATGCTGCATCGGAATCCATGATATCGGCACAAGCCACACTGGTCACAGCAGAGTTTCAAGTTAAGCGCATGCAAAGGTTACTGCAAGATGGCCTTGTTTCAAAAAGAGACGTTGAAATCGCCGAACGTGACCATGAGATCGCCAGACGTACTTTTGGTAGCTCTCAAGCTCAACATGAATCGGCTATGGCAGAGGCAAAATCCGCTGCGGCAGACATCCGTCAAATTCAATCCGACACACAAGCAGAGCTTGATTCAACTGCCGCTGTGATTAAGAAAATCTACGCTGAAGTCATGGATTCGGAAAACACCCTTACCAGCTCTGAAATAGCGCTTTCCAGGCAAGACACGCAAAAGGTGTTGGCGCCTCGCGATGGCGTAGTGTTTAGACTGCCATTTAACTCATCATCGCAAATCGTGGCACAAGGTCAGCCTCTGCTCATCATACAACCAAACACCAATTCGCCGTCTGTTGAACTGATGGTGGATGGACGTGATGCCCCACTAATCACTAAAGGCAGCAAAGTGCGATTAGAATTTGAAGGTTGGCCAGCATTACAAGTACCCGGTTGGGCAAAAGTGCGAGTCGGTACGTTTGGTGGACAGGTCGCTTTTGTCGACCCAGTTGACAATGGCACAGGCAACTTTAGGGTTATGGTTGTGCCAGATCGCAGCGAACAACCATGGCCGCAAGCCAGTTTTTTAAGGCAAGGTCTCACGGCAAAAGGCTGGATCTTGCTTGAAAATGTCAGCATTGCTTACGAATTATGGCGTATTTTTAATGGCTTCCCGCCTCGTATTCCAGTTGAAAATGACCAAAGCAAAACCGTCTATCAGGCAAAAAAATGAGTCAGCTAAAGGACGCGTTTTTTAAGTCTTCACTTGCCCAGCACGGCGCGTTGGTCTTGTGCACAATAAGTGCAGTGCTGCTCTCGCAGTTAGCCCTAGCGGCTGACCATGCTGGCGATTTACCGCCAGAGAAACATACCCTTATATTGGATCAAGCCATTCAATTCAAGCCAGAAAGTTACACGGATGGCACTCCAAAAGACCTGACTAAGGCATTAAACGAATACAAACAAAAAAAAGAGCAACAAGCCAAGCAAATACAGATAGATTTAAAAGGCGCCTTAGCTGAGATTGATAAACCCATTGCTAACAATGTGTCTTTGAACAAAGCCACAGCACAAGCGCTTAATATTTTAGAGGTGCGGTCGAAAGCGCTGAAAAATAACTTAGCCATAGAGGTAAGCCAACTTGATCCTGCTATGGCGAGCGCATCACTGCGCCAAGAACAAGCTAAATTTGATAACATCATTTTTGCCTATGCCAAAAAAACAGGGCTGGATAGCCCAAAAAATGCAGGTAATTTAGCGGGCTTTTCATCCAGCAACCCGAGTCTCGATGGCCAGCAAGTGAAAATAACTAACCTAGCGCAATCCGTTGAAACACTGGACATCGTGGCTGGGGTAAAAGTCCCATTAAGAAGCGGCGGCAGTGTCACACTAAGCTCGCCCTTAGAAAATAAAAAAACAGCAGGCGCATTTAGCAGCAATGAATACAACAGCGCCTTAAGGTTTTCAGTAAGCCAACCTTTGCTACGAAATGCCGGCACCCAGGTCAATGAGGCCAGCATCCGTGTTGCAGAATTCGATAAGCAAGCCATACAACTTAAAACAAAACTGCAAGCCATTAGAATTATCGCTTTAACCGATAAGGCCTATTGGGGACTTTACGAAGCATGGGCGCAACTGGACATTAGAAATCAGCAATACCAACTGGCTATTCAAAATTTAACCATGGTTAGACAACGGGTCAATGAGGGACTGACGGCTGCCATTGAATTAAACCGAGCCGAAATTGGCGTGGCCGATAGGATGGAAGCGCTTATTGTTGCAGAAACTAACCTAAAACTTGCACAACGCCAACTTCGATTCTTCATGAACGACATGGAGAGCGAGCAAGACAATCCTCCGGTTATCAATACGACCACTGAACCTAACTTATTAAGGTACGAATTTGATCGAAACAAACTGATCCAAGACGCGCTTAATGGAAGACTGGATTTGTTAGAACTGGAGCTAAAACTATCCGCTGAAGCAGTGAACATTCAATATTTTGAAAATCAAACCTTGCCTTTATTCAGCCTTGACTACCACTACGGCGCACTGTCCTCATCGGCTAATAATTTAGGCAACAGCTACCAAAATGTCTTTAACGGCCAATTTAACGAATGGGCCATAGGCCTTAAATTTGAAATGCCCTTTACCAACGAAGCCAATAAGGCAAAATTAGACTACGCCGTTCAACAAAGAAACAAAAGCCTAGCGACCAAAAGACTGCAAACTTTAACGGTAAAAAAAGAAATTTACGACGCCCTGGATCAAGTTGAAAACAATTGGCAGCGCATTTTGGCGGCTAGGCAGCAAGTGGTGATTGCTGGTTATAACTACGATGCAGAGTTAAAGCAATTTAATGAAGGGCTGAGAACCATGACAGAGGTACTTGAAACCCTGACTCGCTTGGGTGAGGCACAAATAAAAGAAGTAAAGGCGGTGAGTGATTATCAAGTTTCCATGATTGATATTGCCTATGCAACCGGGACCATTTTCGGTTACAGCAAACTGGACATAAATTAATCATACTTTGGTTTTACTTAAGACAAAATTAGAGCGTTCTCATTTAGCTTACGCATAGAAAACTGTAGGGCTAAAGTGATTTTTGTCCTGTGGTAACAAACTCAGTGGCGTCCTTATGCCATGCTGACCTGCCCTGTAAGATTGCTAGCTATGCTACAATGCGATGTGTGTTGATTGACTCATCTAGCCCAATCTTTTTCTGTTTAAAAACCTAAGCGATAGACTGGCTAGTCTCTTTATTCGCATCTAATTTCGAACTGTGCTTAGTCACAGAATTGGCAATGACTTGGAAAACTAATCACCAAGCCACTGCTTTTATCAGGCAAGCATCAAGGGGTCTACTATGGACGGAACTCTAATTCTGCAACATTTGAAGAAACATGGGCAATTAGCAGATTGGGAGATTGCCTCAGCGATGAATCTCACCGTAGCTAGTGTGCGTGACTGTTTAAGCAAACTGTCTGCTAAAGGCGATGTGTCACAATGCACGGTCATTCGTTTTTTGGATGGTCAGCCCATTGAGGGCATGTTGTGTCGAATTGCTGGCACCATTCCACCTAAAGCACCGGGCAGAAAACCCAACACCTAGGTATTGAGCTGCCCCATTCAATTCTGTTTGCTTGACTCAATAAATGGATCATCAAACTGTCGGTCGTGCTCATCAAATATGCCTGCGATTTTTCCATAAAATAGCCGATACACTTCAGCGGCACCGGTCTTATTAGTGACGTCAAAATAATTATCCGCTAAACCTTGCAAGGTTTTCATGATGTCTAAATGGGCTTGTCTATGGACTCGAAAATAATCGTTATTTTCACCAATGTGAGGCCGACTCAACATGATGCTTTCTTCATGATCAAAGTGCCTACCGGCTAAATCAATAATGTGAAATAAGAAAGAAGGCATGCGTCCATGACAAGACGCTTGCTGCTCATTGCCGCAACTCGGCGTCTCAGAGTCCGGCAACAAACTGCAAGCACACGCATCTCGCAAATCAGCCAGGTATTTTTCAAGCTGCTGATGCTCTATGTTGATCATCGCATAATCGCTTGGGGCTAATTTATTAATTGCTTTGCTGTGCACTACCATGTTTTATTGCCCTTCTGATTGATAGCCGGCATAGGAAATTGCATCAATCAAAATCATCCGCATCGTGACCCACTGCATCAACCGATGCCGCTTGCTTTGAAGCTTGGTAGCCTGCTGCAGTTAATTTTATTCGATAGGGGCAGGTTGCAAGGTGGCCTTCTAATCTGCCATTGATCACCGTTGTTTCTATTTTGCAATAAGCACAGCGATAGCGATGCAATTGCTCTTCGTAGTGTTCTTGCGGGTAGTCTATGTAAAACAATTTTTTCATCATGCCCAGGCTCCTAAGCGTTGGCTATTTTAGCGCTTGCATTCTCGTTTCTATTAGTTCTTTGCTTAGGCTATCACTAGCCGATGGCTTGAGCAACTCTAAAGCGCGGCTGTATTGCTGAAAGGCCAACGAAGGTTGGCCCATATGCTCCAAACTAACGGCCAAATTAAAGGCATACTCAGCATGATGGGGAGCGAGCTGACTGGCATCAAAATACGCTTCCTCGGCAGCAGACCATAAGCCCTGCCCCGCATACAAATCGGCGAGTGCCGCATGCAGATAGGCTGCTTTTGGCTGACCTTGCAATAAACTTTTAATGTGGTTTTCTGCATAAGCCTTATCTTGCATAGGTAGAATGGCCAACAGTGCCAGCGTGTTATTTGGTGCCACTGCCAATACCGATTGGTACCAAGCCGCCGCCGCATCTTGCTCGCCTTGGCGCTGTGCAATGGCCGCCATGCCTAACATGGCATCCACATTGGTGCTGTCACGCTCCAGCACCTGCCTATAGTGCTTCTCTGCACTGGTGGGGTCGCCTTCTTCATAAGCTTGATAAGCCTGCATCAAAGTCGCATCCAATTGGGCTGAGGAATGCTGCACCAGCAGACGCAAGCTTGGCAATTTGCTACGAGGATTTTTTGTGGTTTTACGCTGGGCCGATGGTTTAGTCTGTGCTGGTTTTTCGACGCTCTTTGCTTGCTCAGTTTGCGCGATGGGCTTATCTGCCGCGCTCGCAACACTATCTAAAGTAGCTGCATCCTTGGCCTTGGGGGGCGTCTTATCCTCTTTAGCCTTATCTTGCGTGTAGCCTGGACTGGGTTCATTGGCTAGGGCATGGGCTAAAAAAGTATCCGTCAGCGCTGGGGTGGGTTTCAATGGCGAGGCTATGGGTTGCTGCGCTTGGTCTAACAAAACCCGACTCGCCATCGACTTTTGCATGTGCTGCTGGGCATGCCAAGCTAGGTAAGCAAAAAAAACAAAGCCTAGTAGCCAAAAAAACCCGTAAGCATTGATGGGGGGGAACGTCATTTTGCCGAAGTGCATTATTCTTTACTCTTGGGCTTGGCGCTCTGCTGCTCTTTTTAATGCGGGTAGCGGCAGGTAGCGCTGATAACTAGACAAGGCATCATTCTCTAAACTGGCGTTTACGATCACGGTAGGCCGCAAGAAAATCACTAATTCGGTTTTACGGCTGGCATCGTTATGCCCAGTAAACAATTTACCGAGGATAGGTATCTTAGATAAAACTGGCACTTGGTCGGTATTTTTAAGTGCTTCATCTTGCATTAATCCACCTAAAATCGCGGTATTGCCACTGACAATTTGCAGCATGGATTCCATTTCACGCACTTGTATAATGGGAATCTGACTCTCCAGCCCGGGTGTAGGGTCATTCGCCAAACCAACCACACGCGACACAGTAGGCCTAACATTAATGTTGACGTGCCCAATTCGATTAATTTGCGGGGTGACCGTCATGACCACTCCAACCGGAACGGTATGGGCCGTTGAGGTGTAAGTGGTGACGGCCTGACTGCCACTGCTGCCGGCCACCGTGTCCGACTTAACGGTAAAGTACACCAAGTTATCCACCACTTTTAGCACTGCTGTTTGATTATTTAACACCATTAACTTTGGGCTGGATAACACGGCTGTTTTACCAAACTGCTCCAGCATATTGATGGAAGCCGCTATGTTGCCAAACTTGCTGTTAGTGTTGCTATATGCAGCCACAAAGCCGGCCACAGGCTTCACGCCAAATGCATTGGCAGTGGTAATGGGTAAACCGTTCAAGCCATTCACTGTAACTTGCGTGCCCAACTGCTGACCAAACGATAGACTCCCACTAGCACCCGCTATTTTTGTCCAATCTATGCCAGCTTGATAACTGTCATTTAAACGCACCTCAACAATGGTCGCTTCTATTAGCACTTGGCGCCTTACACTGGCCAGCACTTGCTCAAGAAATTCTTGTACTTTTTCATGCTGCTTAAGGGTGGCGCGCACATTTACTATGCCGGCTTCACGGTTAATAATCACCGTACCGGCATACAAGGTTTTGAATTCGTTTTTAGCCTCCTCCAAATCCTTGCTTAAGTCTGCTGTGCTGGTTTTTTTGTCTGCTTTATTAGCCGATTTTTGACTAGTAATTGGCAAACTGTGGCCTCGTTTCACCATGATTTCTTTATCCGTTTCTGCCAATATGTCCTTGATGTTTTTTTCTAGCGTTTCCCAAAAATGGCTTTTTGATTCGCTGCTGATACCAGTACGCGAACTGTTGCTGCCTCCACTCAAATTGGCACTGCCCTCCAAAGCTCCCTTGCCGGTACCGGCGATTTCAGCCGCCGCGCCTATAAAGCCAGCCGTATCTCGAGATAAATTTACGTAGTCCACCGCATAGGTGCGCAAAATTGGCTGATCAGGAGCGATGCTTAACACCTCACCAGACAGTTGATAGCTCAAATCCACCTGCTTGGCCAAGCGCTCTAAAATGGCTGGCAACGTTTGATTGACCGCATTTAAAGTGACATTGCCTTTTATGGCAGGGTGAATATCGATGTTCAATTTACTGTCGCGCGCTATGGCGAACAACACCTCTTTAACCGGCGTTTCGTAAACCACGATACTGTAAGTAGGCTCGTCAATGTGCGCTTGCGGTGGGGTTAAATAGGGCGATCGGCTTAAGGTTTTGGGGATGCCAAGCTTACTCTCTGAAGACGATGCAATGTCATCAAGTCTATTGGCTGACTCGCTAGTGCTGTCTTGGCCATCTATATGGCCGGCTGAAAATTGCATTTTACTAAGCTGAGTGCAGGCGGACAAAGCGCTTAGCAGCATGGTGTCCAGTAGCAGTAATCGTATCGTGTTATTTTTCACGGATTATTACCCTCCCAACTTAAATTACTGCACTTACATCAGGCCGTTCATTCTGCGCTTCAGCTTATAAATAGCAAGCGCTATTTATAAAAATGCCACGTATTTACAATGAGTTAGATTTGCTGGGATGAAGTGCTTGGAGGCCACGTTGAACAAGGCCACACTATGCCAAGTTTGGCCTAGCGGCCTAAAATTAGGCAGAACTTTTTTGTGTTCTGAGGGCTTTAACTAGCTCGACTACATCCCATTCGCATCCCCCGCAGCCGGTTAAAGCACCACTGCGTTGTGAAATGGCATCCACATCCAAACCTTGCTGAACCAGTTTTTCTATGTAGCCTCGGGTTGTGCCGCTGCACATGCAAATTACTTCATCTGCAGATTGGGACGAATTAGTAGTCATGGCCAGCTTGAGTGGTAAAAAATAATAATGGTTCAATTAAACACTTGGTTATTGTAAACAACATGCTAATTCCGCCCACAAAAAAAGCCCCACATTCGTGAGGCTTTAAAATTTGGGGTGGCTGATGGGGCTCGAACCCACGACAACTGGAATCACAATCCAGGGCTCTACCAGCTGAGCTACAGCCACCATAGAGACTTTGATTTGGCCTGCCCGACAGGAATCGAACCTGTAACCCCCAGCTTAGAAGGCTGGTGCTCTATCCGGTTGAGCTACGGGCAGATATAGGGTTACAAGGGTTAAATACGGCGCAATTAGTACGCTCCATATAAAACTTTTCGGGCTGACATTTAATAAAGCAACTGAATTATTCAATTGCAAATTGTTGGTCGGCGTGGAGAGATTCGAACTCCCGACATCCTGCTCCCAAAGCAGGCGCGCTACCAGGCTACGCTACACGCCGAAGGGCAGAAATATACTGCAATCCGAGCTTTAGGTCAATTCTAATATGTTAAAATGACGCTTTATTTTTAATAATTGTTTCCTATTAAGCAGCCCAATCCAATGACAGCGCAAATAATTGATGGTAAAGCCATTGCCGCCACCTTACTCGATTCTATCAAAATGCGCATTGACGCAAGACTCAAAGCAAATAAGCGCGCGCCCAGTCTAGCCGTTGTCCTAATAGGCGGCGATCCGGCTTCGGCCATCTACGTTCGCAACAAACGCCTGGCATGCGAAAAAGTTGGCATCAAGTCCCTGGCTTACGATTTGCCAAGCAGTACCAGCGAAGCTGAATTGCTAACGCTGATTAAACAATTAAATGAAGATAAAACTGTGGATGGCATCTTGGTGCAGTCGCCCTTGCCTGCTCACATCAAAGACGAACACATCATAGAGCAAATTAGCCCTGATAAAGACGTGGATGGCTTTCACCCGCACAACATAGGACGCTTGGCCGTGCGTCAACCTACCTTACGCTCTTGCACGCCATTTGGGGTGATCAAGCTATTGCAAGCAGCCAATATTTCCTTGATGGGCTTGGATGCGGTCGTGGTGGGGGTGTCCAATCACGTAGGCCGCCCTATGGCATTGGAATTGTTGTTGGCCGGTTGCACCGTCACCAGTTGCCATCGCCACACCAAAGATTTAGCCAAGGCCATCATGCAAGCCGACTTGGTGATTGCCGCCGCAGGCAAACCGGGCTTGATAAAAGGCGAGTGGATTAAGCCAGGGGCAATCGTGATTGACATCGGCATTAACCGATTAGCCGATGGCAGCATAGCCGGTGACGTGGACTTTAAAGCTGCGAAAGAACGCGCCGCATACATTACGCCAGTACCTGGTGGCGTGGGGCCAATGACGGTCGCCACCTTAATGGAAAACACCTTGCTGGCTCTGGAGCTTAGCGAAGCCGCCTAATCAATTTTTTCAAAGCATTCAAGCCATTAGACTAGTTTTGCATGAATGCTTTATTCGGTGTACACTCACGCGCTAATTTTGTAAGCGCACGTTTAATTACGTTTTTTAGAATTTACTTAAGTATTTGGAATCCAATCATGGCAGCCGTTACTAATAAACAATTTACTCCTTATCAGCCTAAAGCCGATGAGCAATACATGAGCAAAAATCAGCTCAACCATTTCCGTAAGATTCTAAACGAATGGAAACTGGAATTAAGCAACGACTTAAACCGAACCGTGCACACCATGCAAGACGAAGTCACGATGTTTGCTGATCCCAATGACCGAGCTAGCCAAGAAACCGACATGACTTTAGAGTTGCGCAACCGCGATCGCGAGCGCAAATTAATCAAAAAAATCGATGAAACCTTGCGTAACATAGACGGCGGTGAATACGGCTATTGCGAAGGCTGTGGCATAGAAATTGGTCTAAAACGCTTAGAAGCCAGACCGACTGCCACGCTTTGCATAGACTGCAAAACGCTGGATGAAATGCGCGAAAAACAAGTCGCAAAATAGATCAAAAAAGGCCGCTAAATGCGGCCTTTTATTTTTATCCTCACTCCCACTCTAAGGCCGGGTATAGGGTATTCACATTGCGCCTATTGGCCACATCAAACAACAGCCATTTGTCTTTTTCAGTCGCGGCAGCAGTGTTCATCGTGGCCTCCATGCTGACACCTTGTTTAATGCTGGCGCGTATGTCGTTTAATAAAACCTGCAAATAGGTTTGCGCCTTATTCATATCCTGCTCACCGTCTTGGCTAACGGGGCCATGACCGGGTACAACTTGCAAAGCGCCACTGAGTTTTAGTTTATCCAGTTCAGCTATCAAGCCTTTCACGTCTCCCTCTACCACCGGCGTGCGCTCTATAAACAACAAATCACCGCTAAACAATGTATGCGTTTGGCTGTCCATGACCGTTAAATCGGTATGGGTGTGTGCAACCGGATGGGCTGTTAGCACCATTACTCTGTCACCCAAATCCAAGCTTAAATTGCTTTTAACCGCAAGGCTAGGCTTAACCAATATGGTGCCCAAGGCATCTTCACCCAACAACTTGGCGTTTAATTTAGCGTATTGTTCTTGGCGCAATTCCATGGTCGTGGCCAATTTTTCGTGCCCGATGAATTCCGGTTCAACCTCATTCATTTGACTGGCCAAGAATGCGGCGTTGCCGTAAGTGTGGTCTGGATGCACGTGGGTGTTAATGACGTATAGCACCGGCAAGGAAGTGATCTTAGCGATGGCCTGACGAAGTTGCTGCCCTACTTTAAGGCTACCGCCGGTATCGATGACGGCCACCCCCTTACTGCCCACAACAAAGCTAATGTTGCAAATATCGCCTTGGTAGCCGTCGTCTATGTCTAAATGCGCGCCATGATGCACATATATACCCTGCCCTAGCGATTCAATAACGAAATCCTCACTGTATGCTGCGCGGGCAGGTATCAGCCAAACTAGGCCGCTAAGGATAATCATTAAAATTCGCATGGTTTATTCCTGCACTTTGGGTTTTTAATAGAATAATGGGCTATCATGTATCAACTAAGTTTCATTAAATTTATTAGTCATTAAAATCAATATACAGGAATACCCTCATGAAACAAACTCCAAGCCACTACACGAAAACCGCCATCATCCTTCATTGGCTCATCGCTATTTTTATCGCCTTGATGTTTGTCTTAGGTTGGTACATGGCAGAATTGCCTAAAGAAGCCCCCAAGCAAATGGCTTACGATCTCTTTGATCTAGGCGTCTACACTTGGCAAGCAGCGGAAGAAATCAGCCCTAGAACCTTTTATTTCAACTTACATAAATCGCTTGGTCTGACGGTTCTAGCCTTGATCATTTTGCGTATTTTATGGCGCATCACCCACACGCCACCGGCAGCCTTAAGTTCATACAAAGCCATAGAGAAAAAAGTCGCCACGGCCACGCACCATTCCCTGTATTTGCTCATGTTAGCCGTGCCATTGACCGGTTTAACTATGGCGATAAACAGCAAATACGGCGTGAAATGGTTTGGTATAGACCTCATTGCCGGACTAGACAACAAGCCGGTACGCGATTTTTTTGAATGCACGCATGAGTTCGTTGGTATCGTTTTATTGGTGTTGATAGGCATACATTTACTTGGTGCACTAAAACATAAATTCATCGACAAAGATGA
>JBEDKJ010000017.1:0-5484 GCA_041172285.1 Pseudomonadota bacterium
TCTATGGCTTAACTCAGTGGCGGAATGCAAAACGATTTGATTAAATCAAAAGCGCACTTACCGTTGCGGGGGCAGCATAGGCATTGTGTATTAAACGCACCTATTTCCCAGTTTCACCTTGCTTGTAGAAAACAAACAAGGCACCTATCAACAGGCAAAACTATAACTCTAAATCAATAGTTAGTGCTTGCTAACTTAAGTCTAATCTGGCTTACAAGCTTGTTGTAATACTTTGAAAATAAGCCCTTACGTATTGACGGAAATCAATTTTTTCCATTATAGTGGGCACATGGATGCCGACTTAAAAGCGCTGGAAACAAAGCTAACGGGCTTAATTGCTTTGTGCAAGGATTTGCGCAATGAGAACGCACAGCTACGACAAGATTTAAACGCCAGCGTCAGCAATGAGACGGCATTGAAAGCGAACATGGCAAAAGCCAGCGATCGGATTGAAGCTTTAATGGAGACGCTGCCATAAGGCGGTATAGGTAAGCCACTATGAGCGAAAGTAAAGCGGTCGACGTTAACATCATGGGTAGGGAATTTACGGTGTCTTGCACCGATGAAGAGCGCCCAGGCTTAATCAACGCGGTTAATTTTTTAGATAAAAAAATGCGCGATATCCGTGATGGTGGAAAAATCATAGGGGTGGAGCGCATCGCTATTATGGCCGCCTTGAATTTAGCCCACGAATTGCTTAATACCAAAAGTGGTAGCGTGGATGTCGGTGACATCAAGCGCCGAATCAGCCAAATGCAAGATCAAATTGATGACGTTTGTGCTACGAAATAATCCCAGCTTTAAGTCAAATCTAGCGTAAAATTCCCTTCATTGTTTTCCTTAAATGGCAGCCAAATTTTAAGGTTAAAACACAAGTAAAATTCACGATTTTTAAAGTTTGTTCTCTGCGGTGCGGTTTAAGCTAATAATTCCTTGAACTAGTTTATAGCATCGGTTTTGGTCATTCGACTGTTGTGCGCGCGCCCTAAATTGACGTTTCTTTTAAGAGCGTTTTGGTGGGTGTACCTAATGCATTCTAGGCTGTTACCACTTGAGCCTTTTTGGTTCAGGATGCTGGCTTAGGCTGTGTCCGTGGAGAACTCCCCATTGCAATCCAGACTGAACCTAGCGTAATTCGTGGTATTTCAAATCCGCTAAGCTGACCACCTCCAAGCATTTCTCATGGCAGGCTTCCAATATGACAGGCGGGGCAAAGCCCGCTTCTGAGGCTTCTAACCAGCGAGCTGCGCACACGCACCAGCGGTCGCCGGCTATCAATCCAACAAAGCCGTATTCTGGGCGTGGCGTGCTCAAGTCGTTGCCGCGAGAAATTGAGTAGGCTAAAAACTCATCGGTCATCTGCGCACAAACGGTGTGGCTACCCCTGTCGTCCGCCCCGGTTTCACAACAGCCGCTGCGGGTAAAGCCGGTCATGGGATCGGTGCTGCATAATTGCAGTGGGGTGCCTAATACGTTTTTATCGCTCGTTCGTGCCACGTTTATGCCTCGAAAATTCAGATGTTAAATGGGACTTATAGATTATCATAAGGCCTAACTGAGAAATAATTTGAGGAAAAATAAATGCGTTATTGGCTAATGAAATCCGAGCCCAGCGATGTGTCGATTGACGATTTGGCTGGCTTTCCAAATCAAACGGTGGATTGGTATGGCATCCGCAATTACCAAGCGCGTAATTTTATGCGTGATCAAATGCAGGTAGGCGATGGCGTGTTTTTTTACCATTCTAATTGCGACGTGCCTGGCATCGCTGGTATTGCGCGAGTAAGCAGTTTGGCTTACCCAGATAGGCTACAGTTCATTCAAGGGCATAAGTATTACGATGCCAAATCCACCCCAGAGACGCCACGCTGGTTGAATGTCGACGTGCAACTGGTTAAGAAAACCCGATTATTAAGTTTGCAGGAATTGCGCACCTACCCAGAACTCGCCACCATGCGGATATTGCAACGCGGCAACCGCTTGTCCATTACCCCGGTGGACCCAAAAGAGTGGGCGTTTATTTCAGAAAAATTAAGCGCATAAAAAAGCCCCAAGGTTTGCACCTTGGGGCTTTTGATTAAGGGCTGAGGCTTACTTAATCGCTGTGTCTAAACTGCCCATGCTTTTTGGGTAAGTGACCACGCCCCAAGGCAGTTTTTTGTTTTCAACTTGTTGCGTCACTTCCAGCTTGTCGGTGTCGATCACCATGACCGCATCGGATTTACCGCAAGCCAATAAAATCTCTTTATCGTCAGGGGTAAAAGTAAAGTGCCAGCAACGGTTGCCCGTAGGAATGTCTTTAATTTTTTCGTAGGTTTTTGCGTTATACACTTCCAATGTTTTGGCTTTGTTGGCCGCCACATAAATGCGCTCGCCTTTGCGGTCATAGGCAATCCCGTATGGGGTGGCGCCGGTGTCCACGGTACGCAAGACCTTGAATTTTTTATCCATGACTAAAAACTTGTTACCGTATTCCAGCGTGGCTAAATAGGTTTTACCGTCTGGCGATACTTTGATGCCACGTGGTCTGTCACCGTAGTCATGGGTTTTAATGGTTTTTAACAATTTGCCGGTTTTCATGCTGTGCACAGTCACGGTGTTGTCGGCTTCGTTGGTCACGATCAGTTGTTTACCGTCTTTACTGAACTCGATGCCTTCGGTTTCTGGGCCGCCGGTAATTTCACGTATTTTTTTGCCCAATTTCAAATCAATGATACCAATGCGCGCCGGTTCTTTGTCGTCATCTTCTGCCTCTTCTTTGGCAGCGGCTAGGGCTTCGGCTGAGCCAGGTGTTGGCGGTGGACCGCCTTTGGCGCTGGGCTCGTAGGAAACAAAAGCGTAATGGCCTTTGATGCGCACAAACTCAGGATTTTGCCCGACTTTCACTTGGCTGATGACTTGGTTAGTGGCGGTATCAATGATGGACACGCTGCCGTTTTCACGGGTGGCCACGACCAATAATTTGCCGTCTTCGGTGATGGCTATGCCACGGGGTTCGTCGCCTTGCACGTCTATGTCGGCAGCGGCTGTGTAAGTGTTTAAATCAATGACGGTGACGCCGCCTTTTTGATTGGATACGTAGGCTTTGCCTCGGTCAGTGGCGTGGGCGTGAACGGCCAGCGTCATGCTGACTGCGGTCGCGATAAGCAAGCTGCTTAATTTCATGGGTGGTTCTCCTAAAAAAACAATCGAAACGACTCTGTCTTTGGCCGCATTGATGGGCCTTAGGTTCAATGCAGGCTTAGGGGTCAGAGAAAAAATACCAGCTTATGCTTTAAGCAATAAGCGTACTTAATAATTTAGCGTTTTAAAACAAGGCGTTAAAATTCATGCCCAACAATATGGTTGGTTGATTGCAACCAAGCTGGTTGCAATCAACCGTTTGCCTAGGCAAGAAACAATTTGTAGGCTGGGTTATGCGTTTCATCCCAATGCGGGTAGCCTAAGTTGTCTAAAAAGCGGCTAAAAGCCGCCATGTCGTTAGGCGGCACTTGCATCCCCACCAAGACGCGGCCAAAGTCGGCACCGTGGTTTCGGTAGTGGAACAAGCTGATGTTCCAATCGTGGCCCATGGTGTCTAAAAACTTCATGAGCGCACCGGGTTTTTCCGGGAACTCAAACCTAAATACCACTTCGTTTTTTGCCTGAGGCGCATGGCCACCAACCAAGTGTCGTAAATGCAATTTGGCCACTTCGTTGTCGCTTAAGTCTAACGTGGGTAAGCCTTGTGCTTGCAAATCGCTGACTAATTTAGCCGATTCTGTTGGGTCAGCTATCGCCACGCCGACAAAAATATGGGCAAATTTAGGATCGGAATAGCGGTAATTAAATTCCGTGATGTTGCGCTCACCCAGAAGGCGGCAAAAGGCTTTAAAGGCGCCGGCTTGTTCGGGTATGGTCACCGCCAATACCGCCTCACGCTTTTCGCCCACCTCGGCACGCTCGGCAATAAAGCGTAAGCGGTCAAAGTTCATGTTGGCGCCCGAGGCGATGCCTATCAAGGTTTTGTCCCTTAAGCCATTGCGCTTGGCGTATTCTTTTATGCCGGCAGTGGCCAACGCGCCGGCCGGCTCTAAGATGCTGCGGGTGTCTTCAAACACGTCTTTGATGGCGGCGCAAATGGCATCGTTATCCACCACTATCATTTCGTCGACAAATTGTTGGGCCAAAGCAAAGGTGTGCTCGCCCACTTGCTTAACCGCGGCGCCATCGGCAAATAAACCGACTTGTTCCAGCATGACGCGCTTGCCTTGCTTGAGCGATTCGGTCATGGCTTCGGCGTCTTTGGCTTCCACACCTATGACTTTTATTTCCGGGCGCACCGCTTTAACGTAAGCGGCAATCCCAGCTAGCAAGCCACCGCCACCGACGCAGCAAAATATCGCTTCTATTGGTTCGGGGTGGGCATTGAGGATTTCCATGGCGATGGTGCCTTGGCCGGCAATGACTTCTGGGTCATCGTAAGGGTGCACAAAAGTCAGCTGTTCGGATTTTTCTAATTCCAAGGCTTTCACGTAGGCATCGGAATAACTGTCGCCAAACAACACCACTTCAGCGCCGCGCGCTCTAACCGCATTGACTTTAATGGCGGGGGTGGTGGTGGGCATGACGATGATGGCTCGGCATTTTAGTTTTTTTGCTGCCAGTGCCACGCCTTGAGCGTGGTTGCCAGCGGAGGCGGCGATGACGCCGCGTTTAAGCACGTCACTCGCTAGGCTGGCCATTTTGTTGTAGGCACCACGCAACTTAAAGGAGAACACCGGCTGCATGTCTTCGCGTTTGAGTAACACGCGGTTGTGTATGCGTGCCGATAAATTAGGCTGGAATTCCAATGGCGTTTTTTTCGCCACATCGTATACCTGTGAGTGCTCTATTTTATGTTTGTAATCTATGGTCATGGGCTATTTTTAAATGGCGCTTGTTCTTAAAACAACGGTCGCAGTGTATTATGCTGAATTGTTTGTATTATAAAGAAATTGCAGAGGATTTACTTAAAATGGCTTATACCCAAGACGAATTAAAACAACAAGTGGCCAAGGCTGCCGTGGAATACGTAAAAGGCGGCATCATAGGCGTGGGCACGGGCTCAACCGCTAACTTTTTTATTGAAGAGTTGGCCAAAGTAAAGCACAAAATTGATGGCGCGGTGGCCAGTTCAGAAGCGACGGCGCAGCGCTTGCGTGGCCATGGCATAGAAGTGTTTGATCTAAACAGCGTCGATGGCATGGACATCTACGTGGACGGTGCCGATGAAATCACCGAGCACATGCACATGTTAAAAGGCGGCGGCGGCGCGCTAACCCGCGAAAAAATCGTCGCGGCTTGCGCTAAAACCTTTATCTGTATCTGCGATGAAAGCAAATACGTGTCGGTATTGGGTAAGTTTCCTTTGCCAGTGGAAGTGTTGCCCATGGCAAAAAGTTACGTGGCGCGTGAGTTGGTTAAATTAGGCGGCCAACCGGCTTTGCGTAATTTCACCACGGA
>JBEDKJ010000018.1:0-3191 GCA_041172285.1 Pseudomonadota bacterium
CTTTGCATTAATTGCATGCTTTCTTCACCGCTTTGTGATTGTCTGCTCAATCTGTCGTGCCATAGGCCCACCCAATGCCTAAATTCAGGGGCTTGATACAAGGCGCTGGGTTTAAATGCCCCATGGCACAATGCGCTAAATGCGTGGGTGTAATCGGCTTGATGGGTTTGCATGAGTTGCAGCAGTGAGTCAGCCAGTGCTTGATCGTCGTCTTCGGCGTTAAACAAGCCCAATTTTTTTCGCATGCCTGATAACCAATAATTGGCATACAGCGCGTTAAAGTCCTCTAGGCTGGCGCGAGCCAGCGCTATGGCTTTTTCTTGATTCGTGTCTATTAGGGCTAACATGGTTTCGGCCAACCTCACCAGATTCCACAAGGCCATTTGCGGCTGATTGCCGTAAGCATAGCGGCCGCCTTTATCAATGGAGCTAAACACTGCATCGGCGTGGTAGCGGTTAAGAAAAGCGCAAGGCCCATAGTCTATGGTTTCGCCGCAAATACTCATGTTATCGGTATTCATGACGCCGTGTATGAACCCCAGTTGCATCCACTTAGCAAGCAATTGCGCTTGGCGGTCTATGACCGATTTCAGTAAAGCCAAATAAGGCTGTTGCTCTGCGCGTAGGTCTGGAAAATGCCGGTCTATGGTGTAATCGGCTAGGGCTGTTAATAGCGCAGGGTTTTGCTCGGCAGCAGCAAATTGAAAGGTGCCAACGCGTAAGTGGCTGGCTGCCACCCGGCATAATATGGCGCCTGGCAAAGCTTCCTCGCGGTATACCGCTTCACCACTGGTTGTCACACACAAACTGCGTGTGCTGGGCACGCCCAAGGCGTGCATGGCTTCGCTAATTAGGTATTCCCGCAGCATGGGCCCCAGTGCGGCGCGCCCGTCGCCCGATCTGGAGTAGCCGGTTCTGCCGGCACCTTTTAATTGAATGTCTAGGCGTTGCTGATTTGGCGTCAAATGCTCGCCCAATAAAATGGCGCGGCCGTCGCCCAAGCGGTTGAAGTGCCCAAATTGGTGGCCAGCGTAGGCTTGCGCAATCGGCTCGGATCCAGCGAATAATCTATTGCCAGCAAAGTAGCTGGCACCTTGGCTTGCAAGTGTGGCGGCGTTTAAGCCTAAATCGTTTGCCAGGGCTTGGTTAAACACCAGCATGGCCGGTGCTTGAACTGGGCTGGGCGCTTGTTTTTGATAAAAAGCGCCCGGCAGTTGCAAATAACTGTTGTCAAAATTAAAACCAAACTCAGCGGGCATCATAGGGTTGGTCATGCGTGCCTAAGGTTTAATCTTGGTTACGGTGGCATCGGCTGAACCGGTGCCAAAGTTTAGGGTGATCGCTTCACCGGTTTGCAACTGATTGCTGGCACTGATGATGGCCCCGTCTTTGTTTTGCACAAAGGCATAGCCACGGCTGAGCACGGCGCCTGGATTAAGGTGGTCTAGGTTTTGCCCCAAACGCAAGACGTGCTGTTTTTTTAAGGACAGCTGTTGTTGCAGCAGGTTATTTAAGCGGTAGGCCGCTTGGCCTAGCTGGGTTTTTTGCTGGGCGATTTGTTGCGTGGGTGAAATCAGTCGTCGGGCCAAGTAATCCAATGCTTGACTGCGTTGATTGAGCCAACCTGAGCAGGCTCTGGCCAATTGCAAGCTAAGTTGTTTGAGTCCATTTAGCATGGCCTCACGCGATGGGCTAACCAGCTCGGCTGCGGCAGTGGGGGTGGCCGCCCGTTTGTCAGCGACAAAATCGCAAATGGTGAAATCGGTTTCATGGCCCACGCCACTGATGGTCGGAATGCGGCAGGCGGCGATCGCTCTTGCAACGATTTCTTCGTTAAATGACCACAAGTCTTCCATGCTGCCGCCACCGCGGCAAATAATCAGCACGTCGCATTCGGCGCGTTGGTCGGCCGTGTTGATGGCCTCGGCGATTAATGACGCCGCGCCTTTGCCTTGCACCTGTGTCGGGTAAATAATCACCGGTATGCTGGGCATGCGCCGTTGCAGGGTGCTGAGCACGTCTCTTAAGGCGGCCGCATCGGCCGAGGTGACGATGCCTATTTGATTGGGGTGGGCCGGTATGGCTTGTTTTAGTTTGGGGTCAAACAAACCCTCGGCTTGCAATTTGGCCTTGAGTTTTTCAAAGGCTTCGAATAACACGCCGAGGCCGGCGCGTTGTAAAAAATCGATGGTCAGTTGAAAGTCACCGCGCGCCTCATACAAGGTAACCGTGCAGCGCGCTTCGACTTTATCGCCTTCTTTGGGCACCCAATCCAAATAGCTATTGCGGCCTTTGAACATGACGCAGCGTACTTGTGCGCCGGCATCTTTTAGGGAGAAGTACCAATGGCCACTGGCCGCGCGGGTCAGGTTAGACACCTCACCCGACACCCAAAACAAAGGAAAGCTTTGGCTTAACAGTTGGTTGGCTAAACGATTTAACTCCGATACCGTCACTATTTTGTTACTGCTAATTTGCTGGCTTTGGGCTAAAGTGGGTTCAGTCATGAGGCGATATCAATTACAATGTTCAGGTCATGCAATTATAAGCGCACATTCGGTGCAAACAAGGATAGGGCAATGCTAAATAAATGCTTAAGTGGGAAACGCGGCTATAGTTTGGGTTTTTTTGCCAGTTTTGGTTTGGTGGCTTTGGCTTTGTGGATACAAACTCGTTACCAATTGAACCCCTGCCCATTGTGCATATCGCAACGCATGGTGTTCATGGGCTTAGGATTGCTGTTCCTGTTGGGCGCCTTTCTGCCAGCTAAAGCGATTTGGCAAAAGACCGTTACGGCTTTATTGGTGTTAACTGCATTGGGCGGCGCCGGCGTGGCTTTACGCCATTGGTGGTTGCAGGCGCACCGTGACAGCCTCATCGCCGATTGCGGAGTGGGCTTTGATTACATGTTTGAAAACTTCCCCCTACAAAAAGCCCTGACCTTGGTGTTCCGAGGCACCGGCGACTGTGCGGCCATTGACTGGACTTTTTTAGGCTTAAGCCTGCCGCAGTTGGCCTTGTTGGCTTATTTGGGCTTGGCGGCCTATGCCCTGTATTTATTAAAGAAATAGCAAGCGACCGGATATGGCATATAAAACCTTAGATCATTTTGTTGGCAACACGCCCTTGGTGCAATTGCAGCGCATGGCGGGCAAAACCAGCAACACCATATTGCTCAAATTAGAAGGCAA
>JBEDKJ010000019.1:0-4044 GCA_041172285.1 Pseudomonadota bacterium
CGTCAGCGCTACGTGGACCTCATCACCTCTGAAGAAACCCGTGCCACCTTTGTGGCGCGCAGCAAAGTGGTGTCGGCCATACGCCAATTCATGCTGCAAAACGAATTCTTGGAAGTGGAAACACCGATGTTGCACCCCATCCCTGGCGGTGCCTCTGCCAAGCCCTTTATTACCCATCACAACGCACTGGACATGCAAATGTACATGCGCATCGCGCCTGAATTGTATTTAAAACGCTTGGTGGTGGGCGGCTTTGAGCGCGTGTTTGAGGTGAACCGCAACTTTAGAAACGAAGGTTTGAGCGTACGGCACAACCCCGAATTCACCATGATGGAGTTTTACGCGGCCTACACTGACTACCAATGGTTGATGGACTTTACTGAAAATTGCATACGCACGGCCGCCATTGCCGCGCGTGGCACCGCGGTGTTGCAATACCAAGGCCGTGAGTTGGATTTAAGCAAGCCTTTCCAACGATTAACCATCGTCGGCGCCATTCAAAAGTACGCGCCGCAATACAGTTTGGCGCAATTGAACGACGCGGCCTTCTTGCGTGCGGAAATCTTAAAACACGGCACCAAACCGTTCGACCATGCCGGCTTGGGTGCATTGCAATTGGCTTTGTTTGAAGAAACCGCCGAAAGCCAATTGTGGGAGCCAACTTACATCATTGATTATCCGGTGGAAGTGTCGCCTTTGGCCCGAGCATCGGACAGCAATCCCGAGATCACCGAGCGTTTTGAGCTGTTTGTTTGCGGCCGCGAGATCGCCAACGGCTTCAGCGAATTAAACGATGCCGAAGACCAAGCCGCCCGTTTCCACGCGCAAATGAAAGCCAAGGAAGCCGGCGACCACGAAGCCATGTTCTACGATGCTGACTTTATTCGTGCCCTGGAATACGGCATGCCACCCACCGGTGGTTGCGGCATAGGCATAGACCGCTTGGTCATGATGATCACCGACAGCCCCAGCATCCGTGACGTGATTCTGTTCCCGCACATGCGTGCTGAAAGCTAGCTTCATCGTTTAATCGACATTCTTGGACCTAATCTAGAAGCCATCCTCAACTGGGGATGGCTTTTTTATTGAAGCCTTAAAATAGCCTAAGCACCATTCATTATGATTGTTGCAAAAAAACAACAGTCAGTCTGTTTTATTTCACTAGTTCATTCTCTGTCATCAAATTGTCATATTAGAGCCACAAAATTGCCCTCGTGTTGCAAGTAAGTATTTTTGTATATTAATTAGGGGATTTTGAATGAACGTTAAACTAAGTAAATTGGTGGTTGCTGCCCTAGCCAGCACTAGCCTGATGGGTTTTGGTGGCTTGGCGCATGCCGACTCCACTACCGACATCGTTAATGCATTGGTAATGAAAGGCGTGTTAACCGAAGAAGAAGGTGAATTGCTCACCAAAGGCCACAGCGGTGAAACAGGCGCTGCCAAAAAAGAAAAAGACACCACCGTGCATGCCGCCAGCAAAATGAACATTCGTGGTTATGTACAATTCCGCAACACCGAGTTATTAGGTAGCAACAACACCGGCATCAACTTGTGGTCGGATCGTTCAGTTGGTAACACCATGTCCATGGCGGACAAAGATAAAAACTTCATTATTCGTCGGGCGCGTGTGATCATTTCCGGTTCAGCAGGCGACCGTTTGGATTACTACATTCAACCAGACTTTTCCAGCTCCGGCAGTGGCACCAATAACATTGCGCAATTGCGCGATTTCTACGGTGATTTGAACATCACTAAAGACAAAGTCCACCGTGTGCGTGTGGGCCAATCTAAAGTGCCGTACGGCTTTGAAAACTTGCAGTCATCATCAAACCGTCTAGCGTTAGACCGTGCCGATGCCTTCAACAGTGCGGTGCGTGATGAGCGTGATTTGGGTGCGTTTTACTACTACACACCGGATAACGTCCAAAAGTTATTCAAAGAAATTCAAGACGCTGGTTTAAAACACTCAGGTAACTACGGTATGTTTGGCTTGGGTGCCTACAACGGCCAAGGCGCTAACCAACAAGACCAGAACACCAATCACCATGTGGTGGCGCGTGCAACTTACCCATGGAAAACCGAAAGTGGTCAAATATATGAGGCCGGCATACAGGGTTACAAAGGTAAATACGTACGTTCTACATCTGCTTACAAAAGATTGGCAGATCAAACCAACAGCACGAGTTCTGCAGCAAATAGTGTGACACCAGATAATGGTTGTGTTGCTGCTGGCTGTAAGGACGAGCGCGTTGGCATCAGCTTCATGATGTACCCAATGCCATTTGGTTTGCAAGGCGAGTGGAACTGGGGCAAAACACCCGGTTTAGACATCAGCCAAGGCGGTAATACATCTGATATCAATGGTTCAGCAGCTGGTGGTGTGGTCTCTAAAGGTAAAATCATGAATAAGAATTTGAATGGTGGTTACATTCAGACCATGTACAAAATTGACCACGTAAAGATTGGCGACACCGATGGCACCGTGATTCCATTCGTGAGATGGCAATACTTTGACGGCTACTCCAAAGCGGAAGCCAATGCGCCGCAAAATAAAATTAACGATTGGGAAATGGGTGCGGAATGGCAAATTGCCCCAGAGGTTGAATTGACTGCCTACTACCACCACATGAACCGCTCTAACTTGGTTACAGGCTCTAACTCTGCAACAACCAACCCAAGTGGCAAAGCCGATTATGAAAGATTTAAGGCCGACGCTATTCGCGTTCAATTGCAATACAACTTCTAAGCTTAAAGCGGCATTGGACTCCGGCCTAGTGCTGGGTTAATATGCCGACTAAAGTGCAGTAAACAAAAAAGCACCTATTACTAGGTGCTTTTTTCTTGGGAGTCAGAAATGTTTATTCATCTAATTCGGGTCGCAGTGTTGCTCAGTCTTTTGTCTAGCCTGCCTGGACATGCAGCTGGGGTGGAAGACGATCGGCTGTGGCTAAATATTAATGTGAATGGGCCCACGGCCGACCCAAAATGGCGTTGGTATGCCGAATTGCAACCGCGTTGGCGCGATGAGGCGGGCACCTTAGATCAAACCCTTGCCCGCACGGCTCTCTATTACAATTTAACTAAACAAAGCAGCCTGTGGTTTGGTTACGCTTACATTAAAAGTGAGCCGGCCAATCGCCCCGATTTTGATGAGAACCGCCTTTGGCAGCAATACCTTTATAACTTTTCGCCGGTTGATGGCATGGCCGTTCAAAGTCGCAGCCGCTTGGAGCAACGCTGGATAGAAAATTCGCAGGAGACCGGTCATAAATTTAGGCAAATGCTACGACTCAGTGTGGCCAGTGGCTTGCATCCGTCCCTGGCCTGGGTGGCTTTTGATGAGTACTTTGTTAACCTAAACAACACCGATTACGGCGCCAGAAAAGGCTACGATCAAAACCGTTGGTTTTTAGGTTTTAACTGGGCGTTTGATGATAAGACTAAAATGGAATTGGGTTACCTTAATCAGCGCGTTAATACCACTCAAGCCGATTCGGTGTTTCACGTGCTTGCCACCACCCTTAATGTTAACTTTTAAATAACACCCTCTAACCGCGCCTGACGCTTAAGCCTAAGCCGCCGCTAAATCCGCACTCATTTGCCGCGTGCGCGCACTTTTTTTGTGCGCTTCCTGCATGCATGGCTTAGCGTCCTGCTTATTTTTTCAGCCTAAATTGATCTAAGAGCTTGTTGCCTAGCCATCTAAGCAAGTTGGTATGGCTTTTGCTAACTCTTCTGTAAGCAACGCATTTTACTAAAGCGCGATGTAGACAGAGGAGGCAATGCACATGACTAAATTAAGCAAATCACAACGTTGCAAGATGCTAGCGATGCTGATGGGTTTATGTTTGGCTTGGTCAAACAGCAGCATGGCCATGCCGGCTGCCGAATTAGTGGATGCCATAAACCAACAAGTGTTGCGCGTGAACGTTAAACACAATAACGGCCAAGCCGGGCTAGGCTCTGCGGTGGTGATAGGGCAAGACCAAGTGGTGACCAATTGCCACGTGGTGCAAGACGCTCACGAGGTGAGCGTAACCG
>JBEDKJ010000020.1:0-12589 GCA_041172285.1 Pseudomonadota bacterium
TTTGCCCTGACCCTAAGTGTTCGATGTGTAAATCGATCTCACGGTTTAAATAGCGTAAATACTCGGCGCTGCGTTCGTGGTGTTTGGTGACGATCTTGTTGCAAGCGCAAAAAAAACACAACGATTCGCAAAATGGAATGTGCACGTAGATGGACAAGGGCTGCGTGGCCGCAATGGCACGGCGCTGCTCCAAAGCCAGCTTGTAGGCGTCTTGTGTGAACGCCTCGACAAATCGGTCCGCTGTCGGGTAAGAGGTGTACCTTGGGCCAGAGACGTCGTATTTTTTTAAGGTCTCGGTGCTTACCCCAGGCATGATGCTGGCTAAATTTGGTGCAAGTGTATCGATGGCAGTATTCATGGTTTGCTTATTTGGCTTTATCTCAAGTTGCCACTATGGCAGGTTTAAAGACAAGCTGTTTTGATGCATATCAAAAGATAATGTGGTAGTGTCTAGCTGTGCTCTATAGCATGCTTGTCGGCCAACTAGACCTAGCCAATATGGCCTGAAAACGCTATGCTGTAAGCCTCTAAAGGTAAACAATCAAACATGGCCATTGCAACAACACCAGAAACCATCAAAGTCGCTTGCTCCAGCTGCAATCTACGCGAACTTTGTATGCCCATCAGTTTTGGTGCCGATGACATGCAGCGCTTGGACGAGGTGGTTGCCACCCGTCACCACGTCAAGCAAGGTGAATTGCTATTCCGAGACGGCGAACCGTTTAAGTCCTTGTTCGCTATCCGCACCGGTTTTTTTAAAACCAGTGTATCAACACCTGAAGGCCATGAGCAAGTTACTGGATTTCAAATGGCCGGGGAAATCATAGGCTTGGATGGTATCGTGACCGATCAACACAGTTGCAATGCGATGGCATTGGAAGACGCCGAGGTCTGCGTCATGCCGTTTGCGAATGTGGAAGAGTTGTCGCGAGAATTTCCGGTTTTGCAGCGCCATGTGCATAAAATCATGAGTCGCGAGATCGTGCGGGAAAACAGCATGATGTTGCTTATCGGCAACATGCGTTCAGAAGAGCGTTTGGCGGCATTTTTATTAAACCTGGTGCAGCGTTTGCATGCACGCGGGTTTTCTCAGTCGGAAATTGTGCTGAGGATGTCGCGTGAGGAAATCGGCAGTTACCTAGGCATGAAATTAGAGACGGTCAGTAGGGCGTTTTCTAAATTCAGTGACGAGGGCATCATAGAAGTGAAGCAGCGTTACGTAGGCATACTTAACGCGCCTGCTTTAAAGAAAATCGTCAATCCCACTGGCTGCGTTTAAGCCGGTCTTTCATTAGCCCTGCATGTAAGCCATGTCAGACCAGCCCTATTTAACAGTAGAAGACCATAACCGCGACGTTAGCGGCATGCGTTATGTCTACCCGGTGGTCTCTAGGCGCGCTGGCGGCGTCTCCATAGGCATCAACCTCAACGTCAATAATGCCTGTAATTGGCGCTGCGTGTATTGCCAAGTACCGGATTTAAAACGCGGCAGTCCGATGCCCATAGACATGACTTTGTTGGAACAGGAGTTAAGGCGTTTCTTGGATTACGCTTTGCACGGTGACTTCATGACGCGTTATGTCGCAGAGGGCGACAGGCAGTTACAAGACATCGCATTTTCTGGCAACGGCGAACCCACCAGTGCTAAAGAATTCCCCGACATATTAATCCTGCTAGAAAAAATCTTGCTCGACTTTAATTTGTTGGGCAAAACGCAAGCGCATCCAATTAAGGTCCGCTTAATCAGTAACGGCAGCTTAATGGACAAAGCGTCTGTGTTGGCTAGCCTAAAACACTTGGCTAGGTTAAATGGCGAGGTTTGGTTTAAGTTGGATGGAGGCACCCAAGCCGGCATTGCGCGAATTAACGATGTCAACATTAAGCCGGAGGCGCATCTGCAGCGGCTTAAAAATTGCGTGGCAGTTTGCCCAACCTTTGTGCAAACTTGTCTTTTTGCCATGGACGGTGAACCGCCCAGTGAGGCAGATACCGTGGCCTACCTGGGGCTATTGGATCAGGTTAAAGCGGATTTGCAAGGGGTGCATTTGTATGGCTACGCCAGGCCTTCTTATCAAGTGGAAGCGCCTCGCATCAGTCGATTGCCCTATGAAAAGCTAGAAGCCATGGCCGAACGCATCCGTGCTTTGGGTTTAATCGTGCACGTCAGCGATTAACTACTGCCCACCCAGTGCTTTGTAACAATTAAGGGGCTTTATCTAGCGTGGTGCTGGCACCCGTGGCAGCATGATTGCGACCTTGTATGGCCGGCGCCATGCTGTCTTTTTGTGCTTTTAACGTCTTGTTGATGTCTAAGCCGTGTTGGTAATAATCCTGATCGATGACCGGGTCTGGGCTACTGACGGCTATGTAAGCGGTGATGACGCCGGCTACAATGACCATTAAGGGGCCGGCAATTAAAAACCAAACGTAACCATAACGCCACCAAGCTTTAGTATCCAATTCTTGCATTGCTTTTCCTTTTAATTAGCTAGCCCATCACCCGTCTTAAAAGAGTTAGGTGTTATCGAGGCACCAAGAAAACCGATTTCTCAGACACCACGTCGTTGGTTTCCATCGATTCAATCTCAAATTTAATTTTGTGTGAGCCGCTATCCAACGACCCATCCGGTATTTTTAAATCAACAATCACCCAGCGCGATTCAGTGGGGTTGACCAAGATGGTTTTAATGTCGTCTTCCCCATCGTCGTTGTCGCTGGCGGCTTCGGTTTCGATTTCTATGCCATCAATACCCGTTACATTTAATTTGAAATGTTGTGGCGATTCGGTTCCGTTCATGATTTGTAAGCGGTATACATTTTCCAATTTGCCGTCGTCACTCAACCGAGCCATCACGCCTCGGTCGCGCACCACGTCCACACGGAAGGGCGTTCTAAACCACAAGCTGGCGACAAGGGCGGCAATGAGCAGCAGCAAGATGCTGGCGTAAATTAATACACGTGGGCGCAGGATGCGGCGCAGCATTTGGCTGTGCGTCCAATTGTTGTCTATGGCGTTTTGTGTGGAGTATTTAACCAAACCGCGTTCGTAGCCCATTTTGTCCATGACGGTATCGCACACGTCGGCGCAAGCGCCGCAGCCTATGCATTCGTATTGCAGGCCTTTGCGTATGTCTATGCCGGTGGGGCAGACCTGCACGCATAGGTTACAGTCTATGCAGGAACCTAATTTTTGTGAGTTCACGTCGGCCTTGCGTGAGCGACCGCCGCGTGGTTCGCCACGGGCTTCATCGTATGTGACGATTAAGGTGTCGTCATCAAACATGGCGCTTTGAAAGCGTGCGTATGGGCACATGTATTTACACACTTGCTCGCGCATAAAGCCGGCGTTGCCGTAGGTGGCGAAACCGTAAAAGCACACCCAGAAAGTTTCCCATGGGCTTAGGCTGTAACTTATTACGGCGGCCCATAATTCGCGTATGGGCGTGAAGTAGCCGACAAAGGTAAAGCCAGTCCATAAGGCGAAAGCTATCCAAGCAAAGTGCTTGGCAGCTTTAAGCGCCAGCTTCTCAGGAGACATGGCGGCCGCATCAAGCTTCATGCGCGTGGCACGATCGCCTTCAATTTTTCTTTCTATCCAAATAAAAATCTCCGTGTAAACCGTTTGCGGGCAGGTGTAGCCGCACCAAAGTCGCCCGGCAATAGCGGTAAACAGGAATAGCGATAGGGCCGAGATGATGAGGATGGCCGTGAGGTAGATCAGGTCTTGAGGGTACAAGACCAATTTGAATATGTAAAAACGTTTGGATTCCAGGTTAAATAATAGGGCTTGGCGTTGGCCCCATTCTAGCCATGGCACGCCATAAAAGAATAACTGGGTCAGCCATATCATGGCCCAGCGCCATTGGGTAAAAAAGCCAGACACGCTGCGTGGGTAAACTTTATCCTGCGATTCGTAGAGTGAAATGACTACCTCGTTAGCATGCGCCTTTTTTGAGGTGGCTTTGCTGGGTTTCTTTTCATCTGGCGTATTGGTCATGGCTCGCTTTCTATGGTGCGTAGGGCTTGCGAATAAAAAAGGTTGCAAGCAGTATAAACCGCATGCAACCCCTATCGACTACTAATCTTACTTGTTAGATAGGCCGTAAACGTAGGCAGCCACTACGTGGATTTGTGCGTCCGTTAAACGAGCGGCCTGCGCGGGCATTTGATTGATTTTACCTTCGTTAATGCGTTTGATGATGGCCGCTTCACCGGCACCGTGTAACCAAATGTTGTCGCTTAGGTTAGGGGCACCTATCGCTTGGTTGCCTTTACCGTCGGCGCCGTGGCAAGCAGCACAAGCGGTGAATTTTTCTTTGCCCAAACCGGCTCGACCGGAATCGTGCATGCTGCCTGATAAGCTTAATACGTAGTGCGCTACGTTTTTCACGTCTTCCGCATTACCCACTGCCGCCGCCATGGGTGGCATCATGCCGATACGACCGCCAGTGATGGTTTCCTTGATTTTTTCTGGGCTGCCGCCGTGGATCCAATCTTTATCAGACAAGTTAGGGAAGCCGCGGCTGCCTTTTGCATCCGAACCGTGGCATTGTGAACAATTGTTCATGAACAAGCGCTCACCAATCGCTTTAGCATCGGCATTTTTGGCTAAGTCTTCGGTGCTCATGGCGGTGTATTTAGCATACAAAGGCTCTAGCGCCTTGTTGGCATCGGCCACTTCTTGATTGTATTGGCCGTTTTGTGACCAACCCAATTTACCGGCATAGCTGCCTAAACCCGGGTACGCACTTAAGTAAAACAGCGCAAAAATAATGGTCAAGATGAACATGCCCACCCACCAACGTGGCAACGGGTTATTCATTTCACGTAAATCTTCGTCCCAAACGTGACCGCTGGTGCCGTCACTGCTGCTTTCTACTTTGATCTTGCTGGTGCGCCATAACAATAAGGCGCAACCAAATATACCAAGCAAGGAGATGGCGGTAATGAATACTGGCCAAAAATTACTCGTAAAGTCACTCATTTTGTTTTCCTTTGGTTTAACTGCCACTTGCGTGGTGGTTTTTATCTATAGTCTTTTAACGCTACTCGTCTTTAAACGGCAGATTAGCCGCATCTTTAAAGTCCGATGTGTTTCTACGTTGCCAAACCCAAACAATGATTCCTATGAATACGATGAAGCTTAGAACCGTGGTTAAGATGCGTAGCGAATTAACGTCCATTTGATTCAATCCTATCCATTTTTTTATTTAAGGTGTATGCCTAAAACTTGTAGGTAAGCAATTAAGGCATCCAGTTCGGTTTTACCTTTGGTCGCTTCCACTGCGCCGGCAATGTCTGCATCGGTGTAAGGCACGCCGACTGCACGCAATGCTTTCATGTGCGCAGGCATGGCTTCTGCATCGACTAAGTCTTTTTCTAACCAAGGGTAGGCTGGCATGATGGATTCAGGCACCAAATCCCTAGGCTGAATTAAGTGGATACGATGCCATTCGTCACTGTATTTACCACCAACGCGTGCTAGGTCAGGACCGGTACGTTTGCTGCCCCATTGGAATGGGTGGTCGTAAACCGATTCACCGGCCACGGAGTAGTGACCATAGCGCAAGGTTTCTGCGCGGAACGGACGTATCATTTGTGAGTGGCAGTTGTAACAGCCTTCTCGAGTGTAAATGTCACGCCCAGCCAATTGAACGGCTGTGTATGGCTGCAAGCCAGTGATCGGTTCGGTGGTGGATTTTTGGAAAAACAGGGGGACGATTTCCACTAATCCACCAAATGCGACCGTTACTAAAATCAGCACTATCATTAGAAAGTTACTGGTTTCTATCTTTTCGTGGCTAAAGCCTTTTTTTGTTTCATGATTCGACATAATGGTTTCCTTAAGCGTGCGCAGCTGCAGCTGGGATCGTAGCGATCGCCGCTTTGCCGCTGGTTGCTGTTTTAATGACGTTCCACAACATGATGGACATGCCACTTAGATAAAGTAGGCCGCCTACCATACGCGTGATGTAGTAAGGTGTTTTAGCTTTCACGCTCTCTACAAAGGTGTAGGTCAAGGTGCCGTCGGCATTAATAGCACGCCACATTAAGCCTTCCATGACGCCGGAAATCCATAGCGCGGCGATGTAGAGCACGATACCTATGGTGGCTAACCAGAAGTGCAGCTCAATTGCTTTGATGCTGTACATTTGTTTTTGACCAAATAAGCGTGGAATCATGTAGTAGATTGCACCCATGGACACCAAGCCTACCCAGCCTAAAGCGCCAGAGTGCACGTGGCCCACGGTCCAGTCGGTGTAGTGTGATAAGGAGTTAACGGTTTTAATCGCCATCATTGGGCCTTCAAAGGTACTCATGCCGTAGAAGGAAAGTGAAACGATTAAGAAGCGTAGGATAGGGTCGGTGCGCAATTTGTGCCATGCACCTGACATGGTCATGATGCCGTTAATCATGCCGCCCCAACTTGGCGCTAATAGTACAAGTGAGAACACCATGCCCAGTGATTGAGTCCAGTCAGGTAATGCCGTGTAGTGAAGGTGATGAGGGCCTGCCCACATGTAGGTGAAAATCAATGCCCAGAAGTGCACGATAGACAAGCTGTAGGAGTAAACGGGGCGACCGGCTTGTTTGGGCACAAAGTAGTACATGATGCCCAAGAAGCCGGCGGTTAAGAAGAAGCCCACTGCGTTATGGCCGTACCACCATTGCACCATGGCGTCTTGAACGCCTGCGTAAGCAGAATAGGATTTCATGAAGCCGGCTGGAATGGCTGCACTGTTAACAATGTGCAATAAAGCCACGGTAATGATGAATGCACCGAAGAACCAGTTTGCCACGTAAATGTGTTTGACCTTACGTGTGCCCACGGTGCCGAAGAACACAATCGCATAGCAGACCCAGGTGACAGCAATCAGCAAGTCAATCGGCCATTCTAATTCAGCGTACTCTTTACCTTGAGTGTAACCCAATGGTAAGGAAATGGCGGCTGACACGATCACCAATTGCCAAGCCCAAAAGGTGAAGGTGGCCAATTTAGGCATAAACAATTTGGTTTGGCAGGTACGCTGCACTACAAAATAGGAAGTGGCAAATAAGGTACAGCCACCAAATGCAAAGATGACGGCATTGGTATGCAGTGGTCTTAAGCGACCAAAACTGGTCCAAGGTAGGCCGAGATTGAGTTCTGGCCAGACAAGTTGTGCGGCGATGATCACGCCCATCAACATGCCCACCACACCCCAAACCACGGCCATGATAGAAAACTGCCGTATAACACCGTCGCTATACGTGTTCGAGCTTGCATTTAGGTCTTGCATTTGGTTTCCCCCATGGTGCTAATTGATAATTCTTTTGTGATTTTTCACACGTGACATTTTGTCGCACATCGTCTGCAGTCAAATTGATTTATATCAATAGATAGGCAAAATATTGCTTATTCCAGCGTGGCGAGAACGGCGAATCAATTTTAAAGGCGAAATTGTAAAACATTTCTCTATGTTAAATATATAACAGTATAGTTATATAGTCAAATTAATTTGAAATTTGGTATTAGCCAGCATGGCCTCAGGATAATCTAGTAAAATTCCAAAATGTGCCTTATTAAACGCTTATTAATGGGCTTGCTGCTGTGTTCCATGATCCTATTGTCGGCATGCAAACCCACCAAAACATCCTTTGCCCCAATAAACCAGGCCTCGTCCGCGCCAGAAATCGTCTTTGCCATCAGTCAAGCACCATTAAATTTGGATCCTCGCTATGCCAGCGATGCTGCATCCGAACGGCTTAACCGATTGCTTTATCAACGTTTGGTGGATTTTGATACCCACACTCAACCGCAACCCAGTGTTGCCAGTTGGCAACAATTAACCCCCTTAAGTTACCGGTTCACGCTGAACGAAAAACGTCGTCATTTTTACTACCCAGCCAATGCTGGGGTTAAGGCGAAAACTAGGAAATTAACGGCATACGACGTTAAAGCCACTTACGATTCCATTACTGCATTGACTGATTCACCGCACAGTGCAGAGTTCAGCAACCTGAAAAATACAGTTGTCTCTGATGAGCGCACAGTCCTTTTTCATTTAAAGCAGCCAGATCGCCATTTTCCGGCTAAATTAGTCTTGGGTATTTTGCCTGCCGAAATGGTTAAAATGAAACACGATTTTGCCCACAATCCAATCGGCAGTGGCCCATTGGTGTTGCTTGATAGCCATAACAAATGGTCTTTGCAGCGACTGGATGACGGCCAGCGAATTAGCTTGATTGAAGTAAAAGACCCAACGGTGCGCATGCTAAAGTTGGTGCACGCAGAAGTGGATCTGATTCAAGGTGATTTGCCGCCTGAGTCCGTCCGCTATTTGCAGGCTAAACCCGGCTTAACCGTTAAAACGGCTGTAGGGGTAAATTTCTCTTACCTGGGTTTAAATACGCAAGACCCGCAATTAAAAAAACTCAAAGTTAGGCAAGCGTTGGCGCATGCCATAGACAGGCAGGCGATCATTGACAAAGCCATGCTGCAGCACAGTCGTTTAGGCGGTGCCATACTGCCGCCTGAGCATTACGTGCAGCGACAAACTTTGCCCGCTTATGCCTATGATCCGGCGCTGGCTAGGCGGTTGTTGCAAGAAGCCGGCGTCAGCTTACCCCTCAAATTGGTTTATAAAACCTCCACCGATGCCCAGCGCTTACGCTTGGCGACCATTATGCAAGCGCAAATGCGGCTGGCTGGCATAGACTTGGAAATACGCAGTTTGGATTGGGCGACTTTTTTTGCTGAAATCAAGCAAGGCAATTTCCAATTGTATGGCTTAACTTGGGTGGGGGTAAAAACACCGGAAATCTACGCCCAGGCTTTTGCCTCGGGCAGCGTGCCGCCCAAAGGCTTTAATCGTGGCCGCTACCAAGATGCCGAATTGGACACATTGCTAAACACAAACGATTGGCAGGCGGTGACTCAGCGCCTGCACCAACAATTGCCCACCATTCCGTTGTGGTACGAAGGCCAATTTGCCGCCATGCAAAAAGGCATACAAAATTATTCGCCTAAAGCCGACGGGAATTGGGACGATTTAGCTACAATAAGCGCTTATGCACATTGATATTTCATTGAAAGAACAGCGTTTATGGTTGTTCGATGCCAGTCGTAAAGCGCTGCTAAGTTGTGCCATTTCCACTGCAGCCAACGGCCCAGGTTGCCAAAAAAACAGCGGTTGCACACCCTTAGGTCAGCATACCATCCGCGCGAAGATAGGCAACGGTGCGCCAGTTAACAGTGTGTTCGTCGGACGCCGAGCTACCGGTGAGCTATGCACGCCGGCTTTGATGGCGGCATTCCCTGAGCGCGATTGGATATTGACTAGAATACTTTGGTTATCCGGCACGGAGGTAGGCGTAAATCGCTTGGGTGAGGTGGATACCATGCAGCGCTATATCTACATACACGGCACGCCGGACAGCGTCGAGATGGGCAAAATAGGCTCGCACGGTTGCATACGCATGCGCAATGCCGAGCTGATCGCGCTGTTTGATTTGGTGGCGGTGGGCACCACGGTAAACATACACAATGATTAGGCGCCTGATCAGTTTTTGCACCGTTGTTTTTGGCGTGCTTAGTCTTACTTTTTTACTGATTCATTTAGTGCCCGGTGACCCGGTCGAGGTGATGTTGGGCGAATCAGCCAGTTTGGCAGACCGTGAAGTATTGCGTGCCGAGTTAGGCCTAAATCAATCGGTCGCCAGCCAATTTGGCTTGTATTTAAGCCGATTGGCGCATGCCGATTTTGGTGTGTCCATACACAGTAAAACCCCCATTATTGAGCTAATTAAAACCCGCTACCCAGCCACACTCAAACTGGCTTTACTGGCTTTGTTAATCGGCGTGGGCGTAGGCGTTCCCTTGGGCATTTATGCCGCTCTCAAAGCCGGCCATTGGCAAGATGTGTTGGTGACCATTGTTTCCGTGCGGCTGTCGGCCATGCCGGCTTTTTGGCTAGGGCCGATGTTGATGTTAATTTTTGCGGTTTGGTTAGGCTGCTTACCGGTGAGCGGAATGGACAGTCCATTGTCCATCGTCTTGCCAGCGCTCACCTTGGGTTTTGGTTTGAGTGCCATATTAACCCGCATGACGCGTACCAGTTTGCTCGAGGTGTTAAACGAGGACTTTATCCGCACCGCACGTGCCAAGGGCCTAATTGAACGCCAGGTCATATTACGTCACGCATTGCGGGCTGCTTTGTTGCCGATTATCACCATAGTTGGGTTGCAAATGGGCAGTTTGTTGGCGGGCACCGTTATTACTGAAACCATCTTCAGTTGGGATGGCATAGGCCGCTTGTTGGTGGAAAGCATAGAAAAGCGCGATTACCCGGTGACGCAAGCCTGCGTATTATTGGTGGCATTAAGCTATGTTGTGGTTAATGTGCTGACCGACTTACTCTATCGCTTGGCCGATCCGCGTATTAGGCTGGTTCATTGATGATAAAAATACTGGCATACGGCATTTTGCTATTTTGGTTATTGGCTGTTGTGCTGGGTCGATTGTTTCAGCTCGATCCGAATCAAATTGATTTAAATGCCATCTTGAACACGCCGAGCTCAGTCTATTGGTTAGGTAATGATGACCTGGGGCGCAGCATTCTTGCCAGGTTGTTACACGGGGTAGAGGTGTCGCTGTTGGTTGCGCTGTCAGTGACCTTGGTGACCATGACGGTGGGCGTGTTGATTGGCTTGTTGGCCGGGTTTTACGGCGGCCGGGTTGATCAAGCCTTAATGCAGGTGACCGATGTGTTTTTGGCTTTCCCTGGGATTTTACTGGCCATTGCCTTTGCCGCGGTATTGGGCCCGGGTTTACTGAATTTAATGATCGCACTTAGCCTGACCGGTTGGGTCAGCTACGCGCGCCTGACGCGTGGCCAAACCCTCAGTTTGCGGGATAGGCAGCATGTCTTGGCGGCGCTATCGCTGGGTGCTAGCGTACCTAGGTTGATAGGCAAGCACATCCTACCTTTGTTAACATCGGTGTTGGTCGTGGAAGCGACATACAGCTTAGCCAGCGTCATGATAGCCGAGGCCAGCTTGTCCTTTTTAGGACTGGGCATACAAGCGCCTAATGCCTCATGGGGTGCCATGCTTCGAGACGGGGTGCGCTATATGCTGGTGGCCCCGCATTATGTTTTAATTGTGGGCTTGAGTTTAATGAGTTTGATCCTAGCCATTAATTTAGGCGGCGATAGCCTAAGGGATCGCCTGGATGTGCGGTATGAAACCGACTGAGTTCATTTTGCCGCGTATTAGGCTGTCAGCCTAAGTAATATTATTTAAATTAAGAAGGTAGCGTGTATGTCATTAGGTCCCGTGATGTTGGATGTGGTTGGCACCGAGTTGACTGCAGACGACGTTCGTCGTTTGCAGCATCCCTTGGTTGGTGGGGTGATATTGTTTAAACGCAATTTCATTAACAACAGCCAGTTAAAGGCGCTCACCGCCAGCATTCATGAAGTAAGAACACCCCCCTTGTTGATCGCCGTGGATCATGAAGGAGGGCGCGTGCAGCGCTTTCGTGATGGCTTCACTAAAATTCCTGCCATGCGCGAGTTCGGTAAGATTTGGGATAGCCATCCGAAAAAAGCCAAACAATTAGCCACTGAAGCCGGTTGGATCTTGGCCGCCGAATTGCGTGCGCACGGTATCGATTTTAGTTTTACACCGGTCTTGGACATGGATTACGGCGACAGTTTGGTGATAGGCGATCGCGCCTTTCACTTAAAACCACAAGCCATTAACGATTTGGCTTTTGCTTTAATGCAAGGTTTGAAAAAAGGCGGCATGGCCGCCGTGGGCAAGCATTTTCCTGGACACGGCTTTGTCGTGGCAGATTCCCATGTGAGCATGCCGGTGGACGATAGGGAGTTTGATCAGATCGCTCAGCACGACATGCAACCGTTTAAGATGATGATAGACGATGGCATACAAGCCATCATGCCGGCTCACGTGATCTACCCGAAAGTGGACGACAAGCCTGCGGGCTTTTCGGCGCGCTGGCTGCAAAAAATCCTGCGCGAACGCTTGGGTTTCAATGGCGTAATTTTCAGCGACGATTTAAGCATGGAAGCGGCCACAGCAGGTGGCGATGTGACCAGTCGCGCCTTGGCCGCCTTAAACGCCGGTTGCGACATGGTGTTGCTGTGCAATCAGCCGGCCATGCAAGACGAGTTACTGGCTAATTTAACTTGGTCTATTTCTGCACAAAGCATCGCTCGCCTTGCGCGCATGCACGGTCAAAAGCATCCGCCTAGCTTGGATGCGCTGCATGAAAATGCCGAGTTTGTCCAAGCAGTGCATCAAGTCGGGCAGGTGGGATTGCAAGAAGGCGAGTTATTTAACTAGGGGTTAGCAAAATTTAACTAGGGGTTAGCAAAATTTAACTAGGGGCCAGCAAAAATAGTGCATTTGCCATCATTTTGCCCTTGAAACTTCCAAGCTTAGTCGCTATCTTATGCAGTGTATTATTTTAATTAAAGGAAACAAAACATGTTGGATCAAAATTCAGTGTTAGCTAGTTCTGTATCAGCACAACAAGTAAGCAATAAGGTCTTGCGTAACACCTATGCACTTTTAGGCATCACCC
>JBEDKJ010000021.1:0-75060 GCA_041172285.1 Pseudomonadota bacterium
GTGACGGGTTTTGTGAATAGCCAAAGCTTGGCGACGGCCACGACAGGCACATTGTTGTTCAGCACTACGGCCACATCAACCAGCAATGTCGGTAGCTACGCGATTAACGGATCCGGCTTAACGGCCAACAACGGCAACTACGTCTTTGCCCAAGCTGCTGGCAATGCCACCGCCTTAACCGTTGGTCAAAAAGCATTAAGCATCGTTGCCACTGACCAAAACGTGACTTACGGAACCCCCTTGGTATTGGGCACCAGTGCCTACACGGCGGTGGGTTTAGTCAATGCTGACAGCTTGTCTGCCGTGACCTTGTTGCAGGGTGGCAACAGCACCGTGCCGGGCACACAAGCCGCCGCTAGCTACAGCGGATCGACTAACGGCATCATTGCAAGCGGTGCGACCGGCATCGGCTTGGCCAACTACAGCATTAGCTACAGCAGCGGCACCTTGACCATTGCGCAAAAAGGCTTAATCGTGACTGCCGATACGCGCAGCGTTGAATACGGTACGGCCTTGGCTTTGGGCGGCAGTTTATTTACCAGCAGCGGTTTGGTGAATAACGATGCCGTGAGTTCGGTCAGCTTGAAATACAACGGTGCGACCACCGTGCCAGCAACAACGGCCGCGGCCACTTACACCGGTGGCGTGGTTGCCAGTGCGGCCAGCGGCACGGGCTTGGCTAACTACGACATTACCTACGTGGCCAACGATTTAATCGTGACGCCTAAAGCCTTGACCGTGACCGCGGATGCGCAATCCAGCACCTACGGTAGCGCACTGATCTTGGGCAGCTCAGCCTTTACTACCAGTGGTTTGGTGAATAGCGACAGCGTGAGTGCGGTGACCCTGACACAAGCAACGAACACCACCGTGCCCGCCACGCAAAATGCCGGCACATACAGCGGTAACACGGACGGCATTATAGCCAGCGCCGCCAGTGGTTCGGGCTTAAGCAATTACACCATCAGCTACAGCCCAGGCACCTTGACCATAGACAAAGCCGAATTGACCGTGACCGCCGATGCGCAGAGCCGTTTTTACGGGGAGGCTAACCCGGTCTTGAGTCAAACCTTGAGTGGCTTTGTGAACGGTCAAAACCTAGCGAATTCAGGGGTGAGCGGCAGCGATCTTGGCACCACCACGGCAACCAATACTAGCAACGTGACGACTTATACCATCACTGCGAGCAGCGCAGGCTACAGTGCGGCTAATTACCGCTTTACCACTAGCGACGGCGTATTGACGGTCAATGCGCGCCCCATCACGATTACTGCCGATGCCGGACAATCTAAGGTTTACGGTGAGAGCAACCCAACATACAGCTTCGCCTTAGAAGCCAACAGCAGCGGCCGTGGCTTGGTCGGCAGTGATACCTTTAACGGTGCATTGGCACGTGCGACTGGCGAGGACGTGGGTAGCTATGCCATCAACCAAGGCACATTGGACAACAGCAACTACGCAATTAGCTTCGTGGCAGACAACTTTGGCATCACGGCGCGTTCGATTACCTTAAGTGCCGATGCGGCGACTAAGGTTTACGGCAACACCGACCCAAGCTTGAGTGTGAGCATCACGGCAGGTTCATTGGCCACGGTGGCGGTGACGGACAGCTTGGCGGACGTGACGGGCAACCTCACACGCGCATCGGGCAGCAACGTCGGCATATACGACATCGCCTTGGGCAGTGGCACGAAGGCTGGCAATTACGCCATTACCTTTGATGCGGCTAACCAAGCCTTTGCAGTCACCGCGCGTCCGATCACGATTACTGCCGATGCCGGACAATCTAAGGTTTACGGTGAGAGCAACCCAACATACAGCTACGCCATAGAAGCGAACGGCACGAACCGTGGCTTGGTTGGTAGCGATAGCTTTAGCGGTGCACTGGCAAGGGCGACTGGCGAGGACGTGGGTAGCTATGCCATCAACCAAGGCACATTGGACAACAGCAACTACGCAATCAGCTTCGTGGCAAACAACTTCGGCATCACGGCGCGTCCGATCACGATTACGGCCACCGACGGTCAGACCAAAGTCTACGGTAACAGTGACGGGACCTTTACTTACGCCTTAGAAGCCAACAGCAGCGGCCGTGGCTTGGTCGGCAGCGATACCTTTAACGGTGCATTGGCACGTGCGACTGGCGAGGACGTGGGTAGCTATGCCATCAACCAAGGCACATTGGACAACAGCAACTACGCAATCAGCTACGTCAGCAAAAACTACAGCATCACGCCACGCCCGATTACCTTAAGTGCCGATGCGGCGACTAAGGTTTACGGCAACACCGACCCAAGCTTGAGCGTGAGCATCACGGCAGGTTCATTGGCCACGGTGGCGGTGACGGACAGCTTGGCGGACGTGACGGGCAGCCTCACACGCGCATCGGGCAGCAACGTCGGCTTATACGACATCGCCTTGGGCAGTGGCACGAAGGCTGGCAATTACGCCATTACCTTTGATGCGGCTAACCAAGCGTTTGCAGTCACCGCGCGCCCGATCACGATTACTGCGGATGCCGGACAATCTAAAGAGTATGGCGATTTAGACAGTACGATTACTTACAGCCTAGAGGCCAATGCCGCGGACCGTGGCTTGGTTGCTAACGATTCATTTAGTGGCAGCCTAGTGAGAGCGGTTGGTGAAAATGCAGGTATTTATGCAATTAACCAAGGCAGTTTAGCCAATGCAAATTATGCCATCACCTACGTTGGCTCAAATTACATTATCGCCAGGGCCTCTTTATCCGCTGTAGGCACACAGAGCTACAACGGTACCGTGTATGTATCCGGGGCATCATTGACGGTGTCTGGAAAAAATAATGAGCGTTTTGTGGCCACCGGATCCGCCGAGATGAGTACTAAAAACGTTCAAACCAACGCACCGCTTTTGAATGTGAATGGCTTAACCTTGAGCGGTGTTGCCGGGGCCTTGATTAGCAATTACCTGCCTCTAAGTGTTGCAAACACGCAGATGACGGTTGAAAAGTTGACGGTCGTTTTAGAAGCGCCATCGATTACTAAGGTTTATGACGGTGGGTACACCTACAACATGACTGCAGCGGACTTACTTGCCATGTCAAGCCAACTGCTAAGGGGCGACACAATTACTGGCGCCAGCGTGGTCTTTGCTGGTAACAACCCGAATGCAGGTGAAGGCAAAACCGTCGATTTGACGGCAGTTACCGTCAATGACGGTAATGACGGTGGCAACTATACAATAGGCATGAGGTCATCAACGACCAGTCGTATCACGCGTGCCCCACTAACCATCGCTGCTGCAAACGATGCTAAGTTCGTCGTGCAATCTGACAATGCTGGTTATGCCGGCTTAATTATCAATGGGTTTGTTAATGGGGAAACCACTGCGCAACTGACCGGCACACCGCTGATTAGCCGAACAAATGCGACTGTTAATGCTGCGGGTACCTATAACGCAGTCTTGCAACCAAGTGGCTACGACTCGGGTAACTACGCCATCACATACCGCGCCGGGGATTACACCATCGTGCCGGCACAAAATTTATTAGTTAGAGTCAGTCCTACCAGGGCTACTTACAGTAATGCGCCGACCTACAACTATACAGCTATGTTCCTGGCAGCCGATAATAGCACCATCGTTGACTTAACGCCTGCATCGCCGCAAACATCCGGTGTGCTAACCATTAATGACGGGGCGGGTGGTTCAGCCAGCTTTAGATTAAGTGCCGCCAATGCAAGCTTGAGTGGCTCCAATAACCTATCTGCCGGAGCCTATAATTTAACGGCAGCCAATACCGTAGTGACCGGTGCAAACTTCGTCAACCTGACTGTGGTCGGTTCGCTTACTGTAGAGCCATTAAGATTGGCGGCGGCGGATTTGGGTATGGCCGGTGTTAGCAAGGTATACGACGGTAATAACAGTATTACTGGGATTAATGTGAGCTTGGCCTCTGGTTCGCGCATTGTTGCTGGTGACCGTGTTGTTATTTCTGGCACCGGCACCTACGACAATGCCAACGTAGGCACGTCTAAAGCCGTCCTGTTGAATGTGGCTTTAAATGGGCAGGATGCTAATAACTATGCTCTAACATCGACACAGTTAAGTAATAACACCGGCACCATTAGTCAGTTGGCTTCAGTGTCATGGATTGGGCCAACTAGCGGCGGCTATTGGTCGAATGCAAGTAATTGGGCCGGCGGTGCTATCCCTAATTTCAGCAACGTGGCTCAGGTCATTATTCCAGTTGGCTCTGAAGTGATTTATGACACTGTCCTTATGGGGCAGATAGGCAGCAGCATAGTGGCGAATGGCAGCATTACGTTCAATGGTAATAGCCCATTCACCTTTGCTAATGCGGTTTCAGGTACCGGTGCTATTAACCAAGCGGGCGTGGGTGTGTTGACTTTGACGGGCAATAATAGCCATACCGGCGGCACCAACATTAATTCTTCAAGCCTCATTGTTGGTGCGGTTAACGCTTTGGGCGCGGGCTTAATTACATCGTCTGGTGGTAGTTTGTCGATTGCGACCGATCTAAGTTTGGCGAACCCTGAGGTATTGACTTTGCCTAGCCTCACGGTCAATGGCGCGATCACCTTAAGCAGTAATATAAAAACCTTGGGTAACCAAGTCTATAACGGTGCTGTGACATTGGCTGAGGGCATTGATACGGTTGATGCCTATAATTTGGCGTTGCCAACACAAACATTGAAATTAATTACCTTAACTGCCAGCAATGCCGACATCACTTTCAATGGCACCTTAAGCGCTGGCAGTGATTCCTTAGAGGCTAAACGATCATTGTTATTGAATGCCGGCACTGGCAAGGTAACCTTTAACCAGCGTGTTGGGGCGGCGAACACCAGTTATGGTGCCTTCCTCACTAGAACAGCCGATTTAAGCCCTTATCAACTGGAAGTGGTAGCAGCTAGCATAGGCATTAATGCCGATATTACGACATTCCAGCGGCAAATATACCGGGGTAACATTTTGGTGGGTGACAATGGTAGCAACGGCATGACTAGAATTTTACTGTCTGAAAACCCCTCCATCCGATTCTTAGGCAAAGTGGATGATGTTCTGGCTAATACACATGGCCTGAAGGCGATGGCTGTGGCTATGTCTATTTATGGCAATAAGGTACCAGAAGTGCTGTTTGAGGGAGACGTTGGTTCGACTGCGGCCTTGGCCAGTTTGGATGTGGTGTTAGGCAAGCAAAATCAAGATGTCACCACTGTCTTTGGGGACATCACCGAGAACGATCCCACACAGTACATTGGCAATCTTACGATTGCATCAAACGTAACAACGTCAGGCGATCAAACCTATACGGCCAATACCATCAACATTGGTAAGGCATCGGCGACTTCGGCAACAATACCCAATACCATTAAAATGACCAGCACCACTGGTAATGTTAAGTTTAGAACAGGAACAAACAGCGGAGTGCAAGGCATAGGCACAAATGCCGTGCTTGATGTATTGCATGGGGCGAACGGAACTGTCACAGGGCTTAACGCACCCACTAATTTGGTCACTACAAACGGTATTTACAATGCGCCACCGCCTGAACCCGAAAGTGTTCAAAACGCCCCCAACGCCGGTTTCTTCAATAACTTGATCAGCCAAAGTGTGGCACGCAACATAAACGATCAAGCCGTCGATGAGGTGGTCGAAGTGGGTGAGGTTGGCTTGCAAGAGGGCGGGGCGGTGAAACGCTTGAAAGGTGATGACGCGGACTGTGGCAAAGTTAACCAAGACGAGTGTAAGGCTGAATAACTAAATCCACGCAGCAAGCTCGCTGTTACGGTTTGGCGGGTAAATGATGCTTGAATCGGGTGTATTCATGGGCCAGCCATAAATTGGCTAGCCGCAACTTGCAAGTCCGGTATTAGAAGCCTTATTTTATCACCGCGTTTTTGGCCAGCTCTTCCACCAACACTTTACGTTTGGCGTCCATCAATCCTTTGATGACGTTGTTTTTGGCGTCTTCAAAGCTTGCCGGTTTGAATTTGCGTATGTCTTCAACTTTAAGGATGTGCCAGCCTAAATTGGTTTGCACTGGGTTGCTGACGCTGCCTTTCTTCAAGCTGAGGACTATGTCATCCAAGGGTTTCACGATCATGCTAGGCAACAACCAACCAAGCTTACCACCTTGCGCTGCTGAGGGTTTGTCTAGGGATTTGTCTTGCGCTAGGCGTTCGAATGACTCGTTGGCCTCCAGGCGCTTGCTAACCTCTTGCGCTTCTTGTTCGCTGCTTAAGAGAATTTGTGAAACGCTGTATTCGTTCGCGTTTCTGCCGCTTTTAGTGGATTCCAATTGGCGGTTGTATTCGTTACGCACGTCTTCTTCTTTGATTGGATTTTTCTTGAAGTAGTCAGCAAACCAAGCATCGACCAATACTTGCTGCTGCATTAATTTCGTTTGCGCTTTCACTTCCGGAAGCGCGTCCAATTTTTTCTTGCGTGCATCACCGGCCACTAATTCACGGGCAATCAATTCGTTTAAGACCATTTTTTCTGCATCCGGGCCCACTTGTTGGCCTTGGGCTTGCAGGTTTTGCATGAAGTGATTGAGTTGCTCTTGGCTGATGGCCACGCCGTTGACGGTTTTGATGGCTTTGCTGGTATCGGCGTTGGCTTTGGGTTCCTTGCTGGCTTTTTCTGCGGCCATGCTTTGCGTGCTGACGGCGATGATGCATAAGCCGGCTAAGCATTTAATGAGGTGAGTAAAACGTGTGGTGGCCATGGTTGTGTCCTTATGATTTATTTGCTTGGCATTATAAACTAAGGCTTGCTGCTTTGGTTTGGATGCCTAAGGGGATCTTAGTGGGCCTATGCTGGTATAATTTTTCAAATCCACCCGATAGAAGCCTCTTGTATCCTCATGCCTTTGACCTCAAAAAAAACCTACGACGTGGCTATTGTTGGCTCCGGCCCAGCCGGTGCGTTAGCGGCTTACGAACTGGCAAAAGCCGGTTTACGTTGTGTAGTCTTAGAGCGGGAATCCTTGCCTAGGTATAAAGTCTGCGGCGGTGGCCTCATTTATAAAGCCCGTAAAGCCCTAGACATCGACATCAGTGCAGCCATCGAAAGGGAGCTTTTTGTCACTGAATTTTCCTTGTTTAAAACCGGCAAAACCTACACCACCCCAACGCAAGATGCCCCGATGGTGACCATGGTGATGCGCGATCAATTCGACTTTTTGTTGCTCAATGCGGCCCGTGACTTGGGTGCAGAATTGCTAAGCTCGTTTGACCTTAAGGCCATGACCATTAAACCCGACTGTGTTGAGTTGGCTGATGCGATGGGACGGTCGGTGGCAGCGCAATTTGTGGTCGGTGCGGATGGCGCTAGCAGTGCAGTGGCTAGACTAGGCGGCTGGTCAAAATCTGAAGCCGTGGCCCCTGCCTTGGAATGCGAATTGCAAGTCCATGCAGCGGACATGGCCAGGTTTTCTAGCACAGCGCGCTTCGATTTGGATATTCCAAAAGACGGCTACAGTTGGGTGTTTCCTAAAGGCCAGCATCTATCAGTCGGCGTGGGTCGGTTTTTTAAGGAAGAACGGACAAACTTGCATCAAACCTTGGAGACTTACCTCCAGCATTTGGGTTTGCAACATTACCAAGATAAAACCGTGCACGGTTTTGTTATTCCACTTAGCCCTAGAAAAGAAGGTGCAATAATGGGTAGGTTGTTCTTGGTGGGTGATGCGGCTGGTTTCGCCGATCCAGTTTTGGGGGAGGGCTTGACGGCCGCCATACTAAGTGGGCAAGCGGTGGGACTAGCCATTGCCGCCGCCGGCTTGGATTTGCTGAAAGCGCAAGCCAATTACCAAGCCTACGTGGACGATCAGGTGTTGGAGGATTTGGCTACCGCCCGAAGGTTGGCTAGTTTTTGCTACCAGTCGCCTAGTCTACGCAATTGGCTGATAGGTAAATCCAGTGATAGGCTAATAGCGGCCATGACACGGATTATTATGGGGCAAAGCAAATACCTAGATTACAAAATGCGCTTTATGGATAAGATTAAGTTTTGGCATTAGAACCATCCAGGCCATTGTGCCCCGGCATTTATTTGCAAAGCTTGCGGTTATCTATCCTTAATTGAAAAAAGCCCCATTGCTGGGGCTTTTATTTTTTGGCGGAGAGCGAGGGATTCGAACCCTCGATACAGATTTAAGCCCGTATGCTTCCTTAGCAGGGAAGTGCCTTCGACCACTCGGCCAGCTCTCCGTTTTTAGCAATACTTATCAGCTTGCTGATTTTAGTATTGTTTACGCTAATACTACTTGGTGTTACCTAATCGAGGCGCGATATTACTTGATTCGCGGCCAAAAATCAATTTTATATTCCTAGGCAAACGCCCAGCAATGCTTACTTGCCTTCTAATTCAAATGCCTTGTGTAAGACGCGAACGGCCAGTTCCAAGTATTTCTCGTCCACCACCACGGCTATCTTGATTTCTGAGGTGGAGATCATTTGAATGTTGATGCCTTCTTCGGCCAAGGTGCGGAACATCTGACTGGCAATGCCCACGTGTGAGCGCATGCCCACGCCGACCACGGACACTTTAGCAATCTTGTCGTCGCCACTGATTTCACGGGCACCGATGTGGGCTTGGACTTTGTCGTTCAAAATGGCCAAGGCCTTGTTCATTTCGTTTTTGTGCACGGTGAAGGTGAAGTCGGTTGCCCCATCGGCACCGGTGTTTTGGATGATCATGTCGACATCAATGTTGGCATCGGCAATCGGACCCAAGATTTGGTAAGCAATGCCCGGTTTGTCCGGTACGCCTAGCACGGTGATTTTCGCTTCATCGCGGTTAAAGGCAATGCCTGAGATGATGGGTTGTTCCATGTTGTCTTCTTCCTCAAATGTGATCAGTGTGCCGTCGCCCTCTTCTTCGAAGCTCGATAGCACACGCAATTTAACTTTGTATTTACCGGCAAATTCGACGGAGCGGATTTGCAATACTTTAGAACCTTGGCTGGCTAACTCCAGCATTTCTTCAAAGGTGATTGAGTTTAAACGGCGCGCTTCAGGCACCACGCGTGGGTCGGTGGTGTAGACGCCGTCTACGTCGGTGTAGATTTGGCATTCGTCCGCACCCAAGGCCGCAGCCAGCGCGACGCCTGTGGTGTCTGAGCCGCCACGACCTAAGGTAGTGATGTTGCCTTGCGCGTCCACGCCTTGGAAACCTGCTACCACGCATACGAAACCGGCGTCCAAGTCGGCTTTTAGGTTGACTTGATCGATGTTAAGAATTCGCGCTTTGGTGTAAGCGTCGTCGGTTAAAATTTTCACCTGAGCGCCGGTGTAGCTTTTGGCTTTGATGCCCAACTCAATCAAGGCCAGTGCAGTCATGCCTACCGTTACTTGCTCACCGGTGGAAACGATCATGTCCAGCTCGCGCGGATCCGGCTCGGCCATTAATTCTTTTGCGAGGCTGATGAGTTTGTTGGTTTCGCCTGACATGGCGGACACCACCACGACCACTTGGTGGCCCATGGCTTTGTAACGCGCGACGCGTCTGGCCACATTGCGAATGCGATCTGGGTTGGCAACCGAGGTGCCGCCGTATTTTTGTACTATAAGTGCCATTTACTGCTTCCTAAATAAACTGCGTTTACTGTGTTTTCTCGTTTACCCATGCCGCAACGCTGGCTAGGGCTTTTGGCAAGGCGCTGGCATCGGTGCCGCCGGCCATGGCCATATCGGGTTTGCCGCCGCCTTTGCCGCCAACTTGTTGGGCGACGTGGTTGACTAAATCGCCGGCTTTTAGTTTGCCAATTAAATCGGCCGTGACGCCTGCCGCTAGGCTGACTTTGCCGTCATTGACGCTGGCCAACACGATGGCCGCCGATTTTAGTTTGTCTTTCAGCTTGTCCATGGTCTCGCGCAGTGCATTGGCATCCGCGCCTTCAAGGTTAACTGCTAAGATCTTCACGCCGTTGATGTCGCTGGCCTGGCCGACTAAATCGTCGCCTTGGCTGGCAGCCAATTTGGATTTCAATCTGGCCAATTCTTTTTCTAAGGCTTTGGCGTGTTCACTCAATTGCGCGACTTTGTTCGTCACCTCGCTGATAGGCGCTTTGAGCTCGTGGGCCAATTGCGCGATTAGGGCTTGTTGGCCGTTGATTAAGCGCAGCGCGCCGTGGCCGGTGGTGGCCTCCACGCGCCTAATGCCTGCTGCCACGCCGGATTCGCCGGTGATTTTAAATAAACCGATGTCGCCGGTGCGGTTCACGTGGGTGCCGCCGCATAATTCGCGTGAGCTGCCGATGTCTAGCACGCGCACTTCGTCGCCGTATTTTTCACCAAACAGCATCATGGCGCCGGTTTTTTGCGCGGACTCGATGTCCATGACGCGCGCTTGGCACTCGGCATTGGCTAAAATTTCGGCATTGACTATGGCCTCCACCTGCGCAATTTCTTGCTCGGTCATGGGGGCGTTGTGGACAAAGTCAAAGCGGGTTTTGTCCGCGTCCACCAAAGAGCCTTTTTGTTGCACGTGGCCACCTAATACTTCACGCAAGGCCTTGTGCATTAAGTGCGTGGCCGAATGGTTACGCATGATGTTGTTGCGGGCCGTTAAATCGACCGTGGCTTTTAGCTTGTCACCGACCTTGAGGCTGCCGGTTTTTAACACGCCGTGATGGCCAAACACCGCGGCTTGGATTTTTTGCGTGTCTTCCACGGCAAAAATACCTTGCTCGCTTTTCAGCAAACCGGTGTCGCCCACTTGGCCGCCGGATTCGGCATAGAAGGGCGTGCTGTCTAAGACCACCACGCCTTGCTCGCCTTCGTTTAATTGCGGCACGGCGCTGCCGTCTTTGTATAAGGCCAAGACCTTTGCTTGCGTTTCTAAACTAACGTAGCCTTTGAATTCGGAATTGGCCCCGCTGTAGTCTAAGTTGGTGGCCATTTTAAATTTGCCGGCTGAGCGCGCTTGTTCTTTTTGACGGCTCATGGCGGCGTCAAAGGCAGCGCTGTCTACCGCCACATTGCGCTCGCGGCAAATGTCGGCGGTTAGGTCTAGAGGGAAACCAAAGGTGTCATGCAGTTTAAAGGCAAGGTCACCGTTAAAGGTGCCGTTGCCAGCCTTAGCCATGCTGGCCAATTCCGTCTCTAAAATTTCCATGCCGTTTTCTATGGTTTCAAAGAAACGGTCTTCTTCCAATTTGAGCGTGCTGGTGATGCGGGCTTGCTCGGTTTTTAGTTCCTGGTAAGCGTCGCCCATTTCCTTGACTAGGTCGGCCACCAAGCTGTGGAAGAAGGCACTGCGTGCGCCTAATTTGTAACCGTGGCGGATGGCGCGGCGCACGATGCGGCGCAGCACGTAACCACGGCCTTCGTTGCCTGGAATGACGCCGTCGGCAATCAAGAAGGAGCAGGCGCGGATGTGGTCGGCCAGCACTTTCAAGCTGGGGCTGTCGAGGTCGGTGGTCTTGGTCGCTTTGGCGGCTGCAGCGATCAAGCCCTGGAATAAATCGATTTCGTAATTGGCGTGCACGTGCTGCAATACCGCAGCCAAACGCTCCAAGCCCATGCCGGTATCGACACTGGGTTTTGGCAGCGGGTGCATGACACCGGCTTCGTCGCGGTTAAATTGCATGAAGACGTTATTCCAAATCTCGATGTAGCGGTCGCCGTCTTCGTCGGGGCTGCCCGGTGGGCCACCAAAATGGTGGTCGCCGTGGTCGTAGAAAATCTCCGTGCAAGGGCCGCAAGGGCCGGTGTCACCCATCATCCAGAAATTGTCTGAGGCGTAACGCGCGCCTTTGTTGTCGCCTATGCGCACGATGCGGTTGGCCGGCACGCCGATGTCGTTTAGCCAGATCGCGTAGGATTCTTCGTCCTCGGCATAAACGGTGACAGTGAGTTTGTCTTTTGGCAGTTTGAATACTTCGGTGAGCAATTCCCAGGCGTAGCTGATGGCTTCTTTTTTGAAGTAATCGCCAAAGCTGAAGTTGCCCAACATTTCAAAGAAAGTATGGTGGCGCGCGGTATAGCCGACGTTTTCTAGGTCGTTGTGTTTGCCGCCGGCGCGCACGCATTTTTGGCTGGTGGTGGCACGCGTGTAGCTGCGTTTATCAAAGCCCAAGAACACGTCTTTGAATTGGTTCATGCCGGCGTTGGTGAACAGCAAGGTTGGATCGCCATGTGGCACCAATGAGCTGGACGAAACCACTTGGTGGCCTTTTTCGACAAAGAAGGCTAGAAAGGCAGAACGGATTTCATTGCTGCTGGGTTGGCTGCTGAGTTTAATGGTCATAGTTTTACTGTGTGACTGCGTTTCTTATGTAAAAGCCAGTCTAACTGGCTGGCTCGTCGTTCGTTATGCTGCTCAATACTTTTTTAATCACATCAAAGCTGAAGCCGCGGCTTTGTAAAAACCGGGCTTGCTTGGCCCATTCTTCACGGCTGCTTGGCGCCCCTCGGTATTTCTTCAAGCACACGGCTTTGGCATTTTCCAGTTCGTGGGCTTTTATTTCTTCCACGGCACCGGCTATTAAGTCTTCGGCTATGCCTTTTTCACGCAGCTCACTGGCGACTTTGGCGCTGCCGTAGCGCACTTTTCTGGCGTGCACCAATTGCTCGGTAAACCTCGCGTCGCTTAACCAGCCGCGCTTTTTAAAATCATCCAATATGGCCGGAATGTCGTCCGACTCTTCGGCATAAGCCTTTAGTTTTTGCGCCAATTCAACATAAGAATACTCGCGTTTACCCAAGTAATCCAAGGCGCGCTGGCGCAAACTTTTAGCTTGGTAGACGATGGCTGACCCCGCTTAAGGCTGTGCTGCTAGTCTTCTTCGGCTTCCGCGCGAACGGCCGGCATGGCGTCGGCAATTTCTTTCATGTTGGCGCGAATTTTTGCATCGATTTCATTGGCAATCGCTGGGTTGGCTTTCAAGAAGTCACGCGAATTGTCTTTGCCTTGGCCGATTTTTTCACCGTTGTAGCTGTACCATGCGCCGGCCTTTTCCACGAACTTGGCGTTCACGCCCAATTCGATGATTTCGCCTTCGCGGGAAATGCCTTCGCCGTACAAGATGTCAAATTCAGCTTGTTTGAACGGAGGCGCTACTTTGTTTTTGATAACTTTGACGCGGGTTTCAGAGCCGATGACTTCGTCACCTTTTTTGATGGCACCGGTACGGCGTATGTCTAAACGCACGGAGGCATAGAATTTAAGGGCGTTACCGCCGGTGGTTGTTTCTGGGTTACCAAACATCACGCCTATCTTCATGCGGATTTGGTTAATGAAGATGACCAAGGTGTTGGTGCGTTTGATGTTGCCGGTTAGTTTACGCAAGGCTTGGCTCATTAAGCGGGCTTGCAAGCCCATGTGTGAATCACCCATTTCGCCTTCAATTTCCGCGCGTGGCGTTAGGGCGGCGACCGAGTCCACCACCACGATGTCGACTGAGCCTGAGCGCACCAACATGTCGACAATTTCTAAGGCTTGTTCGCCGGTGTCCGGTTGGGAGATCAATAAGTCCGGAACGTTGACGCCTAGTTTGGCGGCGTATTGCGGATCTAAGGCATGCTCGGCATCGATAAAGGCGGCCGTGCCACCCATTTTTTGCATTTGCGCAATCACTGACAGCGTCAGCGTGGTTTTACCGGACGATTCCGGACCGTAAATTTCCACCACACGGCCGCGCGGTAAACCGCCTATGCCTAAGGCAATGTCCAGGCCCAATGAGCCGGTGGAAACCGATTGGACGTCTTCGCCTATGCTGCCATCACCCATACGCATGATGGACCCTTTGCCGAATTGCTTTTCAATCTGCGCTAATGCGGCGGCAAGTGCTTTGCTTTTGTTGTCATCCATGGTGTTTTGCCTCTGAGTTTTATGTGGTTTTGATTGCGTTTAACAGCCTGTAATTATTTCATAAATCAAGGCTTAAGGTAAGTGCAATCAGCCCTTCAATTAGGGTTTTTGCCGATTGCTGGCGAATTTCTTGGCGACTGCCGATAAAGTGCGCAGTCGTGCTACGCGGGGCTTGATTTTGACCTAACCAGGCAAAGCAAACCGTGCCTACCGGTTTGGTGGGTGTGCCACCACCGGGGCCGGCAATGCCGGTGACGGCGGCGCTTATTTGGCTGCCACTTATTGCCATCACGCCGCTGGCCATTTCCACGGCGGTTTGTTCGCTGACGGCACCAAACTTTTCCAAGGTGTCGCTGGCTACTTTGAGCAGGTTTGCTTTACTGGCGTTGCTGTAACTGACAACCGCGCATTCAAACCAGGCCGAGCTGCCGGCCACGCGCGTGATGATTTCCGCACCCAGGCCACCGGTGCAAGATTCAGCCAAGCTTAAGGTTAAGCCGCGGGCGAGAAGTAAACTGCCGAGTTGCTCGGCCAGTAGGCTTAAGTCATTAGGCACTGACATGGCTAATCTGCATTAATAATTGCACGCTCAGCATGGCGTAAACGGCGGCCAGTAAATCATCCAGCATCACGCCTAAGCCATTCTTAAATCGCCTATCCAGTTGGCGTATCGGGTAGGGTTTCCATATGTCGAATAAGCGGAACAGCAAAAAGGCCGTTAGCGTCCAATGCCATTCATTTGGCGTAACGGTTAACACCAACATCATGGCGACAATTTCGTCCCAAACGATGCTGCCGTGATCGGGCACGCCCAGCGCGTCACCGGTGACTTGGCAGAAGTAGATGCCGAGCAGGAATAGGGCAGCGATGATGATGAATTGCGTGCTCAAGGCGTAGACGGAAATCAGCCAGAAAAACGGCAAGCCGACCAAGCTGCCAAAGGTGCCCGGCGCTTTGGCAGCCAAGCCACTACCGAGGCCTAAAGCAAAAAAGTGCGCCGGGTGCTGCAAGAGCATGCTCACGTTCGGTTTATTTGAAGTGGTCAAAGCCAAGCTCCTTGATGTCTAAAATGGCCTTATCTACGCCGTGCACGACCAAGCCCGGGTCTTGGGTAGTTTCGCCTAGGCAGCATAAATCCAAGCCTAGCTTGTTGCCTAATTGCAGCAACGCATCGTGCGATGCTTTGGGTGCAGTAAAGCACAGTTCGTAGTCGTCGCCGCCGCTTAATAGCAGTTTGGCTTGACTAGGTAGGTCGAGTCCGGCGGCTTCTGGCCAATGGCAAGCGTGTGGCCATTGCGATAAATGCAAGGTGGCGCCCAGATGGGAGGCTTGTAAAATGTGGCTCAAATCGGCTGCTAAGCCGTCGGAAATATCAATGGCGCTGGTGGCTATGCCGCGCAAGGCTAACCCTAAAGCGACGCGTGGTTGCGGGCTGTGTAAGGCAGCGCTGCAGCGGTTGAAATCGTTGGGGCTGAGAAAGAGCTTGCCTTGTAATTGCGCCAGCGCTAAGGCCGCTAAGCCTAAGGGGCCGGACACCCATATGTCATCGTGCAATTTGGCACCGCTGCGTTTTAAGGCCTGGCCAGCCGGTGCTTCGCCCATGATTTGCACGCTTAAAGTAAGTGGCCCGCGCGTGGTGTCGCCGCCGATTAGGTCCACGCCAAATGACCCCGCGCAGGCAAAAAAACCACGCGAGAATTCGGCTAGCCAAGGGTGATCAAGGTTAGGCAAGGCGATGGCCAAAGTGGCCCATTTAGCCTGGGCGCCCATGGCCGCCATGTCCGACAAATTAACCGCTAAGGCTTTCCAACCTAATTGGTAAGGATCGGCATCGGCAAAAAAATGCGTGCCGGCCACCAGCATGTCGGCGGAGATGGCCAACTCCATGTTGGGGCTAACCTTAATCAGCGCCGCGTCGTCGCCCACGCCCAGCTCGCTGTGCTGCGGTGCGCGGGTGAAATATTGGCGGATGACATCAAACTCGGACACTAGGACACCTTGCTGGCTGATTTTGGGCGAAACGCCGTCACGACCGCCTCGTTGGTGGTCATGTAGGGCGCGCCGATTAAGTCTAGGCAATAGGGCACGGCGGCAAATATGCCGTGCACGGTTTGCTTGCCTTGCTGGTCTTTTAAGCCGGCTAAGGTTTGCGCGATGGCTTTCGGTTGGCCAGGTAAGTTAATGATGAGGCATTGCTTGCGTATCACCGCCACTTGCCTGGACAGAATGGCCGTGGGCACAAAGTGCAAGCTGATTTGTCGCATTTGCTCGCCAAAGCCAGGCATGACCTTATCGGCCACGGCCAAGGTGGCTTCCGGCGTAACGTCGCGCAAGGCCGGGCCGGTGCCGCCGGTGGTTAAAACCAAATGGCAGTTTTCTTCATCGACCAATTGGCTTAAGGTGGCCTCAATCTCGGCTTGCTCATCGGCGATCAGTCGCTGCACGAAACTAACCGGGCTGGTGACGGCCGATTCTAGCCAAGTTTGTAAGGACGGTAGGCCTAAATCCGGGTAAACGCCTTGGCTGGCACGGTCACTAATGGAAACTAAACCAATTTTAATGAATTCTTTTGTCATCTGTTTGTCAGTAGTTGAGCTTTAAGGTTTAATCATACCATTACCAACATTAAAGGACTTTTTCATGCGCACCCCAGACTCTCAATCAGTGAGCACAGCCGCGGCTAAACCGGCATTATTTACCAAGCAAAAATTCATGCTGTTTGCGCTATTAAGTGCCGGCACATTGTTGCTTTGCAGTCAGCTTATGGCGGCCGAAGCCAACCCTTATGCAAAAAATTACAAAGCGCAAAATACCAGCCAGCTTAAATCCTTGAGCGCGCAGCCAGACACCAAAATGCTCTTGAGCAATCATAAAGAGGATGACAACATCAGCATGCTCGAAGACGGATACGACATGATGGGTTCCACCGGTTTTTCTGGCACCGATGCGCCCGTGGACGGTGCCTTGCAATTTGGTAAAAGCATCAAAGCCGACACGGTATTGGTCTACCGTAAATACGGCTCTGCCAAAACCGGCAGCGCCAAATTTGATTTAATTAAGCAAGCGGCTAAAACCGGCGGGGAAATAGACGAAAAAGACTTGGTGGAAGAGCCGACTGTGTATAACTATTACGCCAGTTATTGGGCTAAATTGCCCACGCCATTATTGGGTGTGCACGTGATTAAGTTGGTTAAAGTGGCCAGCGATGAAAACGAAAAAGCCCAAGCCGAGCCAGGCTTAAAGATTCTTGCGGTGATTAAAGAGTCGCCGGCCGCTAAAGCCAATATCGTTAAAGGCGACAGCTTATTGAAAATAGGCGATCTAGTGTTGAATAAACCAGACGATTTGTTCGCGGCCGTTAAACGCTATGCTGGTCAAACGGTGGCAATAGAATTGCAACACAATGGTGAGTTGGTGAAAACCAACGTGGCTTTAAACGCTAGACGCTAGTCAGCGAGAAAGCATTTAATCCTCAAGTAGATCGAGTTTTTGCGCAAGCCACTTGGTGCTGGTGGCTTGCAATAAAATGGTCAGCAATATCGCCATGAAGGTTACCGCGGCGATCACGTCACTGTAAGCCACCTTCATTCCCACCAGCATGCCGGCTAATGCGCCTGGAATCACCCCGGTTTCGCGCGTCCAACACATGAATAAGCGCTCTTTAAGGGTCCATTTGGCTTTGCGATTGGGCAGGGTGCAAGCGAACACCACCATAGGCCGTGACAAGAAGATGAAGGCTGCAACGACGGCCAATGCCCCCCAGAAATACTGCTGCAATAAGGCGAAGTCTACTTGCGAACCGAGCAAGATGAATATGAACATGCGCATCATCAATGAGGTGGTTGAGATGAAATCCTCTAGCTTATTGGCTTCTTCGGTCGCCATTTGAAAGCCTAGCAAGTCTTTATTGCCCAGCACCATACCAAACACAAACACCGCCATGAAACCGCTGGCATGTAATTGGTCAACGCTGAGGTAAGCGCCGGCTACGGCCATCAAGGTGACCACTGGAGTGTATTCGGATAAGAAGCTGAGTTTTTCATGGGCAATCAATAAGGCCGCGGCATAACCAAATAGTGCGCCACCGAGTATGCCAAGCAAGGTTTGTTGCAGCAGGGCCATTAGGCTGGCGCCAACTGAAAAATCGCCGCCGGATAGGGCGATGCCTAACACGGCGAAGGTCAAAATTGCACCCATGGCATCGTTCAAAGCCGATTCACTCATGACGGTTTGCGCCACCTTGGCTCGCACTTTGACTTGCCTAAAGACCGGCACCAAGGTGGCCGGGTCGGTGGAAGCGATGACCGCGCCTAACAACAAGGCGAAAATAAAAGGCAAATGCAGAAAATATTGGGCGGCAACAGCGGTGACCACGGCGCTGATTAATACGCCTACGGTGGCCATGGAAAGCAGGCTGGGCCAAACCGATTTGAGCACGTTTAAGCGCACGCTGGCACCGCCGTCAAACAAGATGTAGCAAGAGCCAAAAATAAGCAACAATTGATTTAAGGTGGAATCCACTTTTACATCGATAACAGCAAAGCCGGCACCGCCTAATAGCATGCCGGCGACTAAAAATAAGACCACATCGGGAATTTTGATTAGACGAGCAAGAAAGCCAGTGGCCGTGCCCACGCCCAAAATCAGGCCGATTAAGAAGAGTATTTCTTTGGCATGCAAAATGCTGGCAGTGTTTTCCATAATGAATTCGCTCTATGGCTTAGCTGAGGTTGGGGGTCACCGAGTAATTGTCATTGGCGTCGCTGTTGTCTTGCGACTCTTGGGTGACGTCGCGCAACACTTTAAAAATTTCGCGGCTGCTTTTCGGCGGCTTGCCGGCGGCCAATTCTTTTTGCGCATTGCGCACCAGGGTGCGCAATTGCTGTATGTCGGTTTGCGGATAAAGGGCGATGAATTCCGATAAGGCGTTGGCCTCTTTAATCATGCGATCGCGCCACCGTTCTAGGCCATGGAAATAAGCATTTTCGGCGCTGTGCTTGCCGTCCCAGCGCGCCAATTGTTCTAGGATGGGCGCGTTATCGATGTCGCGCATGAGTCGACCAAGGTATTGCTTATGCCGACGGATGGCGCCGTTCGCGGTGATTTTTTTGCTGTCTAACACGGCGGTGAGCACGGCTTCGGGCAAATCCAATTTAAGCAATTTGTCTTTGGGTAGCTCGGTTAGACGCACGCCTAAGGCTTGCTGGTCGTCGGCCTCGGCTTTGAGTTGGGTCTTGCTGATGGGCTCATCGGCATTCAGTTTTGAGGCCAGATTGGCGTCGTAGCTAAAATCAGTGCCGCTGTTTGTCTTTTTGGCTTTCATGTTGCGGTATTATAACAGCCTTGCTGGATTGGTGCTGTCGGCTTGAGTCGCAGGCGGGCGCCAGCCATTAGGCTACAAATACGCAGCACAACATTCACTATGGAAATAGCATGGCTAACACAGGGTTTAGTTACAGTTTAGATGAAATTAAGCAGATGTCGCATGACGTGCTCAAGCTTGCCAAAAAGCACGGCGCCAGCGCGGCGGAATCAGAAGTTAGCCTGAGCATGGGCCAGAACGTCTCGGTGCGTTTGAATGAAGTGGAAAACATCGAATACAACCGCGATAAAGGCATGTCAATCACGGTCTTTTTTGGCCAACAAAAAGGCCACGCCAGCACCTCCGATTTAACTCAAGCCGCTTTGCATGACACCGTGGTGGCGGCATGCAACATCGCCAAGTACACTGCCCAAGACGCCTATTGCGGTTTGGCCGACGCCGATTTGATGGCACAAGCTGTGCCGGACTTGCAATTGCATCACCCATGGGGCATCACCGTCGATGAGGCCATTGCACTGGCTAAGCGCTGCGAAGCGGCAGCCTTGGCGGTGGATAAGCGCATCGGCAACTCAGAGGGCGCTAGCGTATCGACTGGCGAAGGCTATTTTGCTTACAGCAATAGCCATGGTTTTACCGGCGGTTACCCCAGTTCCCGACACGGCATCAGTTGCTCGGTGATCGCCGAAGCGGACGACAGCATGCAACGGGATTATTGGTACAGCACTGCCCGCGCGGCGGATGACTTGCAGGCTGTGGAAGCCATAGGACGCATTGCCGGTGAGCGCACCCTGCGTCGCCTGCATTCAAGAAAAATCAGCACTTGCCAAGTGCCTGTGTTGTTTGAAGCGCCGCTCGCCAGTGGCTTAATAGGCACCTTGATTAGCGCTATTTCCGGCGGCAGTTTGTACCGCAAATCGTCTTTTCTATTGGACAGCTTGGGCCAACAGATTGCCAGCCCTTTGCTCAATATAGTCGAGGACCCGCATTTATTAAAAGGCCTGGCCAGTAGCCCCTTTGACAGCGAAGGCGTCACCACCCAGCCTAGGCAATTGGTCAAAGATGGCGTCTTGCAAGGTTACGTGCTGGGCAGTTATTCGGCGCGTAAATTGGGCATGAAAAGCACCGGCAATGCTGGCGGCAACCACAATTTGCTGGTGCAATCCGGCCCGCATGATTTTGCCGGCATGTTGCAACAAATGGGCACCGGTTTGCTGGTGACCGAGTTATTGGGTAGCGGCGTAAACCCAGTAACGGGTGATTACTCTAGAGGGGCAGCAGGCTTTTGGGTGGAGAACGGCGTCATTGTGCATGCGGTGGAGGAAATCACCATCGCTAGCAATATGCGCGACATGCTAAAGGGCATAATCGGTATTGGTTCGGATGTGTTGGTGCAGAATTCGAAACAAGTGGGCTCAATACTGATTGAGCGTATGACGGTGGCCTGCGAGTAACAATCTTAGCCGCAAGCCCTGCGGTTTATTCGTCGTCTTTAATAAATTCTTCTGGGACTATGCCGTCTTGAACCAAGCTGGCGCGACGTTGTAGGTAAGCATCGCGGGTGAAGGCGTAAGGGTCTAGCGACGCCTCATCTATCAAATCCGTGGCCGTTAAAAGCTCAGCACGTTTGTCTATCAGTTGACCGACACGTAGTTGGTTGTGCAAGCGCACGTCGCCTTTGCGGTGTGCGTATGCAATCGGATCGGTAGTGGCCAAGTCGAATACCAAGCCGGTGGTATCACGTAAGCTGGATGGGCCTAGTATAGGCAATACCAAGTAAGCGCCATCGCTGACACCCCAATGGCCTAAGGTTTGACCAAAATCTTCCTTGTGTTTAGGCACGTTATCCATGCTCGCCACATCAAAGAAGCCAGCAATACCGACCGTGCTGTTGATAATAAAACGGCCGGCATCGGTGAAGGCATGGCCAAATTTAAACTGCAATAAATCGTTGAATACCGTGGTAAGTGACGTCAGGTTTTCATAGAAATTGTTAATGCCTTTGCGTATCGGTGACGGCGTGATGGTTTGGTAAACCGAGGCGACCGGTTTAATTAAGGCTTTATCGGCCACGTCATTGAATTTATAAATGCCGCGGTTCATGCCTTCCAAGGGGTCTTTATTGCCTTGCGTGGCGCAAGCTGATAGCAAAGCCAAGCATGCCACTAAGATTATTTTTTTGCCAAATGCCATCGTGTTTGTTTGCATCTTATTCGCCTTTAATCGAGACTTTTTCTCAATAACATCCGCTTACGTTTGTTGTTGAGGCAGCCCTCGTTTTTATCTGCTGTTACTTTAACCGAGCAGGTGTGGGTTGTCTAGCTTTTTGGCTTTTTTACCACAAGCTTGTTGTATTTTTACACTTTACTTTTGTTATGCAATGGGTCTGTTTTTGTAAAGAGCGAGAGCCAAACCGCGCTGAGTGGCATGATCTACAATAGGCGCTGGGTAATCCTCGCCCAGCCTCAAATTAAGCGCTTGCAATCGGTCGGCAGACAGCAGCCATGGCGCGTGAATTTCCTTGTCGTTGCAGGCGGCTAATTCGGGCACATAACGGCGTATGAATTTGCCGGCCGCGTCAAAGCGTTCGCTTTGCGTGGTCGGGTTAAAAATTCTAAACCAAGGCTGGGCATCGCAACCGGTGCTGGCTGCCCATTGCCAACCGCCGTTATTGGCGCTGAAGTCAAAATCGATTAACTGCTCAGCAAAATAGCGCTCGCCCCAACGCCAATCGATGAGTAAGTCTTTGACTAAAAAGCTGGCGGCTATCATGCGTAAGCGGTTGTGCATAAAGCCGCTGCTATTTAGTTGGCGCATGGCGGCATCGACTAAGGGGTAGCCAGTGCGGCCTTCACACCAGGCGGCAAATAAGTTGGGGTCGTTGCTAAAAGCCAGGTGTTCAAATTCGGCTTTGTAGGCTAGCCCGGCAGCAAGCTGGGGATGGTGGTGCAGAAGTTGCACGTAAAATTCTCGCCAAATCAGCTCGCTTAGCCAAGTTTCGGCGCCGGCGTTGTGTTCTTGTCTGGCTGTCCTGGCCAAGTGCCTTACAGATACGGTGCCAAAGCGCAAATGCACCGACAAATAAGACACGCCTTTTACTGCGGGAAAGTTGCGCGCGTCTTGGTATTGGCCCATGCGCTTTTTAAAATCCTCAAACAAAGCCAAGCCGCCTTGCATGCCGGTTTTAATGCCCAGTTCAGTTAAGTTGGTTGCTGCAAAGCCTAGGCTGGCTAAGCTGGGTAGGGCGCTAGGCTGGCTAATGGGGGCGAGGTTTTTTATTTGGCTTTCGACCGGGTAGGGCTGCAAGTGGCCATCCTCTAGGGTTTTTAACCAGGCATTTTTATAGGGGGTGAACACGCCATAGGGTTTGCCTGTTTGCGTGAGGATCTCGTTTTTTTCAAAAATGACTTGGTCTTTGAAATGGTGAAATGCGCGGTTTTCTTCCTGCAAACGCGAGGCCACCTTTGCGTCACGGGCGATGGCGGCGGGTTCGTAGTCGTGGTTGCAGAACACTGCATCCACGTGCAATTGGTCGGCTAATTTGGGGATCTCATCGCTGGCACGACCGTGTAAAACCATCAAGTCGCCACCTTGTTTTTGCAAGGCGGTTTTGAGCTCACTGACGGCCAGCCAAATGAATTCGACGCGGCGATCGGCTTTGTTTTTTAGTAGGTCCAGTATTTCGCTATCAAACACAAACACGCAGTAAACCTGACGAGCGGTGCTGAGCGCTTGGTAGAGAGCGGCGTGGTCGTAATCACGCAGGTCGCGCCTAAACCAAACCAAGGCTTTTTCGTAGGTATTCGGGGCCATGCTTACTCGCGGTGGTAGGGATGATTGCTAATGACCGAATGCGCTCGGTAAAGTTGCTCGGCCAATAGCACGCGCACCATGGCATGCGGCAGCGTGAGTTTAGACAAAGCCCATAGCCAATCGGCTTTTTGCTTGACGCTGGCGTGCAGTCCGTCGGCGCCGCCTATGACCAAAGCCACGTCGCGGCCGTGGCTTTGCCAATCACGCAATTTGTCGGCCAATTGCAAGGTGCCGACTTCGGCGCCCCGTTCGTCTAGGGCGACGCAATAGTCTTTGCCTACGGCCTCGATGATGCGCTTGGCTTCGATGAGTTGGATGTTTTCAGTGCTGTTGCCGGCGGCGCGTTTCTCCGGCTTGATTTCGATGATGTCTAGGCTTAATTCGCGCGGCATGCGCTTGGCGTATTCCTGGCAAGCGGTGTCTACCCATGCCGGCATTTTGTGACCAACCGAGATGATGCGCAATTTCAATGCTTACAACCCGCTAGTCACTTGAGGACTAGGCCTCGCCGTGATCGGCTTTGATGTGGCCGCGACGCGTTTCTGCTTCGCCCCAAAGTTGTTCTAGGTTGTAGTAGGCACGCGTGGTCGGCACCATGATGTGGGCAACGATGTCGTTTAAATCCACCAACACCCATTCGCCTTCCTTTTCGCCTTCGGTACCGCGTATGGCGTAGCCTTTTTCTTTGATCTTCTCGCGGACGTTGTCGGCGATGGCTTTGGCCTGACGGCTGGAGGTGGCACTGGCGACGATCATGTAGCTGGTCATGGAGGTCAGTTTGCGTACGTCCATAACCGTGATGTCAAAGCCCTTGATGTCTTCGATGGCGTCGACGACCGCGAGCTTTAAGCCCTCTAAATAATTGGCGTCGGATTTATTCGGATCTAATTCTGTTGTCATTAAGTGGCCTGTACGGGAATGGCGTTGCGTTGGGATAAAATGCGGTTTTTATGGTCCACGTAGACCAATTTTGGTGTGAAATTTTCTAACTCTATGGCCTGGTAATCGGCGTAGCTGGCAATGATGACTATGTCTTTTGGGGCGGCTTTGTGGGCGGCTGCGCCGTTGACGGAGATGATCCCAGAATCGCGTTCAGCACGAATGGCGTAGGTGCTAAAGCGCTCGCCATTGGTGATGTTGTATAGGTGGATTTGTTCGTATTCCTTTATGTCTGCGGCTTCCAGCAAGGTTTCGTCGATGGCACAACTGCCTTCGTATTCGAGTTCACTGTGCGTGACATGCACGCGATGCAGTTTAGATTTGAGCATGGTTCTTTGCATGCGATTTAACCTAGTTTTAAAAGGGAGTGCATTATAGTCCTTATAAGCCTTTGTTCCAATGGTCAATTCATGCCATCGTGGCAAACCGGCGAAATAGCAGGTTTAAATTTTGAGGCTAAGGTTATCAATAAGTCGGGTCGTGCCTAATTTTGCGGCGGCCAATACCACTAGATCGGTGTCGCCAGCGCTGGCCGCTTGCAAGTTACTGGCCGCGCGTATGGCCACGTAATCCACTTGCCAGCCTTGTTGTTGCAGATTCAATGCGGCAGCTTGCTCTAAGCTTGAAAAATTGGCGCGGTCGCCTTGTTGTTTAATTTGCTCACTCACGCTGACCAATTCAGCACGCAGTTGGCAGGCTTGGGCTTTTTCTGCGCTGCTTAAATAGCCGTTGCGCGAACTCATGGCCAAGCCACTGGGCTCGCGCACGGTGTCGGCGGCGAGGATGGTGATGGCTAAATTTAACTGCTTAACCATTTCTCGAATGATGAACAGTTGCTGGTAGTCTTTTTTACCGAATACCGCCACCTGCGGCTGGACAAGGTTGAATAATTTAAGCACCACGGTGGCCACCCCGGCAAAATGACCAGGCCGGCTGGCGCCGCATAAGTCGTTGGCCACGGCTGGCAATTGCACGGTGATGCTTTGCTTGAGGTCTTGCCCATCAAAGTCGGGGTACATTTCGGCTACGCTTGGGACAAACACGATGTCGGCACCGGCTGCTTGCAGTTTTTCGCAATCGGCGGCCAAGGTGCGCGGGTAGTTGGCCAAGTCTTCGTTGGCGCCAAACTGCAAGGGATTCACAAAAATACTGACCACAACGCATGCGGCCTGTTGTTTGGCTAGTTTGACTAAGTCCAAGTGGCCGGCATGCAAATTGCCCATGGTAGGCACCAAAGCGACCGAATTCTGCCCCTCAAGCGCATGGCGCAACTGGGCTATGCTGTCTAGGGTTTGCATCAGTAACTGTGCTCGATAGCCGGAAAAGTTTTCTGTTTGACGGCCAGCACGTAATGGCGAATGGCGCTTTCTATGCTGTTGGTGTCGCGCAAGAAATTTTTAACAAAGCGCGGCACTTTAAAATCGCTGGGCGCTTTCGAGGCGACGCCAGTGTAAATGCCCAATAAGTCTTGTATGACTAACACTTGGCCATCGCAATCCACTCCGGCGCCTATGCCTATGGTAGGGGTGCGTATGCTGGCGCTGATTTTTTTAGCCAAGGCGGCAGGCACCATTTCCAATACGATAAAACTCACGCCGGCTTCGCTCATGGCTTGGGCGTCAGCCGTAATTTTGGCGGCGCTTTCATCGGTTTTGCCTTGGATTTTATAGCCACCCAATTGGTTGACCGATTGCGGCGTAAAACCCAAATGGGCACAGACCGGTATGCCTCGTTCAACTAAATAGCGAGCGGTTTTCACTCGGCTGCCACCGCCTTCAATTTTGACGATGTGGGCACCGGAGCGTATTAACCATTCTGCATTTTTGTAAGCGGCCTCGTCATCGTGTTCGTAACTGCCCAATGGCATGTCCGCCATGATGACGGTATTTGGTGCGCCAGCGGCCACACTTTTGGTGTGGTAAGTCATGTGGTGCATGCTGACATTGAGGGTGTTTTCCGCGCCTTGCAAGACCATGCCCAAGGAGTCGCCAACCAAGAGTATGTCCACTCCAGCCACTTCCATGAGTTTGGCAAAAGTGGCGTCGTAGCATGTGAGCATGGCGATTTTTTCACCGCTAAGGGCTGATTTTTCCAGTTCGTTTAGTGTCATGCTTGACTGGCCTGGGAATTAATCAAAGTTGGGATTAAAGAACTCGCGCTGCCCTTTAATCTGCAAAATGCGTGACAGCAATAAATCCAATGCGCCTGGGTTGTTTAAGATGTTGAGTTTTTCGTTGTTCACCATCAGCACCGGCGAGGTGTTGTAGTTATGAAAAAACTCACTGTAGGCATTGGCCAAGCCTTCAATGTAGTCGCGGCGAATTTCCAATTCGTAACTGACGTTGCGCGATTCGATGCGATCCATCAGCGCGTCCACCGGGGTTTGAAGGTAGATCACCAAATCCGGTTTGGGTGCTTTCAACTGCAGGTGATGGTAAATTTGGTGGTACAGCGCGTATTCTTCGTCGTTTAAATTTAAGCGGGCAAAGATCGGGTCTTTGTCCAAAAAGAAGTCGGCGACGATGGGCCTGGCAAACATGTCGCGTTGGTTTAAGTCGGCAATTTGGTTGGCGCGTTGGAATAAAAAGAACAGCTGCGTGGGCAAGGCATAACGCTGCGGGTCTTGGTAAAAGCGCGGTAAAAATGGATTGGCTTGGGCTTTTTCTGACAAATAATCGACCGGGAACTGATCGGCTAGCATTTTCGCCAAGGTGGTTTTGCCGCAGCCTATCGGTCCTTCTATGACGATGTATGGGAATTTGTTAAAAATACTCATGTGAGGTTAACCCTGCCGTTTTATACCCGTAAATGGTTGTTGCGCGATCAATGTTGCTATTTTGCCATGATTTGGGATGGTTGCATGCGGGTCTATTTCAAATAATGGCAATAAAACAAAGCCGCGCTGGTGCATGCGCGGATGGGGCAGGGTCAACGTGCTGTCGTTGATAATCAGGTCATCGTAGAGCAGCAAGTCGCAATCAAGCACGCGCGGTGCATTGACATAAGGGCGTTGGCGGCCGGCCTCATCTTCGATGGCATGCAGCGCCATTAGCAAGGCGTGCGGGCTTAAAGTGGTGCTCACCATTAGCACGGCATTAATGAAATTGGGCACAGGCGTTGCCTCGCGTTCGGGGCAATCCACCGGTGATGTTTCATACAGGGAGGATAGCTTGATGAGCTGGCATTCCGGCAAGGCGGCGATGGCCAGTGCCGCCGCTTGCACTTGTTGCGCCGGACCCTCAAGATTGCTGCCCAGTGCGATGTAAGCCTTAGCCATGCTTGAATTGCTCAAAACCTAAACCGGATTTAGTCGACGACGTTAGGCGTGGCCGCGGGTTTTTTACGGTTTCGTCTGCGGCGCTTTTTCGGCGCGCTGTCGGCCATTAACATGGCGCTTCGTGCTTCGCCCTCGGCGTTAGCAAAGGCCGTCCACCACTCGCCTAATTCCATGGGCAATTCGCCCGATTCACAGCGCAGCAATAAGAAGTCGTAGCCGGCGCGGTAACGCGGGTGGGTTAGTAAAGCGAACGGTCGCTTGCCAGCGCGTTGTTCAAAGCGCGGTTGCATGGCCCAGATTTCTTTCATGGTGGCCGTGTAACGGTTGTGTATGGCCAATTTTTCAGCTTGGCTGGCTATCACCTCATTCATGGCTAGGTGCAGGGCAGGCATTAAGTGCTGACCGGATTTTTTATGCACTTCCCATGCCACTATCATTTCATGCCAAAGCAAGCAGGCGAATAAAAAGCTGGGGTTAGCCGATTTGCCAGCCAGAATGCGCTGGTCGGTGTTTTGTAAGGCCATGGTGATGAAACGCTCGCCCATGGCTTGCTCGAGCACCACGTCCAGCATAGGCAGTAAACCGTGGTGCAATTGTTGCTCACGCAAGGCGGCTAAGCTCTGCATGGCATGGCCAGAGAGAAACAACTTAAGCATTTCATCAAACAAACGGCTGGGTGGCACATCGGCTAATGAGTCGGCCATTTTTGCAATTGGCGCTTGCGTTTGCGCGTCAATCTTCAAGCCCAATTTGGCCGACAGTCGCACGGCACGCAACATGCGCACCGGGTCTTCGGCGTAGCGCGTTTCTGGCTTGCCTATCATGCGCAGTATGCCGGCTTTGATGTCGGCGTACCCGTTGTGGAAATCCAATACCTCTTGGCTGGCTGGGTTGTAATACAAGGCGTTGGCGGTAAAGTCACGGCGCAAGGCGTCGTCTACGATGGAGCCAAACACGTTGTCACGTATGATGCGGCCGGAGTCACTGACTTTGGCGTCGCCCTCGGCTTCCAAGTGGCTGCCGCGAAAGGTCGATACCTCTATGGTTTCGTCACCAAATAAAACGTGCACCAACCTAAAGCGCTTGCCAATCAGGCGTGAGCGGCGGAACAGGCGATTGACTTGCTCGGGCGTGGCATTGGTGGCCACGTCAAAGTCTTTGGGCGTGCGATTGAGCAGCAAGTCACGCACGGCGCCACCGACGATGTAGGCTTCATAGCCGGCTTTGTGCAAGCCTTCTGTGGTTTTTAGGGCGGCATTGCTGAGTAAATTGCGGTCTATTTTATGCGTTTTATGGGCAATGATTAAAGCGCCATGGTGCGGCAGATCGGGCTGCTTATGGGTATTTTTGGCCGTTAATTTTGAGCGCTGGTGGGCTTTGTGTGTCGGGTTAACGGTGGTGCTGGCATGCGCAAGGGATTTAGCGGATTTGCTGTTAAAAATTCGGTCTAGCAGTTTTTTAATCATGACCCGATTATAGCTTAAAATCAGCCGGCTTTATTTTCCCACATGACGTCGGGCCTGCCGGCTTGTTTGTTAATGCTGCGGCACATGACGAACAATAAATCCGATAATCGGTTCAAGTATTGCAAGGAAATGTCGGTGACTTTTTCGTTTCTATGCAACTCGACCAGCTTGCGCTCGGCACGGCGGCAGACAGTGCGAGCCAAGTGGCAATAAGCGGCGGCTTTGCTACCGCCAGGCAAAATGAATTCTTTAAGTGGCGTTAGGTGCTCGTTTAGGGCGTCAATTTGGTCTTCTAAATCTTGTATGCGCGTTTGTTGCAAGATGACGTAACCGGGTATGCAGATTTCACCGCCTACATTGAATAAATCGTGTTGGATTTGCGTGAGCGGACCGACCAGATTATCCGGCAAGTTCTCGGTGAGCATGATGCCTATGATGGAATTGAGTTCATCCACGTCACCCATGGCTTCCACGCGCAAGCTGTCTTTGTTGATGCGACTGCCGTCGCCCAAGCCGGTGGTGCCATCGTCACCGGTACGCGTGTAAATTTTACTCAGTCTGTTTGCCATGGTGCGGCTCCTTGCCAGCTTGCATTTGCAATCGTTTATAATGTGCTCATTGTAACTGATGACAACCAAGCCATGAATGCAACTCAACACATTGCTAGCAAAAAAGCGCAAGCCAGCGATCCCATAGGCGTGTTTGATTCTGGGGTGGGTGGCCTGTCTGTGTTGAAGCACATACAAGATTTGTTGCCTAATGAGCAGTTACGCTACGTGGCCGACAGCCGCTACGCTCCTTATGGGAATAAAAGTGTGGAGGCGATTCAGGCGCGCTGTTTTAGCCTAGCCGATTTTTTAATTGCCCAAGGCGCTAAAGTGCTGGTGGTGGCATGCAACACGGCCACGGCCGCTGCCATTGATGCCATGCGCGAACGCTACACGCTGCCGATTATTGGGATGGAGCCAGCCGTGAAACCGGCGGCCGAAGCCAGTCAAAATGGCATCATAGGCATATTGGCTACCGTGGGCACACTAAAAAGTGCGCAGTTTGCCGCCTTGTTGGAGAGTTACGGCCGCAATGTGGACGTGGTTACCCAAGCCTGCCCGGGCTTGGTTGAGTGCATAGAGCGCGGTGAAGTGGACAGCCCGGCCACGCGCGACTTGATTGAACAATTTTGTGCGCCTTTATTGGTTGAAGGCGCCGACACCATCGTGTTGGGCTGCACCCATTACCCCTTTGTGCGGGCATTGATTAAGGATGTGGTGGGTCCCAAGGTTAGTTTGGTGGATACCGGCGCAGCGGTTGCCAAGCAAGTGAAGAACCGTTTAATCGACAGCGGCTTATTGGCAACGAGCCAGGCACCAGGGGCTGTGCGTTTTTGGACTAACAGCGCGGCAGCGGAAGCGCCGGCGGTGATTGCCCGTTTATGGGGGCAAGCGGCTGAGGTGCGTGTTTTTTAGCTGCGCTGAGCGCTTTTGTCGGCGGGGATTTCAGTCACGGTATAGCCGTCGGTAGCGGCGGCGCGCATTTCAAAAAGATACGGATCGTCTTCGGCTAATGGGTCATTTTTTTCGGTGAACATGGCGTCATTTTGGAGTGGCACCGGAAAGCGCCAATAAATTTTATCGACTTTTTCTCCGGTAATGCGGGCGATGTGGCCGATTAGGTTGCTTTCCAATATATTGGAAAAGCGAAAGCGTTTTAAAGGCGCCGATTCTATCTGCACGTGCGTCTGTTTGCTGATGGGGTCTTGCGAGCAGGAGACCAGCACTTCCACGCCGGTGTTGAGGAAATACTCGGTGACAAAATCGATGATCTTGGCTTGTGCCAAGGCCTGCTTTTTCTTGGCGGCATACACCACTAGGACAAAGGCACACAAAGCCAATAAATTGGCGCTGAGGGCATACCAAGCCACCGAATCCAAACTAAACGTCAAAGTAAACATGGCTGTCCTTAAGGAGTCGGGCGGCTGTTAACTTAATGGTGCGCCACCACTTCACCGGCTTTTAATTGGTATTGCGTGCCGCAGTAAGGGCAGGCGACCTGCCCAGTTTTGGCTACGTCCAAGAAAACCCGTGGGTGCGACGACCACAATGCCACCTCGGCCGTAGGGCAATGCAGCGGTAAGTCTTGGGCTGAGACGATGATGGGTTTTTGCTTGGTCATGGCGTGGTTTAAACCAAGGTTAACCAATCGGCATGCTTGGCCGATTTGCCGGTCACGGCATCGAAGTACATTTTCTGCAATTGTTTAGTGATAGGGCCGGCTGTGCCTGAGCCTATGCTGCGTCTGTCTAGTTCACGGATAGGCGTCACTTCGGCGGCGGTGCCGGTGAAGAAGGCCTCGTCAGCCGAGTAAACTTCATCGCGGGTGATGCGTTTTTCTATGACGCTTAAGCCTATTTCTGCGGCCAACTGCAAGATGGTGTCACGGGTGATGCCTTCTAGCGCGCTAGTGAGATCTGGTGTGTAGAGTTTGCCGTTGCGTATGATGAAGATGTTCTCGCCCGAACCTTCGGCGACAAACCCGTCTACGTCTAATAATAGGGCTTCATCGTAACCGTCTAGTGCTGCTTCTTGGTGGGCCAGGATGCTGTTCATGTAGTTGCCGTTGGCTTTGGCTTTACACATGGTGATGTTGACGTGGTGACGGGAGAAAGAAGACGTTTTAACGCGTATGCCATTATCCAAGGCATCTTGGCCCATGTAGGCGCCCCATTTCCAAGCCGCTACGATCACATGCGTGGATAAGGTTTTGGCTGAGATGCCCATGGCTTCGGCACCGTAAAATGCCATGGGGCGCATGTAGGCCGATTCCAAATTGTTTTCTCTGACGGCAGCTTTTTGCGCTTCCATCATTTCCTCTTTGCTGTAAGGCATTTTCATTTGCAAAATGTGTGCGCTGCGAAACAAGCGATCGGTGTGTTCTTTCAGGCGGAAAATGGCCGTGCCCTTGTCGGTTTTGTAAGCGCGTACGCCTTCAAATACGCCCATGCCGTAATGCAAGGTATGCGTTAAAACGTGGGTGGTGGCATCGCGCCAGTTAACCATTTTGCCGTCATACCAAATTACGCCATCGCGGTCTGCCATTGAGGTTGGAATTGCCATGTTGCTGCCTTATAAACGAATTTTGTAAAAGCCTTATTGTAAACTAAAGGCCGTAATTCTTGTCGCATGTTAAAATCAAATTCACTTAAAAACACAGATTTTACTTAATTTAATTCATACACAAGGGCTCTTCATGCGTCAGTTCATCTTAGTTTTTCTTCTTGCTGTATTGGCCGCTTGTCAGCCATCTGGCCCTGGCAAGCAATTGGTCGCGACCGACATCACGGGCGCCGATTTTGGTCATGAATTGAGTTTAACCGATCACCAGGGTCAGTCGCGCAGCTTGGCTGAATTTAAAGGCAAAGCGGTGGTGCTGTTTTTTGGCTACACGCATTGCCCGGACGTTTGCCCGACCACCATGATAGACCTGAAGCAAACCATGAAATTATTAGGCCCGCGCGCCAATGAAGTGCAGGTACTGTTTGTCACCTTGGATCCAGAGCGTGACACGCAAGAAGTGTTAGCGCAATTTGTGCCGTCTTTTGATGCACGTTTTATCGGCTTGCGCGGCGACGAGTCGGCGACCAAGTTGGTGCAGGCTAATTTTAAAATTTACGCTAAAAAAGTCGAAGTGAAAGGCAAAAGCACTTACACGCTAGACCACAGTGCAGGCATGTATGTGTTTGATAAAAAAGGCAAGATTCGATTGTATGTGGATTACGGAGAAAAGCCGGCCGACATTGCCAACGACATTCTGCAGGTGCTTTAGGCGGGTTTTAGGTTTAGTCCCGCTTGTAATTTGGCCTGGCATTTAGCGTCAAACTTTTCCCTATGAATGCTATGCCGTTCGTGGCTGCCGCTGGCAATCAAATCCACGCCGTCGTGCGCCTGCACAGCGAAGACCAATTTTCTCCCTTCCACTGCTAACAATTCCACGGTCGCGGTCACTGTCATGCCCACCGGCGTGGCAGCCAAATGGCTGACGTTGATGTGCGTGCCCACGGTTTGCTCTTGGGGGCCATCCAAATGGGGCTTGATGGCCAAGATGCAGGCCCATTCTAAAAAACCCACTAGGTAGCCGGTGGCAAACACTTCGGGCATGCCTAAAAAGTCGGCTGATTCTGGGTAGATGGCCGGCACGGTTTTGGCCCGGCTCACCACGAAGCTATGTTGGTAGCGTAGGCCGACGATTAAGCTGTCTTTCATGCTGAGCTTCCTTTCGCAATGCGCATTTAAGAAAAAGGCCAGCCCGAAGGCCAGCCTATTCTTTATCGCCTAATTGGGCCCAAGCGAGTTAAAAGTTCGCCTAGACGCCGTATCGCTTACATGTGCAATAAAGGCACAATCAGCAAGGCAACGATGTTGATGATTTTGATCAAAGGGTTAACCGCAGGACCGGCCGTGTCTTTGTATGGGTCACCAACGGTATCGCCTGTTACAGCAGCCTTGTGGGCTTCTGAACCTTTGCCACCGTGATTGCCATCTTCTATGTATTTTTTGGCGTTATCCCATGCACCGCCACCGGTACACATGGAGATCGCGACAAATAGACCGGTAACGATGGTACCCATGAGCATGCCACCTAAAGCCACTGGCCCTAATAGCAAACCAACGGCAACCGGAACAGCGACCGGAAGCAAGGATGGAATCATCATTTCTTTAATGGCGGCCGTGGTCAGTAAATCCACCGCTTTGCCGTATTCTGGCTTACCGCTGCCATCCATGATGCCTTTGATGTCGCGGAACTGGCGACGCACTTCTTCCACCACGGCACCGGCTGCGCGGCCAACGGCTTCCATCGCCATGGCAGCAAACAAGAACGGAATCAAACCGCCTATGAATAAGCCAATAATCACCATCGGATCGCTTAGGTCAAATTTAGCCACCATGCCCGCACCTTCTAACTTGTGCGTGTAGTCGGCGAACAAGACCAATGCAGCCAAACCGGCTGAACCAATCGCATAGCCTTTGGTAACGGCTTTAGTGGTGTTGCCAACCGCATCCAATGGGTCGGTCACGTCACGCACGGATTTGGGTAAGCCAGACATTTCTGCAATGCCGCCGGCGTTATCGGTGATGGGACCGTATGCATCCAAGGCCACCACGATACCAGCCATGCTTAACATGGAGGTGGCCGCCACAGCCACACCGTACAACCCACCTAGGTGGTATGAAGCAAAAATGGCTAAACACACTGACAGAACTGGCCATGCCGTGGATTTCATGGAAATACCAATACCGGCAATGATGTTGGTGGCGTGACCGGTGGTGGACGCTTGAGCAATGTGTTTTACCGGGGCGTAATCGGTGCCGGTGTAATACTCAGTAATCCAAACCAAGGCAGCGGTTAAGATCAAACCAACCGCGCAAGCGCCAAACAGTTGATTGGCAGAAATGGCTAAATCGCCTGCCATTAAGCCTTCAGGGAACATTTTTGTGGTGACGAAGTAAAACGCCACTAAAGACAAGCCACCTGCTACCGCCAAGCCTTTGTATAAGGCAGGCATGACGTTCTTCATGCCAGGAGAAGCTTTAACAAAGAAGCAGCCGATGATGGATGCGACGATGGACACGGCGGCCAACATTAATGGGTAGATGATGCCGTCTTCGCCTGCACTGGTTAATAGCAAGCCGCCCAAAACCATGGTGGCAATCAAGGTCACGGCGTAAGTTTCAAACAAGTCGGCTGCCATACCAGCGCAATCGCCCACGTTGTCACCGACGTTATCGGCAATCACGGCCGGGTTGCGCGGGTCGTCTTCGGGAATGCCGGCTTCAACTTTACCCACTAAGTCGGCGCCCACGTCTGCGCCCTTAGTGAAAATGCCGCCGCCTAAACGGGCGAAGATGGAAATAAGAGAGGAGCCAAATGCCAAGCCTATTAATGGGTTTAAATCCACGGCTTGCTCGGCGGGCGAGACGGATACCAGGTAGGCATAAAAACCAGCCACGCCCAATAAACCTAAGCCCACGACCAACATACCCGTGATGGCGCCGCCTTTAAAAGCCACGTCCAACGCCGGCGAGATGCCGCCGGTGGCCGCTTGGGCTGTTCTGACGTTGGCTTTAACCGACACGTTCATGCCTATGAAGCCGCAAGCACCGGATAGCGCCGCGCCAATCACAAAGCCAATGGCCGTGGTGGTGCCTAAAAAGAAGCCGATTAAAACGGCCAGGATAATACCGACGACGGTGATGGTTTTGTATTGACGAGCTAAATAAGCTGCAGCGCCTTGTTGGATCGCGGCCGCAATTTCTTGCATGCGCGTATTCCCGGCCGGTAAGCCTGAAATCCATTTGCTCATTACTAGGCCGTACAGGACTGCTAACAACGCAGCACCGATGGCTACCATTAGTGAAACTGACATGACTTCTCCCTATCTAAAATTTTTATAAATTACGTGAGTATTAAACTGCGTTTAAAACGTTAAAAATAAAACTAGTACGAATTGAGACACCGGGAGTGCGTGTGCTGCACCCCTTTGAAACCAATGCAAGTGTTACGAATAATCTGCCGCTACGCATGTATCGCTACATGTAAGTAATTTGTAACAGCGGTTCATTATTACACTAATAAGCGCACGCAACAACCTCTTTTGGCTGGCCTGAAAATGGCCGGTGTAGCAGGCGTTTTTTAAGAACGAGGAGGCCCGAAAAAAACCGGACGATGGCATTAATTGACTTTGCTGGCTAGCCTGGCTAAGGCGTCACCAAGGTCGGTGCCGCTCAGTTTTTTTGCCAAACCATCAAGCTCGTTTGCCGCTTGCCGACTCAGCTTTTTAATGGCTTTGGGCTGGGCTTGCGGGCTAGATTTTACTTGCACTTTCACTCGAATTGCAGTAACTTCACACCCTTGCTTTTCTAGCTGAATCAACAAGCTAGGAATGCAAAGTTTGATTTTGGCAGCGACCGCATTGTTGTTGGCATACAGGTTTAACTGTTGATTTTTTATGCTGCTAGCGTGGCTCAACTGGCCTAAGTTTCCCGGGGCAATCGATAACCAGATTTTTTGCGCAGCGAGGGTTTCCTTGCTGTGCGCAGCCAAACCCTTTAATTCCGGCTGATTGAGCAGTGCATTAAATTGGCGCATGGGTGCCGGTCGGGTAAGTTCGGGTAAATGGAAGTGCGATGAACATCATTTTTATCTCAAATAGTATGGCAAAAGCAAAAACGCTCTCGGTGTTTCAGGTGAGCGCGATTGTGTTGGCCTTGCTGGTGTTGCCGGTGTTGCTAACCTTGGTATTGATTGTGCCACAGGATGCGCCGGCACAACAGGGGGTGAAATCCTCTAAACTTCGTTTTTCTTTCAACATAGGCGACCCACAAAAGCACTTGGATGCGTATGCGGTGCAGATGGGTGAATTGCAAGCGCGCATCATGCGCTTGGATGCGCAAAGCGAACGTTTAGCAAAATTGGCCGGCGAAAAAAAAGCCGCCGCACCCCTCACTAAATCCAATGCCCCCAGTCTGAATGCGCCGGTGAATAAATCGGCAGCGGCCAATCGCGGTGGCCCCTTGGTCTTGAGCAGCCCTTACACCGAGTTGGATTTACAAAAACACATTGCCGAACTGACCGCCAGAGTCGAGTTCGAAACCGAATACTTAAGCGAATTGGAAGCGACCCTGTTGCAACAAAGCATGCTCAAAGGCGTGCTGCCTAACAGTAGCCCAATACGCGCGGCGTTTAATTCATCCAGCTACGGTTGGCGTATCGATCCCTTTAACGGCAATAAAGCCTTCCATGAAGGTTTGGATTTTTCTGCCAATGCCGGCGCCCCTATCTTTGCTGCAGCCGGCGGCATCGTGTCGGCCGCGGAAACCATGCCCGATTATGGTAAAATTGTTATCGTGTCGCATGGCTCTGGCCTGGAAACCCGCTATGCCCATACTGCCAAAATACTGGTTAAGGTGGGTGAACGGGTTGAAAAGGGCCAAGTGCTGGCGCTGGTTGGCAACACCGGCCGTTCCACTGGGCCGCATTTGCACTATGAAATCAGGTTAAACGGCAATGCCTTGGACCCAAGAAAATACCTGAATGCCAGGAATTAATTTAAGAAAAAACAGCCCTAGGGCTGAATACTAAAACCCTCTACATTACTTATTACGTTTTTTATCCTCTAAGCGGAAAGCCCCTCACTTCATGATTTCATCGTTGTTTAAAAGAATATTCGGTAGCCGTAACGACAGACTGGTTAAGCAGTATGCGCAAAAAGTACTCAGCATTAATGCCATGGAACCGGCCATGCAAGCTTTGTCTGACGAGGCGTTAAAAGCCAAGACGGAAGAATTTAAGCAACGCCATGCCAATGGTGAAACCTTAGACCAGTTATTGCCTGAGGCATTTGCCGTGGTGCGTGAAGCCGGTAAGCGGGTATTGGGCATGCGCCATTTTGACGTGCAGCTGATAGGCGGCATGGTGTTAAACGCAGGCAAGATAGGCGAGATGCGCACCGGTGAGGGTAAGACCTTGGTCGCGACTTTACCGGTCTACCTAAACGCCTTAACCGGTAAAGGCGTGCACGTGGTAACGGTCAACGATTACCTGGCTAAGCGTGATGCCGAGTGGATGGGTAAACTGTATAACTTTTTGGGTTTAAGCATAGGCATTAACTTGTCGCAAATGCCCAACGAAGCCAAACGGGCGGCTTACGCGGCCGACATCACTTACGGCACCAATAACGAATACGGTTTTGACTACTTGCGTGACAACATGGTGCACAGCCGCGAAGAGCGCGTGCAGCGTGGTTTGAGTTATGCTTTGATAGACGAGGTCGACTCCATCCTTATCGACGAGGCGCGTACGCCCCTGATTATTTCTGGCCAAGCCGATGACAGCATTGCCTTGTACAGCCAAATCAATTCTGTGGCGGCCAAGCTAATTGCGCAAACCGAAGAAGAGGGCGCAGGCGATTTCTGGGTGGATGAAAAAAACCAAAGCGTCACCCTGTCCGAACAAGGCCATGAGCACGCGGAAGCCTTGTTGGCTGAGTCCGGCATGTTACCTGAGGGGTCTAGCCTCTATGAAGCGGCCAACATCACCTTGGTGCACCACTTGTACGCTTCCTTGCGCGCCCGCAATCTTTACCACCGCGATCAACATTACGTGGTCCGCGATGGCGAAGTGACCATCGTCGATGAGATCAATGGCCGCATGATGCCAGGCCGCCGTTGGTCTGACGGTTTGCACCAAGCGGTGGAAGCCAAAGAAGGCGTGGAGATTCAAAAGGAAAACCAAACGCTGGCCTCGATTACTTTCCAAAACTACTTCCGTATGTATGCCAAGTTGTCCGGTATGACCGGCACGGCCGATACCGAGGCTTACGAATTCAATCAAATTTACAACCTAGAAACCGTGGTGATTCCAACCCACCGTCCTATGTTACGTAAAGACAACATGGATAAAGTCTACCGCACGTCCAGAGAAAAATACGCGGCGGTGATTTTAGACATTAAAGACTGTCAAAGCCGCGGTCAGCCGGTATTGGTGGGCACCACCTCTATCGAAAATTCCGAGCTGATCTCCAACTTATTGAACGCCGAAAAACTGGAACACCAAGTGTTGAACGCCAAGCAACACGAGCGCGAAGCGCACGTGATTGCTCAAGCCGGTCGCCCTGGGGTGATTACCATCGCTACCAACATGGCCGGTCGTGGAACCGACATTGTGTTAGGCGGCAACCCAGAAACCGACATAGAAAAAGTTAAAGCAGACGGCAAATTGTCCGAGGCGCAAAAAACCGCTGCCATAGACAAACTCAAAGCCGAGTGGCAAGCGCGCCACGATGCTGTGCTGGCAGCCGGCGGTTTGCACATTGCCGGTACCGAGCGCCACGAGTCACGTCGTGTCGACAACCAATTGCGCGGCCGTTCGGGTCGTCAAGGCGATAGCGGTTCTAGCCGATTCTATTTGTCCCTAGAAGACCAGTTGCTGCGCATTTTTGCATCCGATCGCGTGTCGGCCATCATGGAAAAACTCAATATGCCGGACGGCGAGGCCATAGAGCACCCATGGGTGACGCGTGCCATAGAAAATGCCCAACGCAAAGTAGAGGGCCGTAACTTCGACATCCGTAAACAGTTGCTGGAATACGATGACGTGGCCAACGATCAGCGCAAGGTTATCTACGAGCAACGCAACGAATTATTGGAAGCGGCGGACGTGGGCGAGACCATATTGGCCATGCGTGAAGACGTGTTGGTCAGCATGATGGCCACGTACATTCCCCCTGATAGCGTGGAAGAACTATGGGATGTGCCTGGCTTGGAGCGCGAGTTAAAAGCAGAAACCGGCTTGGATATCCCCTTGCAAAAAATGCTGGAAGACAACCCGGATTTGCACGAAGAAACCTTGCGTGAGCGCATACTCGATGCGGCCAACAGTGCCTATGCCGCCAAGGAAGACTTGGCCAGTGCCGACATCATGCGTCAATTTGAGCGTTCGGTGATGTTACAAAGCTTGGACAACCATTGGCGTGAGCATTTGGCGGCGCTGGATCATTTGCGCCAAGGCATACATTTGCGTTCTTATGCCCAGAAAAATCCTAAGCAAGAATACAAACGCGAAGCCTTTGAGTTGTTTGAGGGCTTACTCAATGCGGTGAAAAGTGAAGTGACCAAAGTGACCATGTTGGTGCAGGTTAAAAACGAAGCCGACGTGGAAGCCGTGGAAAAACCACTGGAAGTGGAAAACCTGCAATACCAACACGCCGACTACGACGAGGCTTTAGCGAACCCAGCGGATAGCGCGCCCATAGGCGAACAACCGCAAGTGCGCGCAGGCATTAAAGTGGGCCGTAATGACCCGTGCCCATGCGGTTCGGGCAAGAAATTCAAACAATGCCACGGCGTATTGAATTAACTTTGCAGACTTTAATATGACTGATACCGCTGTTAATAACGCACCCGCATCCCCTTGCATAGGCGTGTGCGCCATAGATGAATCCAACGGATTTTGCCTAGGCTGCTACCGCAGCTTGGATGAAATCAAAGGCTGGTGGGACATGACGGCCGCGCAGCAAACGGCTTTAGTCAATGAGTTGGCAGACAGGCAAACGCAATTAGCCAATTTTGATGATTAAGCGCTAGGCAAGTAGCGTTTGATCAAGACCCACCAAACAAAAAGCCGGCATACTAGCCGGCTTTTTTATTTTGTTAGTAAAGCTTAAGCCTGCACTTTTTGTTGCAGCAATTGCAGGTAATGCACGCCATCCGGGCCTGCGTTATCGCGTTGGGCTTGCCAAAGGGTCTCGGCCAAGCAATCCATCACATCGTGGTAAGCCAAGTGCGCGTCAGCGTGTTTTTCTCGTAATGCACCATACATAGCCTTGATGCCGGCGGGTTGGTCTATGCTGATTTGCTCTATCACCGATAGGTGCAAGCTGATGTGTAAAAACGGATTGGTTACGCCCATTTCTGGGAAATAAGCTTGCTGCAAATACTGCTCGGGTGCGTTAAAAATCGCTTGGTATTCCGGGTGCATTTGCAAGACTTCCACGGCAATTTTTTCTAGGTCGGTGAGCACCGCCGCTTGCTTGAATTTGGCCCACGCATCAAATAAAAATTGCCTGGCTTGGTCACGACTGGGGTTGTATAAACTCATGGTTTTCTAGTGGTATTCTTTGGCGTTAAATTCGCATAAATCGGCGATACAGCATTGCGCGCATTTGGGCTTGCGGGCCACGCAGGTGTAGCGGCCGTGCAATATTAGTAAATGGTGGGCATCCTGCAGGTAAGCGGCCGGGATGGTTTTAAGGTATTTCTTTTCCACTTCCAACACGGTTTTACCGGTCGCCAGTTTAATGCGATTGCCCAAGCGAAATAAATGCGTGTCGACGGCGATGGTCGGCATGCCAAAAGCGGTATTCAGTATGACGTTAGCGGTTTTGCGGCCGACGCCAGGTAGGCGTTCTAAGGCTGCTCTGGTATTGGGCACTTGCGATTGGTGCTCGTTGATTAAAATTTGGCAGGTGGCCAAGATGTTCTTGGCTTTGGCGTGGTACAAGCCTATGCGGTTGACGTAAGATTCCAAGCCGTCTAAACCCAAGGCCAATATACTGGCGGGCGTGTTGGCCACCGCAAACAACTTGTCTGTGACGATGTTCACGCCTTTGTCGGTGGCTTGCGCCGACAGAATGACCGCGATCAACAATTCAAAGGTGCTGCTGTATTTGAGTTCGGTGGACGGATTGGGTATGGCCGCACTTAAGCGCCTAAATATTTCATGGCGTTTTTCGGCATTCATGGCACATGGACCAGTTTTTTTAAGACAGGCTGAGCTAGTGGCCGACGGCTGACAGCGGGCTAGTGACGCCGGTGGGTTGCTTGGCGGCTTTGCGCATTTCTATCCAATTGCGCAAGGCGATTAAGCTGCCCAAGCCTAAGAATGCACCCGGTGGCAACACCGCTAGCAAGAAGCCGTGGTAATCGACACTGGTCCACATGAAAGCGTGGGCGCTTGGGCCCAAGACTAAATCCAGCCCAGACAGCACGGTGCCTTTTCCTACTAATTCGCGTATGGCACCCAATAAACCCAATACCAGCATTAGGCCTGATCCCATCATGAAGCCATCTAACATAGACGGTAAGGTAGGATTTTTAGCCGCAAAGGATTCTACCCTAGCCAGCACGATGCAATTGACCACGATGAGTGGGATAAAGATGCCCAATACCTTATGCAGTTCATGGGCGTAGGCGTTGATCGATAGATCAATGACGGTTACTAAGGCGGCAATAACCAAGATGAATACCGGCACACGAATTTCATTGGGCACAAACTGGCGCACCGGGGACACGGAGCCATTAGCCGCCGCCATCACCAATGCCGTTGCAAAACCCAAGCTTAAACCGTTGACGGCGCTGGTGGTGACGGCGAGAGTTGGGCATAGACCTAATAGTTGGACTACGCCTGAATTTTGCTTCCACAAGCCGTTTACGGTGATTTCTTTGTAGAGGTTGGTCATAATAATCCTAAGTTATTGGGCGTTTTTCGCAAATAACGTTTGTTTATTCATCTCAAAATACTGCAGTGCTTTTAGTACGGCTTTCACGACCGCGCGAGGCGTGATGGTGGCGCCCACCATGTAGTCGTATTGGCCGCCGTCTTTTTTCACTTGCCACTTATTGACTGGCGTTTTTTGCAAGGATTCATCATTAAATAGCTTAATCCAGTTGCCGTGCGCGATGTCTATGTAATCGCCCAAGCCGGGGGTTTCTTTGTGTGCCAACACGCGCACGCCGCTGACTGAGCCATCGGCGCGTATGGCGATCAGCAGCTTGATGTCGCCGCTGTAGCCGTCGTGTGCCACGGCTTCCAGTATGACTCCGGCCGGCTGCTGTTGAAAAGTAGCGACATTGGCTACGCTAGGCAAGCGGTTGCCCAATAAGTCGTTAGGTTCTATGACCACCTGGCTGGACAATAAATCGTTATCGTAATTTTTTGCCGGCAAAATTTGCTTAAATAGCGCCAACCTGGCTTCTTTTTCGCTGGCTTCTATGGGCGGTCGTGTGGCAATAAACACGTAGGCGAGCATCAAGGTGCCGACAAAGGCAAAGGCCAACATGGCGATGGCGGTTTTTAGCGCATGTTTAATTATATTGCTCGCCATGTTATTTCTCGTGGCCAAACACGCGCGGTTGGGTGAGTGAGTCTATGAGCGGTACGCACATATTCATGATCAGTACAGAAAAAGCCACGCCGTCCGGGTAGCCGCCGTAAACGCGAATTAAATAAGTCAAGACGCCTACGCCGCCAGCAAAATAAAGCTTGCCTTTGGGCGTGGTGGGGCCGCTGACTGGGTCGGTGATGATGAAAAAAGCACACAATAAAGAAGCGCCACTGACGATGTGGAATGCCGGATTGGCATAGTGGCTAGGATCCATCAAGTAGAAGGCGCCAGCCATGCCGCTTAAAGCCACTAAAAAAGCCGTGGGCAAATGCCAACTGATAATGCGCTGTTGCCATAAATACAGCCCACCCAATAAATAGCCGGCCGTCACCCATTCTTGACCTTGCCCACCAAAATGCCCAAAGATAGGCGCTTGGCTAATGCTCGCCACGTCTTTGTTCAGCATCAGTTGGGTTTTTAAGTAGTCCAGTGGGGTGGCCGAACTGATGGCATCCACAGTCACGGAGGCCGGCAGGGTTTGCTGGAAGATAAAGCTTAATTGCTCAGACCAGCTTAAGGGTTGATCGGCCAGTGCTAGCGGCGCTGGCCATTTGGTCATGATCAGTGGAAAGGAAATCAGCAATACGGCGTAGCCGACCATGGCTGGGTTAAAGGGGTTGTAGCCTAAGCCGCCGTAAAGTTGTTTGGCAATAACAATGGCAAAAAATGTGGCGACCACCACCAGCCACCAAGGCGCTAAGGCAGGCAGGGACAGCGCTAGCAACCAGGCCGTGACGACGGCGCTGAGATCCATTAAGTAGGGTTGGATGGGTCGTTGACGCAGTTTTAGCAAGGCCGCTTCGGTCACCAAGGCGGTGCTGGTAGCCAAGACCAAGGACACCAAAATGCCGGCGCCATAAACGTAAGTGTAAGCCGCGATGCCTGGTACCAAGGCCAGCAAAACCTTAAACATAATGGTGCTGACGGTGGGCGCATTACTGATGTAGGGTGAACGGTTCATTTTTATCCTTTATCCGGCTCGCTTGTGTCCGACAAAGTGAGCTTACGGGCTTGTTCGCGAATGGCATCGGTTTGATTAATTTCCGCTTGCACGCTGGGGCTAACATTGTCCGTGTTTTTCGGCGCTAGCCCGGCTTGGGCTGCCGCCAGTTTAGCGGCTTTGGCACGCTCTATGGCCGCCGCAATCAAGGCTTGTTTATCCGCTGGCGTGGTCTGCGCGTCCGCCTTGCTCGGCGCCGGTTTGCTGGTAGGGGCCTCTGCTGCTGGACCGCTGGCTAATTTTTGCGCTTTAGCGCGAGCAATGGCCGCGGCAATGGCGGCTTGCTTGTCTGAGACGGGGCTGTCGCTTGGTGTTGCTGATGGGGTGGCCTCGGCCGCATCGGCTAGAGCAGACGCTTCTGTTTTGCTGGCTGCCGCCCGTTCGGCATGCTTTTGCGCCCGCTCTAGTTTTTCGCGCTCTATGCGTGCCAATCTAAATTCATTGCGTTCGCGCGCCAGGTCGGCCGCTTCTTTGGCTTTATCGGCGGCAATGATTTCGCTTTTGGCGTAGCGGTAATACTGCACCAGCGGAATGGTGCTGGGGCAGACGTAGCTGCAGCATCCGCATTCTATGCAATCGAATAATTTGTAATCGCGGGCTTTTTCGAAGTTATCGGATTTAGCAAACCAGTACAGTTCCTGTGGCTGCAAGTTGACCGGGCAGGCATCGGCGCAACGCGTGCAGCGTATGCATGGCATAGCCGGGGGCGGCGCAGGAAAGAGATCCGGCTTGGCGGCGATAATGCAATTGGCAGCCTTGGTGATGGGCACTTGGCGACTGGGTAAATCAAAGCCCATCATGGGGCCGCCCATGATGAAATGGCTGGTGTCGTCCTGCGCTCCACCGGCTGCGGCGATTAAATCGGTCAATGGCGTGCCAAACAACACCTCAAAGTTTTGCGGGCTAGCGACGTTGCCGGTAACGGTGACAATTCGACTAATCGAAGGCTCACCAAAAGCAAAGTAGCGGTGTATGGCCAACACCGTCGCCACATTGAATACTTGCACGCCTAAATCGGTTGAGCGTTTGTCGCTGGGAATTTCCAGGTCTAGCAGCAAGTGTATGAGTCTACGGGCATCGCCACTCGGGTAGAGCGTGGGCACCACTTTGACCACGGCTTGGCCCTGTTCGCAGGCCGCTTTCATGGCCTCGCTGGCAGCCGCTTTGTTATCTTCTATGCCTATCAGACAGGTTTCGGCGCCCAATAAATGCTTGACGATTTCTATGCCGGCAACAATCTCATCGGCACGCTCGCGCATCAGCATGTCGTCGCAAGTGATATAGGGTTCGCACTCGGCGGCATTGATGATTAGCGTGTGTATGGGTGATTGGTTGTTGCTGCGCAATTTAATGTGGCTGGGGAAAGTGGCGCCACCTAAGCCAACAATGCCCGATAGCCTTAAGCTGTCGACCAAGGTTTTTTTATCGCTGAGTCGCCAGTTGATGGGCTGTAATGGGCCCCATTCGTCCAAGCCGTCGCAGCTTATTGTGATGCAGGTGTCAGGCAGGCCGGACGGGTGGGGTATGACTTGTTCGTCTATGGCGGTCACCGTGCCAGAAGTGGGCGCGTGTATGGCCGCCGAAACCGTGCCTTCGGCTTCCGCTAACAATTGGCCTTTAAGCACTCGATCGCCAACTTTGACCAAAACTTTGGGCAAATGCCCGACGTGTTGGCGTAGCGGCAGCACCAATGTGTTTGGTGTGCCCAGCTTGGCAATTGGCCGCGTGTTGGATTCGGCTTTATGCTCAGGCGGGTGCACGCCACCGTTAAAGGCGTAGACGTCGTTTTGGCTGCCTAAGCCTGGTAATAAGCGGCTGGCTAAATTGAGTAGGGCGTTCATGTGGTTTGCGCGTGCATGGGGGCAATGGGAATAATGGGGTATTTCCATTTCCAATTATCCGGTTGTTCGGCTATGGCTTGCATGCTGATGCAATCGACTGGGCAGGGCGCAAGGCACAGTTCACAGCCGGTGCATTCGGAAGCAATGATGGTGTGCATGTGCTTGGCCGCACCCAATATGGCATCGACCGGGCAAGCTTGTATGCAAAGCGTGCAGCCTATGCAAGTGGCCTCATCGATGAAAGCCACCGATTTGGGTTTGGGTACACCGTGTTCGGCATTCAGTGGCTTGTATTCCACGCCCATTAAATCGGCCAATGCATGGGCGCCGGCATCGCCGCCAGGCGGGCATTGGTTGATGTCGGCTTCACCAGCGGCAATCGCTGTGGCATAAGGTTTGCAACCAGGGTAGCCGCATTGGCCACATTGCGTTTGCGGCAAGATGGCATCGATGCGCGCCACCAAGGGGTCGCCTTCTACTTTAAACCATAAGGCGGAACACCCCAGCACTATGCCAAGTAGTGTGGCTAAACCCAGCATGATATATAGGGAAATTAACATGAAGCGGCGATTTTGGAACCCAACTTAATATTTATCTAAACCAGCGAAGCCCATAAAGGCCAAGCTCATTAATGAGGCCGTGACCATGGCGATGGCCGAACCCTTGATGGCCAATGGGACATCAGCGGCTTCTAAGCGTTCACGCATGGAAGCGAACAAGATCAACACCATGGAGAAGCCTATGGCCCCACCTAATCCAAAGAACAGGGATTCAAGAAAGCTGTGACTGGATTGGGCGTTTAATAACGGGATGCCCAATACCGCGCAATTAGTTGTGATCAACGGTAAGAAAATGCCCAGCGCTTGATGCAGGGGTGGAAAATTTTTCTCCATGGCCATCTCGGTAAATTGCACGACACCGGCAATGACTACAATAAAGGACAGCGTGCGCAAATACTCGAGGCCATTGGGTTCAAGAAGGTAATGGGTGATTCCCCAACTGGTCATCGAGCCTATGCTTAGCACAAAGGCCGTGGCGCCAGCCATGCCTATTGACGCTTCGAGTTTTTTTGACACACCCATAAAGGGGCAAAGGCCCAATATTTTAACCAGCACGATGTTATTAACCAGCACCGTGCCGATTAAGATCATGATGTAATGATGTAAATCCATAGTCGTAGTCAGTTTCTAAGTGTGAGGCTAAATTATACTTTGTTTATAGCCAGCTTAATGGCTGAGCCAAGTCAAGCCGGGTAATGAGTCAAACTAAAGCAAAAAAGGAGTGCAATATACCCTTAACGAGAGGGATGCCAAAGCACACTTCATTATACCCATATAAGCGCATTGAATAAACGCACATTGCGCTTAGGGTTAAGGCTGTAAGGCTTACAACTTATGCGCGCATAAATTGTATTTTCAGCAGGCTTTTAAGTTAAAATACAACATTCTGTTTAGTTTAGGTTAGCGTATGTTGCAAGGAAGTGCAGTCGCTCAGGGTAGCTTGGTCGCCATCGTCACGCCGATGTTTGAAGACGGCGGTTTAGACATCCCCGCTTTAAACGCATTAATCGAATTTCATATCGCGCAAGGCAGCGATGGTATCGTCATAGTCGGCACCACGGGCGAGTCGCCCACGGTGGATTTTGATGAGCATTGCTTGTTAATCAAAACCGCGGTTGAGCAAGTGCGTGGCCGCGTTATTGTGATTGCCGGCACCGGTGCCAATTCAACCAAGGAAGCCATAGCGCTCACGCAAAAAGCCAAAGAATTGGGCGTGGACGCTTGTTTGTTAGTGGCCCCTTATTACAACAAACCCACTCAGGAAGGTTTGTATCAGCACTTCAAGGCCATTGCCGATGCGGTTGCTATTCCACAAATTTTATACAACGTGCCTGGTCGGACCGGTTGCGACATCAGCAACGACACGGTGTTACGCTTGGCTCAACACCCAAATATCGTAGGCATCAAAGACGCCACCGGCGGCATAGAGCGCGGCACCGATTTGTTGTTGCGTGCGCCGCAAGACTTTGCGGTATTAAGCGGTGACGATGCCACGGCCATGAGTTTGATGTTATTGGGTGGCAAAGGCGTGATATCCGTGACGGCCAATGTGGCACCGAAATTGATGCACGATATGTGCGTGGCGGCCATGGCCGGTGACGCAGTCAAAGCCCGAGCCATTAATGCCAAACTGTTCGGCCTACACCAAAAACTGTTTGTGGAAGCCAACCCCATTCCAGTGAAATGGGTGTTGCAAGAAATGGGTTTAATTAAAGCCGGTATACGCTTACCCATGGTGCCTTTGTCTGCCGCTTACCACGATGTATTGCGCGCCGCCTGCCAGCCCGCGCACCTGTTGTAAGATTGTCCACAACCGGTTGAAACGATTTATTTTTGAGGTTAATGAAACAAATGAATATCAAACACAGCGCTCTTTACCTATTGATACTGACCAGTTTGGCAGCGTGCGATTCCATTCCGTTCATCAATAACACCTCCGACTACAAAGGCGCGGCGCGCTCTCGTCCATTGGAAGTGCCGCCGGATTTAACCGCCAGCCCGGTCAGCGATGCTTACACCATTCCTGGTAGCACCAATTACTCCAGTTACAGCCAAGCGCAAGAGGGTCAAGAAGTCGCCGTGGAAAAAGTGTTGGCCACACCCGATGGCGTGCGTTTGGAAAGGGCCGGTGCGCAACGTTGGTTAGTGGTGAATGCCCCGGCTGAAAAAGTCTGGCCGGTGGTATTGGAGTTTTGGGCAGACCAAGGCTTTGCCGTGCGTTCGGAAAATGCGCAGTTGGGCGTGATGGAAACCGAGTGGGTGGACGCTGAAGCCATTAAAAAAGATGAGAAAGCCGGTTTGGGTGACCGTTTTGACAAGATGCTGGATAAATTATCCGGTTACGCGGATAAGAAAAAATTCCGCACGCGTTTGGACAGAGGCGAAGAGCCCAACACCACCGAGATCTACATGACGCATCGCTCGGTGAATGGCGCGCCAGATGATGGTAAAAACCGCATTAAAACCCAGTTAGGTGAAATCGAAACCGGCTATAAATTAGACAGCAAAACACCGGTAGCCGAAGACGCCAGGGAAGCCGAATACGATGCCGAATTACTCCGTCGACTGATGGTTAAATTGGGCGTGGAAGAGCAAAAATCCAAAACCATCATTGCGCAAGGCGTGACTGTAAAACGCGCTGATGTTAAAAAAGAGGCCGATGGCAGCGCCAGTTTGATCTTAAACGACACGTTTGATCGTGCATGGCGCCGTGTCGGCTTGGCCTTGGATCGCGTGGGTTTTGTGATTGAAGATAAAGACCGTTCTAGTGGCCTGTTCTTTGTTCGCTATGCCGACGTGGACATAGACGATGCGCCAAAGAAAAAGAAAGGTTTGTTGGATACCTTAAAATTCTGGGGCAACGACGATAAAAAAGAAGGCACGGCTGCTGCGCCTAAAGACGATAAAAGCATGATAGAAAAATTGAAATTCTGGGGCACGGACGACAAAGCAAAAGTGAACCCAGAAAAACAATACCGCATTAGAGTGGCAGAAGGCGACAAGGACAACAGTGTGGTGACGGTGGTGGATAAAGACGGTGTGCGTGTTGCCACAACCACGGCCAATCGCATTGTGGCCTTGATGTACGAGCAATTAAAATAAGCCTTCAAGCGGCTTACAGTCTATGCGCTTTGCCTCATTAGGCAGTGGCAGTGCCGGCAATGCCTTGGTGGTGCAGGCTGGCAGCACCAGCTTAATGCTGGATTGCGGCTTTAGTATAAAAGAAACGCTGGCCAGGTTGGCCAGGTTGCAGCTAGAGCCCAGTCAAATTGATGGCATCGTTATCACCCATGAGCACGATGATCACGCCGGCGGCGCCTTTAAGTTTGCCGCCAAATTCAACATCCCCGTCTGGCTAAGTTACGGCACCCTGAAAATGGTAGACCGCTACATGCCCAATCAGCATAGCTTGGATTTGCATGCGGTGGATAGCCACCGTGCTTTTGCCATCCAAGGCATAGAAGTCCAACCATACCCGGTACCGCACGACGCGCGTGAACCCATACAATGCGTTTTTTCTGATGGCGATAAGCGCCTAGGTGTGCTCACCGATGTGGGCAGAAGTACGCCGCACATAGAGCAAACCTTAAGCGCTTGCGATGCCTTGGTCTTGGAGTGCAATCACGATGCGGCCATGCTGCAAGTGGGGCCTTACAGTCGATCGCTTAAAGAGCGCGTGGGTGGCGACTTAGGCCATTTGGAAAATGTAGCCTCGGCGAATATATTGGCTAAATTGGATAACAGTCGATTGCAACATATTGTTGCAGCGCATTTGAGTGCAAAGAACAATACCCCAGAACTGGCCAAACAAGCGCTGGCGGGGGTGTTAAATTGTCAAACGGATTGGGTGGCGGTAGCCGATCAGGCGTTGGGTTTGGACTGGCGTGAAATTGCCTAAGAGGGTGCGATGGAAATAAAAAAGCCGACTAAAGTCGGCTTTTTTATTGCGTGCAAAGAGCTAATTACTTAGCAGCTTCAGCTGGAGCAGCTGCAGGAGCAGCAGCGTCAGCAGCAGGAGCAGCAGCGTCAGCAGCAGGAGCGGCTTCAGCAGCAGGAGCTTCAACAGCAGCAGGAGCTTCAACAGGAGCTTCAGCAGCTTTTTCGCCACAAGCAGTAACAGCAAGAGCTAATAATGCAGCAAGTAGAATAGAACGTGTCATTTTATTTCCTTAAGGTTTACAACGGGTTAAAAAAGCTTTTTCGATAGAAGCTGAAAAGTTTTATCTAATAAGCAATACCGAGTGAGGCAAATTTTACCAGCAATTATAAAAAAAACCAGTATTTTTCCGCAGATAAAGGCCGATATTTGCAAAAAGTTTAATTTTTTACAATTTTTTTACAAATTATTAGGGCTTGTTGCTGATTTTATTAAGCATAAGCTGTGCCACTATTCATTTATAAGCAAGGCGGATTAATCAGAAAAATGCAGGTAGCCGGCTAAATACCATGCATGAAATAGCGCGTTCAATTCCTCATTATTAAGGTGGCTTGCTAAGTCGGTTGCACTGAGTTGCCGGTAATCGGCTAATTTTTTTAGAGTGGCTGCGGCCTCACTGGTACACGAGCTCATTTCGCCGTTGAGGTAAAAGCGCTCGCCCTCAAATAGCATCAGGCTTTTTAAATCCAAGCTTAGTCCAAGACTGCTCGCTTGTTTGAGGAAAGCTGCGCGGCTTATTTTTTTATTGCTGTCAAATACCACGTGGCTTTTAGGTTCGGACAAATAGCACCCCAGAAACTCCGCCACGGTGCTGCTTGACCATTGTATGCTTTGCAGTTGCGCACTAACGGTAGCCAGCATGTCGGTGCTGATTTCGGCCGGGTGCGCCTGCAAGCGCAAGTTGGCATCTTGGTATAAACCAGACAGTGGAATGGACTCTTGGTTAATTTTATCCTGCATAAACCCCAAAAATTCACTGGCCAATTCTTGGTTTTTTGGGGCGCGAAAGCCAATCGAATAGGTCATGCAATCTTGATCGCCATCCGACACAGCGATGCCCCAATGGGCTAAATGCGGCGGCAAGTAGAGCATGTCGCCGGCTTCTAACAGCCACTCTTGTTTGGTGTCAAAGTGTTTTAATATGCGAAGTGGTGCGCCCTCCACCAAGCTTAAATCGGTTTGTTCGCTGATGCGCCATAAGCGCTTGCCCTGGCCTTGCAATAAAAATACATCGTAACTGTCAAAGTGCGGGCCAACGCCGCCTCCGTGGGGGGCATAGCTGACCATGAGGTCATCGAGTCTGGCGTGCGGGATAAAAGAAAATTGCTGCAATAGCGCGCTGGCTTCCGGTAAAAAATGGTTAACGCTTTGCACCAGCAAGGTCCAATTGTGATCGGCTGTTGGCCTGTCGGGCAAGGCTGCAAAATCGTCTTCAGTGAAGGGGCCATGCTGCGCGTGCCAAGCGCCTTTTTTGTATTCGACGATGCGCGATTGCACGTCCTCTTCGCAAGCCAATCCGGCCAGCTCTTCTGGACTGAGTAGACCCTTAAAGTTAGGGATGGCAGCCTTAATCAGCAAGGGTTTTTTTTGCCAATACTGGTCTAGAAATTCACTGGGGGTCAGTTGGTTTAATAATGCTAATGGCTGATTCATGGCGATATTTTAATCGTATTTGCCTTTTATGTTGCGCTAAGCTGAATAATAAAGCGTGGCCATTTGGCTGTTTGCCGTTTGCTTACATTGGCGGCAGAATAAAGTAAAATTGCAGCATGACTCCATACTCACTGCTTAGACCCTTATTGTTTCAGCTCGATGCTGAATTGGCCCACGACCTGAGCTTGGCCAGCTTGCGTTTAGCCGAACGATTGGCCTTGCTGAAACTCTATCCTGCCGCGCCGGTGTGCCAACCACGCCGCGTAATGGGCATAGACTTTCCAAATCCAGTGGGCCTAGCTGCAGGCTTAGACAAAAATGCGCGAGTCATCGATGGCATGGCGGCATTGGGTTTTGGCTTCATTGAAGTGGGCACGGTTACGCCTTTGCCTCAGCCTGGCAACCCCAAACCACGCTTGTTCCGATTGCCGGAAGTACAAGGCATCGTCAACCGCTTTGGTTTTAACAATCTGGGTGTGGATCAGTTGCTGCGCAACGTTGAGGCATCGAAATACCGGGGTGTGTTGGGTATTAACATAGGGAAAAACTTTGCCACGCCTATGGAAAATGCCGTGGACGACTATTTAATTTGCCTCAGAAAAGTTTACTCGCATGCCAGTTACGTAACAGTCAATATCTCATCGCCCAACACTAAGAATTTGCGCGCCCTGCAAGAAAAAGAAGCTTTATCTTCTTTGCTGCAGAGCCTCAAGCAAGAACAAGCTAAGCTCGCAGATAGGCACGGTCAATACGTGCCACTGGTGTTAAAAATTGCACCGGATTTAAGCTTGGAGCAAATACATGAAATTGCCGATTTATTGATGGTGCACAAAATAGACGGCGTGATTGCCAGCAACACCACCTTATCGCGTGATGAGGTGCAAGGCCTCAAGCATGCTGATCAGGCCGGCGGTTTATCCGGCGCCCCGGTCAGGGAAAAGTCCACTTGGGTCATACGTGAGCTGGCGCAACGCTTGCAAGGCAGTTTACCCATCATAGGCGTGGGGGGTATTTCAAGTGGCGAAGATGCCTTAGCCAAAATGGCTGCCGGTGCCGATTTGGTGCAGCTATACAGCGGCTTAATTTACCAAGGGCCAGGCTTGGTGCATGACGTCTGCCGCAAACTGGCTTAAGCCTTTTCTAGCATGGCTGCTTTAGCGCTGCTTTACTCCTACCGACGTTGCCCTTATGCCATGCGTGCGCGCATGGCTTTAAGCTATGCCGGTATTGCTTACCAATTACACGATATATCCCTCAAAGACAAACCGGCCGGCTTGCTGGCCGTCTCGCCCAAAGGCACGGTGCCGGTGCTGGTCTTGCCTGATGGGCGGGTGTTGGAACAAAGCTTAGACATCATGCATTGGGCCTTGCAGCAGCATGACCCATCCCGCTGGTTAGACATTGATCATGATGGCAGTCAGGCACTGATCAGCGAAAACGACGGGGCGTTTAAGCAGGCTTTGGATAAGTATAAGTACGCCAGCCGCTTTCCTGAGCAATCAGCAGCAAGCTATCGCAGCCAAGCGGAAGTCTTTTTGTGTAAATTAGAACAAGCACTACAAGATCAGCCTTTTTTAAGTGGCGCGCACTTGAGTCTGACCGACGTGGCTATTTTTCCCTTCATTAGGCAGTTTGCCGCCGTGGATGCCAATTGGTTTGCCCAAGCAACGTATCCCAAATTGCAAGCTTGGTTGCAAGCTAGGCTTGAATCAAGCTTGTTTCTCGGGGTGATGGCGAAGGCTTAACTGGCGGTGGCCATGGAGGCAGGCGCGCCTGCTTGGTCGTGGCTAAACACCAGGCGCACTTGCTCATGCTCGTCTATGTCTACGTGCACCGCACCACCGTTAGCCAATTGACCAAACAGCAATTCATCGGCCAAGGCCTTGCGTATGGTGTCTTGGATTAATCGGGCCATTGGCCTAGCGCCCATTAAGGGGTCAAAGCCTTTTTTACCCAAGTAGGCTTTTAGCGCATCACTGAAAGTGGCCTCGACTTTTTTGTCGTGCAATTGGTCTTCGAGCTGAATCAAGAATTTATCCACCACGCGAATAATGATGTCTTGCGACAGGGGCGCAAAGGACACCGTGGCATCCAAGCGGTTGCGGAATTCCGGCGAGAATAAACGTTTGATGTCTGCTTGCTCATCGCCTGCTTGCTTGGCGCTGGTAAAGCCTATATTGGTTTTGGATAGGCTCTCGGCACCGGCGTTGGTGGTCATGATGATGGTGGCATTTCTAAAGTCGGCTTTGCGACCGTTATTGTCGGTCAAGGTACCGTGGTCCATCACCTGTAACAGCACATTAAAAATATCCGGATGGGCTTTCTCAATTTCGTCTAGCAATATCACGCAGTAGGGGTGTTTGTTGACCGCTTCGGTCATCAAACCGCCTTGTTCAAAGCCTACGTAACCAGGCGGCGCGCCTATGAGGCGTGAAACGGCATGGCGCTCCATGTATTCACTCATGTCAAAGCGTATTAACTCTATGCCCATGATGTAGGCCAATTGCTTGGCCACTTCGGTTTTGCCGACACCGGTTGGACCGCTGAACAAGAAATTGCCTATGGGTTTATTGGTTTGACCTAGGCCGCTGCGCGCCATTTTTACGGCTGAACTTAGTACCTCTATGGCTTTATCTTGACCAAACACGACGGCTTTCAAATCGCGCTCTAAGGTCTTGAGTGCGCTGCGGTCATCGCTGGAAATGTTCTTGGGCGGAATGCGCGCAATTTTGGCGATGATGTCTTCTATTTCTTTGTTGCCTATGACTTTCTTTTGTTTGGATTTAGGCAATACGCGTTGGGCCGCACCGGCCTCATCGATCACGTCTATGGCTTTGTCCGGAAGGTGGCGGTCGTTGATGTATTTGGCCGACAATTCCGCTGCCGTGGTCAAGGCGCTGCTGGCGTACTTAACTTTATGGTGCGCCTCAAAGCGGGATTTTAAACCTTTTAAAATTTCTATGGTTTCGGCCACGCTGGGCTCGGCCACGTCAATTTTTTGGAAGCGACGGGTAAGGGCGTGGTCTTTCTCAAACACGCCACGGTACTCTTGGTAAGTGGTGGCGCCTATGCATTTTAAGGTGCCGTTGGATAAAGCCGGTTTCAATAAATTGCTGGCGTCCATGCTGCCGCCGCTGGCTGAGCCGGCGCCTATAAGCGTGTGGATTTCATCTATGAATAATATCGCCTCTGGGTTTTCGGCCAATTGTTTCATCACTGCTTTTAGGCGTTGTTCAAAGTCACCGCGGTATTTGGTGCCAGCTAATAAGGCGCCCATGTCTAGGGAGTAGACGGTGGCATTAGCTAACACCTCGGGGATGTCTTTTTCCACGATGCGGCGTGCCAAGCCTTCGGCGATGGCGGTTTTGCCGACACCGGCTTCGCCCACCAGCAAGGGGTTGTTTTTGCGGCGACGGCAAAGGGTTTGCACCACTCTTTCCAATTCCGGACCACGGCCTATCAGCGGGTCAATTTTACCGGCCGCCACTTGCGCATTTAGGTTTTGCGCGTAATTGTCTAAGGCGCCATTGGGCGTGGCTTCGGCTTCCGTTTCTTGCTCGGCCCCTTCGGTTTTGGCCGTCTCGGCCACTTTTGATACGCCGTGCGAAATGAAATTGACCACGTCTAAACGGGTCACACCTTGCTGCTGCAAGAAAAACACCGCATGCGATTCTTTTTCCCCAAAGATCGCCACCAATACATTGGCGCCGGTCACTTCTTTTTTGCCCGACGATTGCACGTGCAACATGGCACGTTGGATGACGCGCTGAAAACCTAAGGTGGGTTGGGTGTCGACTTCTTCTTCGCCATTCACTGTGGGCGTGTGCTCTTCTATGTATTGATTGAGTTCGCCACGCAGAATTTCCAATTTGGCTCCGCAAGCACGCATCACATCGGCTGCGGTTGGGTTGTCTATCATGGCCAGCAGTAAGTGCTCGACGGTAATCAGCTCATGACGCTTTTGCCTAGCGTCCATAAACGCCATGTGTAGGCTAACTTCTAGTTCTTGAGCAATCATCGGGTGTCCTAGCTTTATTTAATAAAATTCAAATTGGGGTTTAGACCGGTTCAATAGTGCATTGCAATGGGTGTTGCGCTTGTTTGGCAGCCTGTTGCACTTGATGCATTTTTGTTTCGGCGATGTCTTGTGGGTATAAACCACAAACGCCAACGCCTTCAGTGTGAACTTGGAGCATGATTTTCGTTGCTTGTTCACGACTTTTGTTAAAAAACTGCGTGAGGCAATCCACAACAAACTCCATGGGCGTGTAATCGTCATTTAAAAGCAACACCTTATACAGGGGTGGCAGTTTGGTTTTGGCCGGTTTGGTTTTAATCGCCGTGTTATTTGCGTGTTGCGTCATAGGGTTTTATTTTGGCCTAAGCGCTAAAAAATTCAAGTCAAATTTAAGCGCTGGCCAGTTTAATTTGAGCCGACGAGGCGGGCAAGATTAAGGGAAGATTTTAACGCTTTTAACAATGCGATCTTGCGTTTGCACGATCTCTAAGACGTGTTTGCCGACCTTGAAACTGGTATTGGATTCTGGGATGTCTTCAAAATGCTCTATGATTAAGCCATTAATCGTGCGCGGGCCGTCCAGCGGGAATTCCAGTTGCAGTTTTTTGTTTAGCTCGCGTAAGGTGCTGCTGCCGTCCACCAGCCAACTGCCATCGGCCTCTTTTTTGAAGCCGCCTAATCTGGATGGCGATTGCGTGGTGAAGTCGCCTATCATTTCCTCGAGTATGTCCTCTAGGGTGATCAAGCCTTTGAATTCACCGTATTCGTCCACCACCAACGCCACCCTTTGTTTTTTTTCTTGAAACTGCTGAATTTGCGTGTACAACGGTGTGCCAGAAGGAATGAAGTAGGGTTCGCTGATGGCTTCCATCAATGCCGCTTTATCCAGCGACTCGTCTTCGCTGTGGGCACGTAACTGCGACATGATTTTGCGCAGGTGCAAGATGCCTATCATTTCCTCGTGCTCGCCTTGGTGCACGGGTAAGCGGGTATGTTGGCTGTTGGCAATTTTTTCCAAAATCGCCTCCATGGGTTCGTCTAAATCTATCGCCTCAACCAAGGTGTGGGCTGTCATCACGTCGTCGACCGTGATGCTTTCTAACTCAAACAAATTTAATAATATGGATTGGTGTTTCTTCGGCATAAAGTGCCCGGCGTCGGTAACGATGCTGCGCAATTCATCCATGGTTAAGGACTGTGTGCTTTCTTCGAAATTGACGCGGATTTTTAGGATGCGCAATAGTGCCCCAACAAACAAATTGATGAACCACACCACCGGGTACAAGACTTTTAGGAGTGGGTAGAGCAAGTAGCTGCAGAATATGCCCAACTTTTCTGGGTAAGCGGCCGCGATGACTTTGGGTGAAATTTCGCTAAAGACTAAAATGGCAAAGGTCACGGCCAAGGTCCCGGCCATTAACATCCATTCGCCCTCGCCAAATAGCTCGACGATGATGACCGTGACCAAGGTGGCAGAGGCGGCATTGGCGAAGTTATTGCAAAGCAAAATAACGCCTAACAGTTTGTCGGTTTTAGCCAGCAGTTTGCTGGCTAGGCGTGCGCCTCGGTGACCTTGTTTGACCAAATGCCGCAAGCGATAACGATTGAGCGACATCAAGCTGGTTTCGGCTATAGAAAAAAAGCCAGAAATAACCAGCAGTAGGATTAAGATGCCTAACTGCCAAGAAATAGGGATGTTGTCCAATGCGTCTTAGTCGGAGATAAAGTTACAGTCAGTGTATACGGGGAAGCGGCCAATAATCAAGTGCGACTAGAATGGCGCACTTGATGGACTTGGTCTAAGGTTGAATTTAGGCAAAATCGGACGGGTGAGGCTCAGCCACGTCAATTTTTTTGCCGGCCTTGCTGGCGTCTTCTTTCTTCTCTACGTCGCCGATTAAGTTGGCGCGACTAACGCCCAACCACATGGCAATGGGGCAGGCCACCAGCACGGACGAATAAATGCCGAATAAAATACCGATGGTGAGGGCCAAGGCAAAGTTGTGCAGCACTTCACCGCCAAACAGCAGCATGGAGCCGACCATGGTTTGCGTCATGGTGTGGGTGATGATGGTGCGTGACATGGTGCGGGTAATGGCATTGTCTATGACTTGCACCACGCTGGCTTTACGCATCTTGCGGAAGTTTTCCCGCACGCGGTCAAACACCACCACGGATTCGTTTACCGAGTAACCTAACACGGCCAAAATAGCGGCCAGCACGGTCAAATTGAATTCCCATTGGAAAAAGGCGAAAAAGCCTAAGATGATGACCACGTCGTGCATGTTGGCGATGATTGCCGCCACGGCGAAACGCCATTCAAATCGTAACCACAAATACAAGACGATGCCTAAGCTGACAAAGAATAGCGCTAAGCCGCCATTTTCATAAAGCTCGTCGCCCACTTGCGCGCCCACTGATTCCACGCGGCGCACTTCTGCTTTAGGGTCGGCGCTCACCAAAGCGGTTTTAACTTGTTCCGACAATTGCGACACCGACACACCGGCTTTAACCGGCAATCGTATCAATACATCGTGACTGGAACCAAAGTTTTGCACGGTGGCTTCTTTCAGGCCTATGTTGTCGACCGCTTTGCGCACGCTTTCTAAGTTGGCGGCTTGCGGGTAGTTCACTTCCATGATGGTGCCGCCGGTGAAGTCCACGCCAAAATTTAAACCACGTGTGGCTAAAAACACCACGGCTAGCAAGAAAGTAATCAAGGAGATGGCCGTCGTTAAACGGCCGTAGCTCATGAAGGGAATGTCGTTCTTGATTCTAAATAATTCCATAATTTTTTACTCTAAAAAATTGAAGCTAAGGCCTTAAGCTCGGAAAATTTGGCCGATGGATAATTGGCTTAATTTGCGGCGATAACCGTACATGAAGTTGACCATGGCACGAGACACCAATACCGCACTGAACATTGAAGTCAGGATGCCTAACACGTGCACCACGGCAAAGCCTTTAATCGGGCCGGTACCAAACATGAACAAGGCCAAACCGGCAATCAAGGTGGTGACGTTGGAGTCCAGGATGGTGTCCCAGGCGCGGTCGTAACCAGCGTGTATGCTGGCTTGCGGCGTGTTGCCGTTGCGCAATTCTTCCCGCACCCGTTCGTTGATCAGCACGTTGGCGTCAATCGCCATACCCAATGCCAGGGCAATCGCTGCTAAGCCAGGTAAAGTGAGCGTGGCTTGCAACATGGACAGTATGGCCACCAATAGCAGTAAGTTAATCGCCAGCGCGGCTACCGATACGGCACCAAAGGCCATGTAGTAGACCATCATCATGACGGCAATCGCGGCAAAGCCCCAAAGGGTAGAATGGATGCCGCGGTTGATGTTGTCTTGCCCCATGCTAGGCCCAACCGTGCGCTCCTCTATGATGTCCATAGGCGCGGCTAAAGCGCCGGCACGAAGCAGCAAGGAAATGTCGGTGGCTTCTTGGGTATTGGCCATGCCGGAAATTTGCACGCGACCGCCGCCAATTTCTTCATTGATGGTGGGCGCCGTGATGACTTCGGTGCTGCCTTTTTCTATCAGCAAGATGGCCAAGCGTTTGCCCACGTTTTCCCGCGTCACTTGCTGGAAGATTCGGGCGCCACGGGCATCCAGTGTCACGTTTACAGTATTTCTGCCGGATTGGCTGTCCACGCCTGGGCCCGCATCGGTAATGTAATCGCCGGTTAATGCCACGCTCTTTTTAACTAAGACCGGTTGACCGTCGCGGTCTTTAAACACGTCGTCACCAAGCGGGGCTTGGCCGTTGGCGGCTTTTTCTAAGGTGGCTGCGTCGGTTTTATCTTCGTCCACTAGGCGTATTTCTAAGGTGGCGGTGCGGCCCAATATGTCTTTGGCTTTCGCTGTGTCTTGCACGCCTGGCAATTGCACGACCACGCGGTCGGCGCCTTGTTGTTGAATGATCGGCTCGGCAACGCCTAGCTCGTTAATTCGATTGTGCAGGGTTTGAATGTTTTGCTTGATAGCGAAATCTTGTATGCGTTTTTGCTCAACCAAATTCAGCGAGGCCTTTAACACGCGCTCGCTACCATTAGACGATTCCGTTAAGGTTAGGTTGGGGTACTCTTTGCTTATGATGGCTTTGGCCTTAAGCAGCTCGGCTTCGTCGTTGAAGTTGATTTGCACGGTTTCACCATCACGATTCACACCAACGTAAGAGATGCGCTCTTTACGCAAGGCAATGCGAAAATCACCGACAAAACGCTCGGCAGCCTTGCTTAAAGCCGCTTTCATGTCCACTTGCAACAAGAAGTGCACACCACCGCGTAAGTCCAAGCCTAAGTACATCGGTTTGGCGCCGACGCTGCGCAGCCAATCCGGTGAACGCGAAAGCAGATTAAGGGCCACGGTGTAATCGCTGCCTAATCTGGCCTGTAACACGTCTTTAGCGCGGATTTGTGTATCGGTATTGGCGAAGCGAGCCTTCACCCCGCGCGCATCTAAGTAAACGCCATCGTAGTCGATGTTTTCTTGCTTAAACACGCTTTCCACATGACCGAGCAGCGCCGAATCCAGCTTGGTGGTGCTTTTGGCCGGGGTGATTTGTACCGCAGGCGATTCACCAAAAAAATTGGGAACGGTATACATCAAGCCTATCAATATAACGATGGCAACGAAAACATTTTTCCACAGAGGATAGCGGTTCATAGTCTGGCTCTAGTTGGTAAGGGGTTGGGGGCTAGCGGCTTAATTTACAGGCTCTTAATGGTGCCTTTAGGTAGGGCGCTTTGCACGGCTTGTTTTTGCACGGTAATTTCCGTGTTTGGGGCAATCTCAATGCTGACAAAGGCTTCGCTCACTTTGCTGATTTTGCCCACAATGCCACCGCTGGTGATGACTTCGTCGCCTTTCTGCAAGGCGGCTATCATGGCGCGTTGCTCTTTAGCGGCTTTCATCTGCGGACGGATGATCATGAAGAAAAATAAAACAAAAATGACAACAAGTGGCAAAAAGCTCATTAATTCGTTGCTGGCACTGGCGCCTGCTGCGTATGCATTGGAAATAAACACGGTCATTACCTCATTGATAAATTGCTAGGGTTGGTAAAAATAAGCTGTTGATTTTAACACAGACTGCCGCTAATTGCTGGTATGGCCTCTTAGGACAAGCTCGCGCGTTTGGCAGCAAACTCTCGCTTAAACGCATCAAATTCGCCGGCTTCTATGGCGCTGCGCATGCCGGCCATCAAGACTTGGTAGTAGTGCAAATTGTGTATGGTGTTTAAGCGTGAGCCTAAAATTTCCCCCACTTTGTGCAAGTGGTGCAAATAAGCCCGGCTAAAATTTTGGCAGGTGTAACAACTGCAATCGGCATCCAAAGCTTGGGTGTCGTTTTTGTAACCGGCATTTTTAATTTTAATGTCGCCGTATTGGGTGAACAGCCAGCCGTTGCGGGCATTGCGAGTAGGCATAACGCAGTCAAACATGTCTACGCCTTGGCTAACTGCCGCCACCAAGTCTTCTGGTGTGCCAACGCCCATCAAGTAGCGTGGTTTGTTGGCTGGCATTTTTGGTGCGGTGTGCGCCAAGATACGCAACATGTCTTCTTTGGGCTCGCCCACCGATAAGCCGCCTATGGCATAACCGTCAAAGTCGATGTCGACTAAGCCGGCTAAGGACACGTCGCGCAAGTCCTCGTGCATGCCACCTTGGATGATGCCAAACAGCGCATTGCTGTTACCTTGATGGGCCGCCTTGCTGCGCTTAGCCCAGCGCAATGACAACTGCATGGATTCGTCAGCCTGCTTGACGGTGGCAGGGTAGGGCGTGCATTCATCAAAAATCATGACGATGTCGGCATTCAATACTTTTTGTATGCGCATGGATTCTTCTGGGGTTAAAAAGCAGCTGTCACCGTTGATGGGCGAGCGAAACTTCACGCCTTCCTCACTGATCTTGCGCAAAGCGCCCAAGCTCCATACTTGAAAGCCCCCGGAATCGGTCAGAATCGGGCCGTCCCAGCCCATAAATTGGTGCAAGCCACCGTGCGCGGCGATGACGTCTAGGCCTGGTCGCAACCACAAGTGAAAGGTGTTGCCCAATACTATGTGCGCGTCTATTTCTTTTAGCTCTAATGGCGACATGGCTTTGACCGTGCCGTAAGTGCCAACCGGCATGAAAGCGGGCGTTTGCACTTCGCCGTGGGCTAGGCTGACGGTGCCGCGCCTAGCCAGGCCGTCTTGTTTATGTAGGGTAAATTGCATGGTGTTTGTGTGCTGCGATTAAATTGCTAAGCTGGGTTTAGTTTCAGGGCGGGATAGTATCACAAGGCCAGCCCATACTCATTGTTTGCGTGCACTCAAGTGACCTTGCTCACGCATAAAATTAAGCAATCTGTTTTATCAAGTCAGGGTTTGCTATACTTGTGGCCTATTTTTAACACATGGTTACAGCGCATGACCGATGCTAACGAGTCAATCAAATCCGTAGAGAAGCCCAAGCGACGAGCTGTCGGTGGGCAAAGCTTGGGTGCGCGCGGGATTTATTTGTTACCCAATTTATTCACCTCGGCGGCCTTATTTGCCGGCTTTTTTGCCATTGTGCAAGCCATGAATGGCCACTTTGAACAAGCCGCCATGGCCATATTTATTGCCATGGTGTTGGACGGTTTGGATGGCCGCGTGGCCCGCATGACCAATACGCAAAGTGCCTTTGGCGCCGAGTACGACAGCTTGTCCGACATGGTGTCGTTTGGCGTGGCGCCGGCGCTCATTCTCTATGTGTGGGCTTTGAAGCCTTTGGGTAAATTAGGCTGGTTGGCGGCTTTCTTGTATTGCGCCTGCGCTGCTTTGCGCTTGGCCAGATTTAACACCAAACTGGACGACGATTACCAAGATAAGCGCTATTTTCAAGGCTTGCCCAGTCCAGGCGCCGCTGCTTTGTTGGCTGGCTTTGTTTGGGTTTCATACGAATACGGGGTCAGTGGTCGCGACGTGTTTTTTGGTATCTTGCAATGGAAATGGATGGCATGGGGTTTGACGGTTTTTGCCGGCGCGTCCATGGTCACCGATTTGCGCTATTACAGCGGTAAAGACATCAACCTGAAACGCAGCGTGCCGTTTTTTGTGATTTTGGCCATCATGCTATTGATGGTCTTGGTATCCTATAGCCCACCGGAAGTGTTGTTTTTTCTGATGGCAGCCTACGCGCTGTCCGGCTACTTGCTTTGGCTGCGCGATAAGCTAAAAAAATAGGCTGATGCATGCAACGCTGAGGCGGCCATTTTTTTGCTTGCGAAACCGACTAAAACCCACTATATTTCTACCACTATGTTGAATATACCCATTTCAAACACCGCATTTTTTCTGGCTTTATTGACCAGTGCCTTGCTATTGCGCAAATTAGCCGCCTTACGCGCTGCTAGCTTACGCACGCCAAAACTGCGCTAGCGCGCAAACTAACCCTCCCCAAACTACCGTTATTGTCTTTGTCTTGCATGATAAAAATGCAAGCAGGTGCTATTATTTGAGCTCACGCAAGCGGGCGTCAACGTAGCGAAATTTAGTCAAGAAAAAACCAAAAAATTAGGAAACTGTGATGAAACAGGGTAACAAGCAAGCCGATCAAATTATTATTTTTGACACCACTTTGCGCGATGGCGAACAAAGCCCCGGTGCGGCGATGACCAAAGAAGAGAAAATTCGCATCGCTAGGCAATTGGAAAAATTGGGCGTGAACGTCATAGAAGCAGGCTTTGCCGCTGCCAGCCCAGGCGATTTTGAGGCCATTTCTGAAATCGCCAAAATCATTAAGCAGTCCACGGTTTGTTCGCTAGCCCGTGCCAGCGAAAATGACGTGCGTCGCGCCGGTGAAGCGATTAAGCATGCCGCCAGCGGCCGCATACACACGTTTATTGCGACCAGCAAAATCCACATGGAAAACAAATTGCGCATGAGCGAAGACCAAGTGGTTGAGCGTGCCGTGCAAGCAGTGAAGTGGGCCTTGGAATACACCAAAGACGTGGAGTTTTCTGCGGAAGACGCGGTGCGTTCGGACATGGACTTTTTGGTGCGGGTATTTGAGGCGGTGATTGCGGCCGGCGCCACCACCATCAACGTGCCGGACACCGTTGGCTACTCTATTCCAGCACCTTGGGGCGAGCGCATGCGCGATTTGATTGCGCGCGTTAAAGACAGCGACAAAGTGATCTGGTCTACCCATTGCCATAACGATTTGGGCATGGCCGTGGCTAACTCATTGGCCGCCGTCATGGGTGGCGCGCGTCAAGTGGAATGCACCATCAACGGCTTAGGCGAACGCGCCGGTAACGCCAGTTTGGAAGAAGTGGTGATGGCATTGCGCACGCGTCGCGATGTGTTCAACCTTGAGACCAGCATTGATGCCACGCAAATCGTGCCCACCAGCAAATTGGTGTCCACTATCACCGGTTACCCGGTGCAACCAAATAAAGCCATCGTCGGCGCTAACGCCTTTTCGCATGAATCCGGCATACACCAAGACGGCGTACTCAAACACCGCGAAACCTATGAAATCATGCGTGCTGAAGACGTGGGCTGGGGCGCCAATAAATTAACCTTGGGTAAATTGTCTGGGCGCAATGCGTTTAGATCGCGCTTAAAAGAATTGGGCATAGAGTTGGCCACGGAAGATTTATTGAACGCCGCGTTTGCCCGTTTTAAAGATTTGGCCGATAAAAAATCGGAAATATTTGACGAAGATTTGCACGCCTTGGTCAGCGATGAATTCTTGTCTGTGGCCACCGAGCATTTTAAGTTGGTCTACTTGCAAGTGGCGTCGGTGACCGGTGAAGTGCCCCATGCCAGCATCACCTTGTCCGAAAATGGCCAAGAAAAACGTGCCGAAGCCAGTGGCGGCGGTCCAGTGGATGCGGCATTCAAGGCCATAGAAAGCATCGCGCAAAGTGAGGCCGAATTGCAGTTGTATTCGGTTAACAACATCACCAGTGGCACCGATGCACAAGGTGAAGTGACGGTACGCTTGTCTAAAGGTGGTCGCATTGTTAATGGGCAAGGCGCCGATACCGACATCGTGGTGGCTTCTGTAAAGGCCTATTTAAATGCGCTAAATAAAATTCAGTCCAAATCGGAGCGGGCTCACCCGCAGGTTTAGCTTGCCAGCAGCGAGCTTATCTCGCGCTGGCAGTGAACGCCATTACCATGCACATTAAACAAAAACCCCTGCTGATAGGCTTGTGCCTGTTTTGTACCTATTTTATATGGGGTTCCACTTACCTGGCGATCCGCTTTGGCATAGAGAGCTTTCCGCCGTTTCTCATGGCGGGCATACGCTTTACCTCGGCGGGCTTAATTTTGTTTGTGCTGATGCGCTACTTAGGGGCGCCCAATCCAAATCGGCAGCAATGGCTGGGAGCCGGTGTCGTCGGCTTGCTGCTGCCGGCCTTGGGCAACGGCACCGTGTGCTACGTGCAGCAAACGGTGTCCTCCAGTGTGGCGGCCTTGGCCATTGCCACGGCGCCGATTTGGATGGCTATTTTTTCCTCTATATGGGGGCACAAAATCACCGCTAGAGAATGGCTAGGCGTAGCCGTGGGCTTGCTGGGCATAGGCTTGTTGAATCTGGGTGGCAGCTTGCACGGCAATTTGGCTGGCGCGCTCTTGTTGATTTTTGCTGCTGCTACTTGGTCATTTGGATCGGTATGGAGTAAACGCTTGGCGATGCCGGCCGGCTTCATGGCCAGTGCCGTGCAAATGCTGGTTGGCGGCCTGGCCTTGTTAGTCATCAGTAGCCTGCAAGGCGAAAGTTGGCCACAGCAAATTAGCCACAAATCCTGGGCAGCCATGCTGTTTTTGGTGGTGTTGGGCTCCTTGGTGGCGTACAGCGCCTACCAATATTTACTGAACACCGTGCGGCCTTTGGTGGCCAGCAGCAACACCTTTATTAACCCCATAGTGGCCTTTGTGTTGGGCATGCTGTTTGCCAACGAGCACGTAACTGGCATGGAAGTCACGGCCTTGGCGGTGATATTGGTAGGCGTATTTTTAGTGCTATCCAACCCAAATAAAGAACTTTAAATTTAACCGTAAAGACGATTGCAATGAAACAAAACTTGGCCCTGTTCGATTTAGATAACACCTTGCTGGCTGGCGACAGCGACTACAACTGGAGCTTGTTTTTAATTAAGCAGGGCTTGTTGGATGAAAAAACCCACCACGAACGCAACGAGCAGTTTTACTTGGATTATAAAAATGGCAACTTGGACATCTACAAGTTTTTAGCCTTTCAATTAAAGCCCTTGTCGGAACACAGCGTGGCCGATTTAAACGCCTTGCATGCTAAGTACATGGACACGGTAATTCGGCCCATGATGACAAAAAAGGCCCAGGATTTGGTTAATCAACATAAGGCCCAAGGGGATTTGTGTTTGGTGATTACTGCCACCAACAGCTTTGTCACCAAGCCCATTGCGCAAGCTTACGGTATAGCGCATTTGATTGGTACCGACCCGGAAATGGCCAATGGCGCATACACCGGCGGCGTGGCCGGGGTGCCGAGTTTTCAAGAAGGCAAGGTGACGCGCTTACAGCAATGGTTGGCCGAGCGCGGTCAGGTGTTGGCGGATTTTGAACGGAGTTATTTTTACAGCGATTCGCACAATGACTTGCCCTTAATGAAGCTGGTGACCCACCCGGTGGCAGTGGATGCCGATGCCAAGTTGACGGACTACGCGCAGCAACACGGTTGGCCGCAGATCAGCTTGCGCTAGGTTTAGCGACCAAGCAAGACTTGCAGTATGAATTTGCTGCCTAGGTAGGCCAGCAATAACAGCGCAAAGCCAGCCAATGTCCAGCGTATGGCTTTCATGCCGCGCCAGCCGTAGCGAACGCGGCCAAACAGCAGGGCGGCGTAAATGACCCAGCTGGCAATGGAAAACACAGACTTGTGATTGAACTGCAAAGGCTGGCCAAAAATTTCTTCAGAAAACAGCATGCCGCTCAACAGCGTGATGGTCAGTAAAACAAAGCCCATGCTGATGATTTGAAATAACAAGGCTTCCATGACCATTAAGGGTGGAAAATTAGGCAGGCGCAGCAAATTGGCTTTGTTGTGCAAGCTGCGTTCCGCAAACAGCATCAGTAGGGCGTGCAAGGTGGCGAAGGTGAATAAGCTGTAAGCGAGCAAGGCAATGGCAATGTGTGCTAAAAATAAAGCCGATTCGCCGTTAGGGTAGGTGTGGTCTGCCACCATGTAAGCCGGCAACACGGCAAACACGGCCGCTTGCGGCAAAATAAAGGCTTGCAAGCCGGCTAAATTGTGTTTGCGATCGGCCCAACCGTAGATCAATACGGTTAACCAAGCAATCAAGGACAGCACATTAAAAAAACCTAAATTTAGGCCGTGGGAAAAGGTCACTTGGTATAACAGCCAGGCGTGGATCAACAAACCCAAAGCCAGCAGGCCGGAGCGCAAACTGGCGCTGGATTGGGCTAACAAGGGTTGAGCGCTGACCCGAAAGTTGCTGGCCACCGCTAGGTAGATCAGCACCAAGGCCAAATAGGGCAGGCTTTTTTGTAAGAGATCAGTCATAACGTAATTATGGCGCAAATATGCGGTAAATATAATAGCTTGATGTAAAATCGCAAACTAAATGACTTGTTAGAGTAGACCATGCTAGAAAACTTGACCGACCGCCTGCAGGGCGTCATTAAAAACTTACGTGGCCAAGCCAGGCTAAGCGAAGAAAATATCAGCGACGCCATGCGTGAAGTGCGCATGGCATTGCTGGAAGCCGACGTGGCCTTGCCGGTGGTGAAAGACTTTATCGTGCAAGTTAAGCAACGTGCGCAAGGCCAAGAAGTGCTGCAAAGCCTCACGCCTGGCCAAGCCGTCATACAAGTGGTGCACGATGAATTAACCGCCTTGATGGGCAAGGCTAACGTGGCCTTGAATTTGGCGGCGGTGCCGCCCGCCGTTATTTTAATGGCCGGCTTACAAGGGTCGGGTAAAACCACCACCTCCGCTAAATTAGCTAAATTATTAAAAGAACAGAAAAAGAAAGTCTTACTGGCCAGCGCCGACGTTTACAGGCCGGCGGCGATTGCCCAATTAAAAACCTTGGCCCAGCAATTGGACGTGGCATGCTTTGATAGCAACGCCAGCCAAAAACCGCTGGACATTGCCAACGCCACCTTGGATTTTGCAAAGCGTGGTTATTACGACGTGGTCATCTTTGATACGGCCGGTCGTTTAGGCATCGATGAAGCGATGATGGCTGAAATTCAAGCCTTGCACACACAGCTTAAACCTGTTGAAACCCTCTTCGTGGTCGATGCCATGCAAGGCCAAGACGCGGTCAATACCGCTAAGGCTTTCGGCGACGCCTTGCCTTTAACCGGCGTGGTGCTGACTAAACTAGACGGCGATTCTCGCGGTGGGGCGGCATTGTCGGTGCGCCACGTTACCGGTAAACCGATTAAATTCATCGGTGTCAGCGAAAAAGGAGACGGCCTGGAGCCTTTCCATCCTGAGCGCATGGCCTCGCGTATCTTAGGCATGGGCGACGTGCTAAGCTTGATTGAGCAAGCGCATAAAAATGTCGACTTAGCCGAAGCGCAAAAGCTGGCCGATAAAGTTAAAGCCGGAAAAAACTTTGACCTAGACGATTTTAAAATGCAAATGTCGCAAATGCGCAAAATGGGCGGCATGGGCGCCTTGATGGACAAGATGCCTAGCCAAATGGCTGGCATGGCAGCCAAGATGGACCCCAACGATGCCGATAAAGCCTTGCGCCGTATAGAAGGCATCATCAACAGCATGACACCGCTGGAGCGCCGCAAACCCGAGCTGATTAAAGCCACGCGCAAAAAACGCATAGCCGATGGCAGTGGTGTGCAAGTGCAAGAGGTGAACCGCTTGCTTAAGCAGTTTGAAGAAACGCAAAAAATGATGAAAATGTTTGCCAAAGGCGGCATGGCCAAAATGATGCGCAGCATGGGCAGCCTAATGGGCGGTAAAATGCCAGGCATGCGCTAAGGCCTAAAGACAGCTAGCTAAGATTCGCATTTAGTTCCCGAAGTTAGCTTAGAAAAACTTCATTTATTTCTTAGTTATCCGTTGACCTCTGTTGTAGTTTCTAGCATAATTGCGCCCTTTCGTGAGTGATGCAAATCAGTTCCTGAAAATAAGTTAAGTAAAGAAATACCCATTGCTTTAAATGGGGCGTTAGCTCAGCTGGTAGAGCAGCGGACTTTTAATCCGTTTGTCGTGGGTTCGATCCCCGCACGCCCTACCAATATCCAAGCGGCTTCTAGGGCATCAATCCTAGAAGCCGTTTTCAATTTTAGTCTCACGGCCTTCGTCTAGACTAGGCATACATCACCCGGCAGCCAACATCCGAGAGTCATCATCCGACCTCAATTCAGCAGCATATACGCAAGCCTACATTGCATAACAAGAGGATCCGTGTGGGGAAAAAACAATCCATTCGATTGCCTATTGAAAAAGACTGCAGTCTTGGCCGGGCGATTGACTTGATTGTGTTAGTATTAATGTATACTAAGGGATAGTAAAAGGGCCGACATGAGAAAAGTATTTGCAAAAATTAGTTTTTCATTATCAATCTTGGCCACACTTTGGTTATTTTTTGGGATATTTAAAATAGTCCCATTTATGGTCAAAATTCATGGCGAAACGGATTTAAGAGCACACGCATCACTGGCCGTTTTTTTCCTGGCCTGTGCTACTTGGGGATTTTGGAAAGACGATCATTAACAGCAGTTTATTAAGGAGTAGTCATGCGAAAAATGTCTGAAATCTGCATTTTTTTATCTGTATTTATTGCATTTGTAACCACTGGGTATTTGTGGTTCACCGGGCAAAAAGATGAAGCTTTATTCACATCAACTTGGATCCCATCGATTCTAACTTTTGCTATTTACGCTGAAATCACCAGTAGAAAGGACTAAATCATGCCTGATGTAGCAATTTTCTTTCTAGGTTTGGGTTGTTTTATATTAGCCATTGTTGGGGTTGTTCTTGGCAGAAATGCCAATGTTCAAGAAAAACGCCGCTAGTAATAAAGCGTCCCTAATTTTCATTCATCTCTTTCAAAGAGTTTGAATGCGACAAACAGGATACCGATCATTATTGTATTGAATGATCACACGCGTTTACGATGGTTGGGCAACGGCATAAGGTTTTGTTCCCAAGCCTTTGTTGCCCCAATCATTTCAACGGTACCCTAACCCAATTTGCACCCAATTTGCACCCAAGTTGGCCCACGTTAAGCCCGCGTTGAGCCAAATCGACGCAGTCCAAAAGCGCTCCTTAGCCCTAAGTACCAAAGCTTGGCTAGCATCCAAAATTTCGACTAGCGGCATTCTTCGGCTAACATTTTCGTGTTGGCTAAACGCACTTTTTCAGCACGCGGCAGTCCCATAGCGAATCGTAACTAAACCCTTCAATAAAACTCCACTGTCTCCGATCCTCAACGCACCTTTAACCATGAAAAGATTAATTCTCATCCTCGGTGATCAACTGACTTTGGACAGCCCCTTGTTAACGCATTTCGATGCCGCAACAGACGAAATCATCATGATAGAGTCGCAACACGAGTCGGATTACGTTTGGTCGCACAAGGCCAAGATTGCATTATTTCTATCCGCCATGCGGCATTTCGCTATTGCCTTGCAAGAGCAGCATTACCCGCTGACCTACATAAAAGAGTCCAAGTTGAGCATAACGCAAGTGCTCAAGGAAAAACTGCAAGCCATGCAGGCCACTCATTTGTGCTGCGTGGAACCAGGCGAGTGGCGATTGAAGACGGCCATCATTGACTTGGCCTTATCCTTAAACGTGCATTTGCATATGCCCGATGACGCACATTTTTATTGCAGCAACGCGGAGTTTCAGGCTTGGGCCGCTGATAAGAAAGAGCTGCGCTTGGAGTATTTCTACCGTGCCATGCGCAAAAAGCACGGCATTTTGATCGATGCGCATGATCAACCTGTAGGGGGTCAGTGGAACTTTGACGAGCAAAATAGAAAGCCGTATTCGAAACATGGCCCAGGCTTAATTAATGACCCATTGAGTTTTGAGCCGGATGCCATCAGCCGCGAGGTGTTCGATTTTGTCGAAAGGCAATACCCCAAGCACCCTGGCGAGCTGGCGCAGTTTGCTTGGCCGGTCACGCGTGAGCAAGCCTTGGCCGCACTCGAGCATTTTGTCTGCCATAGGCTAGCGCAATTTGGCGTGCACCAAGATGCCATGTGGAAGCAAACTCCGTTTGGCTGGCATGCTGTATTGGCCAGTAGTTTAAATTTAAAACTGCTTAATCCCAGGGAAGTCATAGAGCGTGTGTTGCACGCTTATCAAGAGCAGGCTCTGGATTTGGCGGCCGTGGAAGGCTTTATTCGGCAAATACTCGGTTGGCGAGAATTCATACGCGGTATGTATTACCTGGACATGCCGGCTATGGCCGAGGCCAACCATTACCAACACCATCGACCCTTGCCTAGCTGGTATTGGACCGGGCAAAGCAAGATGCATTGCATGCAAGATACCGTCGGCCAAACGCTTAAATACGGTTATGCCCACCACATTCAACGCCTTATGATTACCGGCAATTTCGCTTTGTTGGCCGAGCTTTCGCCCAAGCAGGTTTCCGATTGGTATTTGGCAGTGTACGTCGACGCGATTGAATGGGTGGAGCTGCCTAATGTAGCTGGCATGGCCTTGTTTGCCAACGGCGGCCGCTTTACCAGCAAGCCTTATGTGGCGAGCGGCGCCTACGTGAAACGCATGAGCAATTATTGCGACCGTTGCCCTTACAAGCCCGAGCTGCGTTACGGTGAGCAAGCCTGCCCGATGACCAATCTATACTGGCATTTTTTGATTAAGCACCAAGCGACCTTTCAAAAGAACCCGCGCACCCGCTTGATGACCGCCAACTTGGCCAAGATCAGCCCAGAAGACCAGCAGCGCATAAAGGAACACGCGCAAATTATTTTGCAAAACACCGACAACTTATAGTTTTTTATTCACTGCAGCCAACCATGACGCCACCCATGACAACAGCCACGCGGCCTTTTGCCATTAATTTGCCGGCCGATCGCCAGCAACGTTTGCACTTTATGCGTTCGCTGTTTAGCTCGCACGCGGGCGATGATTTGACGCAGGCTTGGCCTGGTGGACGGGCCGAGGGCTTGCGCAGGTTGGCCCAGATGCAACCGGTCGCCTATGGCAAAAACCGTAATTTTTTGGATGGCCAAGTCACGCGATTGTCGCCTTATTTGCGCCACGGCTGCTTAAATCTAGCTGAAGCCATACAGGCGACTAAGCGCTTGGCTAGCAGCGGCGCAGACAAGCTTTTATTTGAATTTGCCTGGCGCGATTATTGGCGCAAAGTATGGTACGCAAACGGCCATGCCATAGCGTCAGACATGGAGCCAGAAAAAGTGCGCTTGCGCAGACTGGCCGTAAGCGACGACGTGCAGGCGGCGGCTACTGGTTTGCCCTGCATGGACCACTTTGTGCAAACGCTGAAGCAGAGCGGCTATTTGCATAATCACGCACGCATGTGGCTGGCTAGTTACATGGTGCATTGGCGAGGCGTGGATTGGCGTGCAGGCGCCAGTTGGATGCAGCGTTTGCTATTGGATGGCGATCAGGCCTCGAACAATTTATCTTGGCAATGGGTGGCGTCGACTTTTGGCAGCAAACCGTATTTCTTTAATAAAGAAAATTTAAGCAAATACAGCGCGAATCAATTTTGCCAAAATTGCCAAGCAGCTTGCCCGTTTGATGACAGTTACGAGGCCTTGAGCGAACGCTTGTTTGAACCCAGCAGCGCGCCAGTAAAAATTGTCAAAAATCCCACGCTTAGGCCTAGTCCAAAGTTTGCCGGTCAACACACCATCGTATTGTTTCACGATGAAATGCTCTCCTGCGAGAACGCTTGTTATGCCATGCCGCACAAGAAAGTGTTTGTTTTTGACCCGGATCTACAGCAGGAATGGGCTTTGCATCGATTGCAATTTATCGCCGATTGCTTGATGGAAATGCCGGAAGTGGAAGTCTGGGTTGGTCACACAAGTGCTGTGCTGGAGGCCTTGGACGCGGCCAACGTTTTCACACAAAATACGCCCAACTTAATGTTTAAAGGCCAATTGCAAGGCCTGCAAGTGGACTACCTAGCCGAACCGCTAGCCTACGACGCCGAGTTGGCCGATAAGATCACGGCAAAAGACTTAAAACGCTTTTCAAAATATTGGGCCATAGTGGGATCGGCTATCCTCAAGTCGGGAACAGACTAGACTGGCCTAAATGCTAAACGGTCAAGGCGGCGGCGATGGACAAACAGCTGGCGGCGACAAAGCTCAAATGAAAGCGCAAGCGCATGTACCAGCTCGGCATGCCTATGCTTTTGGCTAGGTAGGCATCCTGCATAAAATTGCCGGCAAAAAAGGCCGCCATGACCAACATGCCGTCAAAACTGGCAATGAATAGCGCCACCCATGCTACTAATGCCGGAATGATGCTCCAAGCAAAGCACCAACGCTTTTGATTGAGAGTCAAATCCGCCAAGGTCATGGCAAATGCCCAATGCAAGGCCCCAACAAAGCTCAGTATGACTGCCGCGTAAGTCATTAAAAAATGCAACCACAAGGGCGTGTGCGGTGCGTCTAAGACTAGCAATAGGGTGGGAATGACAAAAGGCAATAAACCGAGGTAGCCTAAAGTACTGGCGAAAAAAGCCGCTTGTTGAGATGAGGGCTGCTGCATGATGGGTTTCCTAAAACACGTTTAAGGTTGGGCTGGCGTGACTGGGTTGCCGTTTGCGTACAAGGTCTGGTAGCGCACGCTGCCGTCTTTGTTCCAGGCGGTTTCTAGGCCTTCTTTTTTGCCTTCGACGAAATTGGCTTGCACGCGCATTTGCCCATCGTCATACCATTGCGTGAAGCTGCCATGCTCCAGGCCGGCTTTGTAGTGGGCGGCTAATTTTAGTTGGCCATTTTCATACCATTGCTGCCATACCCCGTCTTCTTTGTCATCTAGGTAATGGGTTTGAATGTAGAGTTTGCCGCTGGCATACCAAAACGTTTCTAGGCCTTGCTTTTTGCCTTTAATCACGCTGATTTCGTATTTGGGTTTGCCGTCAGCAAAGTACTCTTTTTGCGTGCCCGTGAAATTTTTATCGAAGATGCTTTGCGCTAAGCCAGTTGCGCTGGCTAGGCTTAATAAGGTGGCAGTGGCCAAGGTGTAAAGTATTTTCATTGGATGCAAGCTAGTAGTTAAATGACCGTTCTATGAGGCCATTTTTAACGATTTGTTCCCCAAACCATCCATGCTCTTGCTGGCTATGTTTAGCGGTGTATTTGCGCTACCATCTTTTAAAACCAATCATCAAGATCTTTAGCTTCGACTATTAAACAGGAGTTTGCCATGAACAATAAAGCCATTATTCTTCAAGCCGGCGGCGGTTACGACAAAGTGACGCTAGGTAGCCGCGCTGCAGCCGAACCCAAAGCCGGTGAAATCACCGTGCGTTTGCACGCCAATTCCCTTAACTACCATGACTTTGCCGTGGTCAGCGGCATGTGGGGCCCCAGCGAAGCCAGAATCCCCATGGCCGATGGTGCCGGGGTGGTCACGGCGGTGGGCGACGGCGTCAGCGAATTCAAACTTGGCGATCACGTGGTCAGCACCTTTTTCCCTACTTGGTTAGCCGGTGAGCCCTTGGTCGAAGGCTTTGCCACTACCCCAGGTGACGGGGTGGACGGTTATGCCCGTGAAATTGTTACCGCCAGCACCAATGCCTTTACCCTGGCGCCTAAAGGTTGGAGCCATGTGGAGTCGTCTACTTTGACCACGGCCGCCTTAACCGCCTGGCGTGCCATGATGGGCGACGATGCCTTAAAACCCGGTGACACGGTGTTGGTGCAAGGCACCGGTGGCGTGTCTATTTTTGCCTTGCAGTTTGCCAAAATGGCCGGCGCCACCGTCATTGCCACTTCATCCAGCGACGCTAAATTGGACAGACTCAAAGCCATGGGCGCCGACCACTTAATTAATTACCGCAAGACAGCTAACTGGGGCGAGGTGGCGCGGGACATCACCGGCGGTCGCGGTGTGGACCATGTGGTGGAAGTGGGTGGCCCGGCCACTTTAAATCAATCCATGTTAGCGGCGCGGGTAGGCGCGCACATTTCCGTTATTGGCATCTTGACTGGCTTAGGCGGCGAGGTTTCCATCGTCACCGCCTTGATTAAGCAATTGCGCCTGCAAGGCCTGATAGTCGGCAACCGCAGCCAGCAGCAAGACATGGTCAAAGCCATCGATGCCAACGGCATGCACCCTATAGTTGACAAGGTCTTCCCACTAGAGAACATAGTGGATGCCTTTAAATACCAAGAAAGCAATCAACATTTCGGGAAGATTTGCTTGGAGATGTAAAGCCGTTTAATCAGTCAAATTAATCAAGCCAAATAGGTGGCCTTGAACAGTAAAAAACCCAGCCGAATTTCAACTGGGTTTTTTATTGGCCAAGCCTGTCAGGCGGCAGACGAGGCGGGGCTATTTTGCTATAATACACACTGATGTTTAACCCTGAATTTGATGGGGTGTTAGCGCAACGAGTAGGGTGGCAGACGCCTTGCTAAAGTGTGGCTAAGACCTAAAAAATATGAATGCCTGCCATTTTTCAATCATCCCTAGCATTAAGCTTTCCTTAAGTTTGCTGCGCT